>DAIUEP010000100.1:0-12863 GCA_036845065.1 Xanthobacteraceae bacterium | reverse complement strand
CTGGCGGCGTTTGCGGTCTGCGTGCTCTGGTTTGGCTTGGTCGCATGGCGGCATCGCCGCACGCTGCGCACGATACCGGTGCGCATCCACGTCGCCGGCACCCGCGGCAAGTCTACCACAACGCGGCTGATCGCTGCCGGTCTGCGCGCCGGCGGGCGCCGGGTCGTCGCCAAGACGACCGGCTCCGAGCCGCGGCTGATCCTGCCCGATGGCCGCGACGACGCCTGGCCGCGCCGCGGCCCCGCGTCGGTGCGCGAGCAGATTCGCTTCGTGGCTCGCGCCGCGGAGCTTCACGCTGACACGATCGTGGTCGAATGCATGGCGATCCGCCCGGAATTCGTCTATGCCAGCGAGCGCCACCTGATCCAGGCCACGACGACGGTCATCACCAACGCGCGGGCCGATCATCTCGAGGATGTCGGCGAGGATGCCGAAGCGAGCGCGCAAGCACTGTCATGGTCAATGTGCGCCAACGGTCAACTGGTGGTCGGCGCGGAGGCGGCCAGCGCGCACTTGCTGGCCCGCGCCAAGGCGTGCGACACCGCTGTCACGATCGTGGACACGGCTGGCCTTGCGCCGATCGAGGCCGACCGCGCGCTCGCGCTGGCGGTCTGCGCGGCGCATGGCGTGCCGGCCGCGGTCGCCGGACCCGCAATGGCGGCGGCCGCGCCCGATCCCGGCGGCTTTCTCGAGCGCACGCTCGACGTCGACGGCCGGACGATCCGTTTCGCCAACGCGTTCTCGTGCAATGATGTCAGCTCACTTGCCTTGCTCTGGCCGACCGTCGAGGCCGGCGAACGGCCGGTCGTCCTTCTCAACGCTCGGCGCGACCGGCCGCTGCGCACGAAGCGCTTTCTCGAATTTCTGGCTGCGCAAGTGCCGATGCCTCTGCTGTTCGTCGTCGGCGACCCGCTCGCCGGCCGCCTCGCCCGTCGCGCCGGGTTCGGCCCCGACGCGATCCGGCGATTGCACGCGCGGGCGCCGGCCACTGCGCTCGCCGAGCTGGCCGCATCGACATCGGCCGGAGGCGTGATCTGGGGCATCGGCAACTACCAGGGCTTTGGCGCCCGCCTCACCGCCGAGCTGGCCGGGCGTACCTTACTGGGCGCAGCTTAACGTGCTGACCGCCGCGCTGATCATTGGCGTCGTCGTCAGCCTCGCGCTCACCGAGCTCGTCGGGCTGTCACCCGGCGGCATCATCGTGCCTGGCTATGTGGCGCTGCTGCTCGATCGGCCACTGGCGCTCATCGCGTTCCTGCTGGTCGCGCTGGCGAGCTACGGCATCCTGCTCGCGCTCGGCACACGCCTGATGCTCTTTGGCAGCCGCCGCTTTGCAGTCGCGCTCATCGCCGGGATGACGCTCAGCGTCGGCGCGCAATGGCTGGTGCCGCTGTTCGTCCCTTCCTACGTGGAATGGGTCGGGCTGGGCCTGATCGTGCCGGGCTTGCTCGCAAATCAGTTCGATCGGCAGGGCGTGCTACGGACCCTGCTGATGCTCGCGATCGCGGCGCCGCTCACGCGGCTGATCGTCATCCTGGTGGTGCGGCTATGAGCATCGCGGCGGATACTCCGCGCGTGCGGTCCCGCCTGCGGCCGGCGTGGCTCGCCGCCGCCGCCGCGCTGAGCATCGCTGCGTGGCTCGGGCTCGAACAAGCGCTTCAGCACCCGATCCATCCGCAGTTTGCCGAGATGCTGATGGCGGCGCGCAGCATGCAGGCGGCAAGCCGCGTGCTGTTCGCCGAGAAGGAGATGCGTGGGCTGACGCCGTCCGCGCAGACCGACCCCAATCGGACCGGCATGATCGGCCAGGAGTACACACCGATCACCACCACCATCGGCGAGCTTTCGGCCAAGCGCACCGCCACCAACCCGGACTTTGCGGCCGCGCTCATACGCCAGATCGCTTCGCTCGGGCTTGCCCGCGGCACGCCCGTGGTGATCGTCGTCTCCGGCTCGTTCGTGGGCGGCGACGTCGCGGCGATCGCTGCGAGCGAGACGCTCGGTCTGCGCCCGATCGTGATCGCCTCCTTGAGCGCATCGATGTGGGGTGCCAACGAGCCCGAGCTCAACCTGCTCGACATGCTGGCGGCGCTGCGCGAGCGCAATGTGATCCGCACCCGCGCGATCGCCGCCGTGCTTGGCGGCGGCGGCGCGGTCGGCGGCAGCATGGATCCGGTCGGCGTCGCAGCGCTGCGCCGCTCCGCCGCGCGCGATGGCGTGCCCATCCTCGAGGCGCGGCCGGTCGCGGCCCTGATCGACGCGCTGCTCGCCCAGATCAACGCCGCCGTTGGCGCCGCGGCGCGACCGGGCGTGGTGATCAATGTGGGCGGCGCGCTGATCGGGCTTGGCTCCTGCCGCGAATCGCACGAGCTGCCGCCTGGCCTCACCCGGCAGGCGCCGCCCTGCAGCGACGGCACCCCTGGCCTCGCGATGCGGCTCGCGGCCGAGGGCGCGCCGATCCTGCACATCATCAACATCCGGCGCCTGGCGCTCGAATGGGGCTTGCCTTATGACCCCATGCCGTTGCCAATTCCGGGTAACAACAGGGCGATCTACGGGTCGGCCAAGGGGACGGCCAAGGGGACGGCCAAGGGGACGGCAAAGTCGGCTCCGTGACTGCAAGGGGGAATCGGAATGGAATTCGGTCTGCAGCCGGGGACGATCTTTGCGGTCGCGATCGCGCTGTTCCTGGCCCTGCACTTCATGCTCCGCGCCCCGCTGCCGCTCTCCTTCATCGTGGTAGCGGCCGTGGCCGCGCTGATCGGTGATTTCGGCATCCCGTTCCGGCATCTCGTCGAGGGCTCCTTTGGCTTCCTCAACCTGGTCCTGGCACTGTTTGCGGGAGCGTTCTTCGGCCACATGATGCGCGCAAGCGGCGCGGCTGACGCGGCAGCGGCCGGGATTATGCGCATGAGCGGCGCCCATGTGCTGCCGCTACTCACGCTGGTCGCGCTGCCAGTGTTTGTAGTCGGCATGTTCGTCGGGCTCTCCGGCGTCGCCGTACTCGCAGCCGGCGTGATCGCGGTGCCAGCGCTGCGCCGGACCGGTTTCGACGACGCCACCATCGCGGCCTTCATCGCCGTCATGGCGACCGCCGGCATGATCGCGCCGCCCATGAACGTGCCCGCGATGCTGATCGCCGACGGCGTCAACATGCCGTGGACCAACACCAGCCGCGCGCTGCTGGCGCTGGCGCTGCCGCTCGCCGGCGCCGCGCTGATCTGGTTCACCTGGTGGCAGCGCCCGACGGCGCCGCGCACCGCGCTGGCGGAGACAGACGGACATATCGCGGCAGGCCTGCGCGGCTTCGCGCCGCTCGTGCTGATCGTCGTCATCTGGATCGCGGTGCGCCTGTTTCCCACGGTCGTGATCGACCCGGCTAGCCCCCTGATCCTGGTGATCGGCGGCCTTAGCGCGCTGCCGATGCTGCCCAAGGGCGAGCTGCGCAAAGTGGTGATGGCGACCTTCACCGGCACGCCGTTGCACCTCGCGGCGGTGCTCGTCACGGTCGGCATCCTGGTGCAGATCATGACGCTCACCGGCGTGCGCGGATGGCTGGTGATCAGCACGATGACGCTCACCGCACCCTGGAACTATGTGAGTCTCGCGTTTGGCATGCCGCTCCTCGGTGGCGCCCTCACCGCCATGTCGGTCAGCGACGTCATCGGCGTGCCGGCGGCGTTCTCGTTCATCGGCCAGGACATGATCCTCAACGTCGTGGCTTTGTCGGCGGTCGCCTCGCTCGCCGAGTTCGTGCCGCCGACCGCGATCGCGGCGGCGCTGTCCTGCTACGTGGTCGGCGGAGCGAGCATCGGCCAAGTCGTCCGGCGCGCCTGGCCGCCGATGCTGGTGCTGCTCGTCACAGCTTTGCTGATGCTCGTGTTCGCGCGGCAATTGACCGGCATTCTGACGTAACGCTTCAGGAGCGCGGCGGCGGCTGCAGGAACGCGCCCAGCCCGCGCGCGACCACCTCATTGTAGTCGGGAATGTTCTCGACCACGATCGGCGATTGCGGATTGAGATCATTAAAGGCGTCGATGATCTCCTTGATCGACGCGAGATTGCGCGCGACCCGCAGCTTGAGCGGCCAGCCGCGCTCGTCGAAGCCGACGAACAGCCGCTTGAGCGCGGCGGCGCGCACGTAATTGGGGTCGCGCCCCTCGACCACCAGCGCCTCGCCGGTGCGGCCGCGGAAGCGGCCCATGGCCGGATTGGCGCTCTCGGTCAGGATCGCCTGCGCCTTGGCGTGATCGCCGAATTCGCGATGGCTCAGCCCATGCAGGTTCTTCGGGGAAGCGGACAGCCCGATCGGGATGCGCCGCGCCTGCAGCGTGGCAGCCGCGGTTGCCGCCGTTTCGAACGCGTTCTCGTGCGCGACCATCATGTTGATCACCGGGTATTCGGGCTGCGCCTCGTGCAGGTCGAGGACGATCGATGCCTCCTTGGCGATCGCGGTGAGCGCGTGGCTCACCCGCGCGGTCAGCCAGCCGCGTGCAAGACCGGGATGATTGCGGTTGAGGTTGCGCGTCTCGTGACCGACCATCCGCTCCAAAGATGGCTGGTGCACGAACACGTCCGGATCGGGCCATTGGTGCGCCGGATTGGTGAGCCGCATGCCGACACGGAACCAGCGCGGCCCCGCCGGCGTCTCGACCTCGAAGCGGTGCAGATAGGCTTCCATCGGATCAGTGTGGGTGAAGCCCGAACGATTGGCCTGCGGCACCACGATGATGCGGCCCTGTTTGACGCGCGCGTTCTCGACCATCAGGATCGCCGCCATCACGCCGCCGATCTCTTGCGGATGGGTGCCGCCCAGGATCAGCATCGTGCCGCCTGGCGCACCGGCAAGCTCGAACACCGGCGTGTCGCCCGGCCCGCCCGCAAGGCTTGGCTCGCTTGCGCTCAGCAGGCGCTGCGCCGTCACGCCCGGACCAGCGACGATCGGCTCTGCCTCCTGCATCGAGCGGAAAATCCAGCCGGCCGCAAGCGCAACCGCGAGCGCCGCAGCCGAGAACATGAGCCTCGTCGCCATTACTTCACCCCCGCGGCGCGCAGCACGAACGGCACGAACACCAGCGCCGCGAACAGCTGCGAGCGCCAGTCGCGCTCGCGCCAGAGCACGACCGCCATCATGACGGCGACGAACAGCGCCAGCAGCCGGTAGACGATCATCAGCGCCATTGCGGTGTCGATCATGGCACGCGCCTCACAGGAAACTTGTCGATCCCTCAAACGCCGGCAACAAGCGGCCGAGCAGCAGGACCACCAGCCAGAAGCTGAGCGACAGGCCCGCCGTCACCTTCATGAAAGTCGTAGTACCATCGTCCTCGCCGAGCGCGAGCGCTTGCTTGTGCTTGAACAGCGTGAAGACCAGCGCGTTGATGCCGGCCAGCAGAATCACGAACAGCTTCAGCCTGAACGCCGGGCTCGGCCAATACATCATCGGATCGGCCGCGAAAAACAAAACTCCGGTCAAGAGATTGATCACGAACCCGATGATCACGAGCGGCAGGAAGGAGAGCGCCGCCCGCACCGAGATGCGGCGCAGGAACCCGAGCAAGCGGAGATCGACGATCAGGATGCCGCCGACCAGCAACGACAGGCCGATGAAATGCAGCGTCTCGCCGGCCGCAAACATCCACCGGCTTTGCCGCACGGTGACGCCGAGCGAGGTTTCCTTGATCCAGTGCAGAATGTCCGCTTCTGTCATTGCGTGCCAACCTGTGCTCGGCGTTTCACGTCCATCGCAGCCATCGGATCAGACCGGCGGCGGCCCGATCGTATATCCGATCAGACGACCGGCCACGATCGCGCCGCACCAGAACACGATCGAGAAGATCGCGGCAACCTTCGCGCCGCCGGGTGCGCCCGCATCGGCGCCGGCCGCGCGCTCAACGCCGCTGAGCGCGCGCGACAGCGCCCATAGCGAAAAGCCCGCGAAGACGATCAGGGCCATCTTGATCAGGAAGGCGGGCGCCACCGGCATGCGCCGCGGCTCGGCAATCAGCAGGACCACGCCGGACGCCGCGTTCATGGCAAAGCCGAACCAGGCGAGACCAAAGAGCTGATCGAAGGCGGCGAGCGGAAAGCTCTTCGCATAGCCCAGCACGCGCGCGCTGAACATGAAGCTGATGCCAACCACGAGGCCCATGCCGACGGCGTGAAAGCACAGCGTGACCGGGTGACCCCAATCCGATTCGCGCAGCCAGACCGAGAATTCCGAATGTTCGAGCCAGATCAGAAATTCCATCGCCTCATGCTTTCGCTTCGTTGCCGGCCGTGACGTCGTCGCGCCGCGCGCGATCGGCCACCATGATCTTGTCGAAGGTGCCATCCCGGTTGATGACCACGTGCTTGAGCGCGGCCAGGATGTGCAGCACGACGCCGATGATGATCAGCGACGACGTGACCCCGTGAATGCGGCGCAACAGATCGTGCAGATCGGGCGATGCCGCGAATGGGCTTGCAATGGCGAACGCGAACACCTCGACCGCGTCGCCGCCCGACCAGACCATCAGCGGGCCCGACACCAGCATGACGCCGATCGCGATGAGAAACCCATAGTGGAAAACCTTCGCGAGCGGAAAGAGCAGCGCGCTCTGGCCTTGATGCGGGCCGGGATGGCCTTCCGCAAGGCGCCAGAGGATCCGCCCCCACAGCAGCGCATAGGCGCTCACTCCGATGCTCATGTGCAGGTGCGCGTACCAGGCGGCGTCGTCCTGGACATCCGTCTGCGACATGGTCCCCAGCGTCCACATCGTCAGCACGAGGGCGGCGGTGAGCCAGTGGAGCGCGATCGAGACCCAACCGTAGCCACTGCGCGTATCTCTCCACCTCACGGGCGCCGGCCCTTTGCAGGCAACGCCAGCGATGTTGAACGATGCCTCACAGCGTCGTCATGGCCGGGCATAGCGCGTCGAAGACGCGCGTGAACGCGCTTATGTCCCCGGCCATCCACGTCTTTGCCATACGCAAAAGTAAGACGTGGATGCCCGCGACAAGCGCGGGCATGACGGTGGAGAGGCGGTGCCGTTCGCACAACGCGCCCATGGCAATTTGACAATCGCGTATCGCACGGATGTCACCCGCGATAGTTCGGGTCGATCAGGTTGCCGAGCGACTTGTCATTATAGGGCACATCCTGCATCAGCTGCGCGCCCGGGTTCTTGTTGAGGTTGAGCCGGATGGTGTCCATCTTCCACGGCTCCATGAACATCACCGGGTCTTCCACCGTGGCCTGATAGACGAGCGTGTCGCCCTCACGCCGCAGGCGCTCGATCACGACCATCTCGTTGCTGTGGATGTAGCCGCTCCAGTGCAGCCAGGTGCGATCGGTGAAGCCCATCGAGGTCACGACCAGGGTATCGCCCTCCCAGCAGCCGACCGCCAGCCCGTTGAACGACTGGTCGTATTTGAGCACCGGATCGTGCTCGCGGCAGTCGGTCGGAATGGCGCGGAACTGGTTCTGGTTCTCGTACAGGAAGACGACCTCATCGGCGGTCTGCACGATCTTGTTCGGCGGCCCGAGCCGCGGCACGCCGCGCGGCAGGTTGAGCCATTCGGGGTCGGCATATTCCGTCCACTGGCCGCCCGCATTGGCGTGGTAGTCGTGCAGCCGAACCTTTTCCCAGTACTGCGGCTTGTACAGCGGCTTGTTCACCCGGCCGCGGTTCTGGATCGAGCAATCCTGCTCGAACGTGATCCACTTCAGGCCGCCCTTGGCGCCGCCGGCCGAGAACCGCTCGAACTGGTCCTGCGGAAACGCGTCGACCTTCTGCTGGCAGGTGGTCGGCGTGAGCTTGGCGATGCCGCCGCCCCAGATGCCGTTGAAATCGGGCTTGTTCGGGCTCTGGGCCTCGATCGGCGTCGGCGCCACCGCCCAGATGGCTGCCGCCAGCGCCGCAACACTGATGCTGAGCAGAGACTGCTTCATCGTCATGAATGCCTCCCTTGTCCTTGCGACAAGATCTTGAATGTCCGTAGGCGCGATGCGGTCAGCGCGGCGGCTCGCCGCCCTCTTCCTCGGGGAACCCGACCTTGATGACCTTGCCATCCGGGAAGGTGAACGAGTTGACAAAGCCGAGGCTCTTGCCCGAGCGATCGGGATGGATGTCGATCTTGTACTCGTTGCCGATCTGGAACAGCCGCCGGTCGCTGATCCCGAGGCGGCGCAGCCCGTTCGGTCCGATCGTCTCCACCGACCAGACGGTGACGGCGCCGTCCTGTCCCTTCACATCGAAGTGGAACCAGGCATGCGGATTGGTCCAGTCAACCTTCTTGAGCGTGCCGGTCAGGATGACGTTCTTGGTGACGTCGAATTGGGCTTGAACCGCGTGATGACCATAGGTCGTCGCGGCCCCGAGGAATGCAAACGCCGTCAGAAAGGCGAACAGTGCAGGCTTGCGCATTCAGCTTTCTCCTTATTCGCTGTCTTGTTCGTTATTTCGCTGTAGTGTTCGATATGCTGTCTTCGCCATGGTTGCGGCGGCGCTATTGCGCCTTCGCCAACAGCTCCGGATCGGGGAACACCGTGTAGGGATTGGCCCAGCCCTCGGAGATGGTGAGATCGAGGACCTTGACGCCGTCGACTTCATGGGTGACGCGCGACGGCCAATAGGTCCCGGAGTGATATTTGTCCAAGGCTTCCTTGCCTTCGGCCAGGCCGAAGCCAGCGTCGGGCTTCTCGCCGGTCCGGTATTCGGCATAGGTCGCCACGAGCTTCTTGGTGGCGCCGCCCGGCATCTTGACCATGGCCTCGATCCGCTCGGGCCGCTTGTCGGCCCCCATCGTGCCTTTATAGGTCACGCCATTGATCTCAACCTCGATGACGGTTCGGCCGTTGTCCTGCGCGACCTTGATCGGCGTCGTGCAGGCCTTGCCGTCGAGACATTTCTTGGCGGACGCGAAGGCAGCCGCGTGCACGAAGGCGTGCGGCGAGAGCCACATCATCTGCGCCCGGTAGGCGGCGTTGTCGGACGGGCTGGTGCTGAGCTTGGTCTTGTCGGCGTTCCAGGATTCGTTCCAGGCCCGGTTGCCCTTCACCACCCGGATGGTTCGAGGCGTCTGCGGGCCTTCGAAATCGAGCCGGCTCGCCGGAATTTGGAGCGCGACGGCATAGGCATATCGGCTGACTTCGACGGGCTTCGCGGAGCCGGAAGCCTCGAGATCCACAACGGTGCCCTTGCCGACGAATTCCGGCAGGTTCACCTGGCCGATCACCAGCGCGCGGGTGCGGACAATGCCGAGCACCTCGGCGGCGGCGCGAATGGCAGGATCGATGTCCTTCACCGCGACCGCCGGGCCCCAGGCCTGGGACGGTGGCTGGAACGGTGCCTGGGCCGATGCGCGGTTCGCGCCCAACGCGACGACTGCAACCGCCGTCGCCGCGTACATGCACTTCAGAATCGCTCTCACGGCGCCTCCCTACTGTTTTTACAGATCAAATCGCAGTAAAGCCTCCGGACACCGGCCCGTCAACTCGCTGAGCGTTAACCCTTAGGGTGAACGTTCACGGCGGTGTCGGCGACTGGACCTTCATGTACTTGCCATGGCAGCCGTCGCAGGCTGCGCGCAGCTTGCCGGCGCGCTCGCGAAACTGCTCGATCGTGCTGGCTTGGCTGGCGTCATAGGCGGCCATCGCGGCGGCCTCGGACTGGCTGTAGAAGGCGTCGAACTCCTGCCAGATCTCCGGAGCGGCCGCCGTCGAAAGGGCGTCGGGACCTGTCGACGGCCTGGTCTGGGGCGGAAAAAGGTGCGGGAATGCCGCCAGCATAATATTGATCCGGTAGGCATTGGCCTTGAGCTCGTCGAGGGCAGAGTCCTTGCCGCCGGCCGCGAGGTCGACCGGCTGCATGTCCTCCTCGATCCCGGACATCAGGAGCTGGCGCGCCTGCACCACGTCAGCGGCGCGATCCACTCCGGTCAAGCCGGGCACCCGCTGCTCGGCACGCGCCTGCCAGGGCAGCAGCAGCGGCGCAACAAGAAACGCTGCGATGACGATCGCCCCTATCACGACTGCGCCAGAGAACCTGGCGCGCGTTATTGCGCCCTCTCTCCTTGCGGGAGAGGGCAGCGCCGGACGTTCAACAGGCGCGGATGGGTGAGGGGATACAGCCTTACCCCTCACCCAATCCGTTCCGCTGAACCGCCGAGCAGCCCTCTCCCGCAAGGGGAGAGGGCACCGCGACAACCGCCGCGGCTTCGGCTGCACCGCTATCCCGCTCCGAGCCACAGATGAGCTATCCATTGGTGTTTTACTCCTCACACGCCGAGCTGCATCAGCGGCGCGGCTCAAGCATCACGAACTCGCCGTCACCCTTGAAGACCGCCCACGTGCCGGCAAGCGGTTCCTGGCCGACCCCCGGCTTCGCATAGTCGCAAACGCCGTCGGGGAAGATGCGCGCAAGCTGCGCAAGCTGGTCGGCCGTCAGCGCCGGCTTGTAGTCCTTGGCGTCGACCGGCTTGAGCGCGCACTTGAAGACGTCGTCGCTCGGCGGCGCGCCCGCCGCGAGCCGCGCATCGGCCGCGAACGGGAACAGCGCCTTGCAGCGCGCCATGTCGGTCACCTTCTCGGTCGCACCGATCAGCGCCCCCGACACGGCCGGATAGCAGGCGTCCACCAGATCCGCAGGCTTATGGGCGGCGACCTTCCTGGCGAGTGGCTCATTCGACTTGTCGTTGGCTACCGCGGTGAGCCAGCGATCGAGCTGAGCGAGCGCCTCGCCGCTCATCCGCGTGAGCGGCGATCCGGCGGTGCGGGTATCGGTCTGCACGCGCCCATAGCTCGCCGCCGTCAGCATCACATGGTTGGCGGCGCTGCCGTTATATTTCAGGAGGCGGGCCCGCATGACCAGGCTGTGGTAGCCGTCATGCACGTCCACATCCTTGAGCGCATCGAACGGCGGCGGAGGCGCGCCGTCGACATACGAGCGCACGTCGACGATCGCGGTTGAAGCGAGGCCCGAGCCGACATTGACGCGGCCGGTCTGGTAGGCCCGGCGCAGCGCTTGCAGGTCGCCGACCATCCGCTTCGCCACGATCTTGCCGTTGATGTCGAGGCCGCCGACGCGGCTGTTCACCTCGACGAACTGGTCGAAGGTGATCTTGCCCTCGTTCAGCGCCTGCAGACCATATTGCACGCCCACATTGTCGAACGGGCTGCGGGCAAAGCCGGTCTCGGGATCCTTGCCGAACACATTGACCAGATTGTCCTGGAAGGTGCAGCGCACGCCCTTGGCCTTGAGCGCCGGATCGTTCGCGACCTCGTCCTTCACGGCGGCGTCGCAATTCTCGGGCCGCGCGTTCGGATAGCGGGTGGCGTGGCTGACGCAGTAGCCCCAGTACTTGCCGGCGACCGCGCCTTTCTGGTCGTCGGTCCATTTGCCGCCCGATGAGTTGAAGACGTTCTGCAACAGCTCGCAGTCGTAGTGCGGCTGCTGGAAGGTCATCACGTCGGCATAGCTGCGGCCCGGCATGATGCCGTCAAGGAGGCCCGGATAGGCGTTGGCGATCAGATATTGCTGCATCGATCCGCCCGAAGCGCCGTGCCCGATGGTGAACAGCGGCTTGCCGAACTGCTCGATGAAGCGCTCCTTGACCTTGGCGACGGTCTCGGCCGACTTCACGTCGTCGTTGTTGGTGCCCATCACGTTGAGCGACCCGGTCGCGATCGCGTAGCCGCGCGTGATGAAGAAATCGAGGAAGCCCGCGCCCAGGTCCTCCATGAACATCTTGCCGTCGGTGCCGGTCATGGCGCCGAGGTTGCGCCCCATGTGGTAGTTGGCCTGCACGCCGCCGCCGAAGCTGTAGATCAGCTTGCCGTTCCAGCCTGATGCGGCTGACGGCGCGGCCGGCGTCGGCAACGGCCCTGCTGCAGGATCGTGCAGGATGTTGATGAGATAGGCCGAGCGGTTGATGACGCCCTTCTCCTGACGGACAATCAGCGGGACCTCTTGGCCCTCGCTGGTCTTGGTGGTGGCGATGTCGTTCGGACGCGCCGCGCCCGGGTTGAACGGCTTCCAGGCGCCGGTGCGGTCACGATAGAAGTATTTCACCGTGCTCGGCGCCGCGCAGCTTGCGTCCTTCGCCGATTCAAGACCGTGGGACTCGTTCTCGCACACGAACGGAGATTGCTGCGGCCCGGCGACGAGCGTGCCGTTGAGCGGATGATTGACCAGCGTGAGGCTCGCGTCCTTGCCACCGGCCTTGACGGTGAGCGGGTTGCTGCCATCCTTGAGGCCCGCAACCAGCCCGACCCAGCCGCCCTTGGCATCGGACTTGAAGGCCGCCGACACATCATTGCCGCCGACCGAAACCGAGGGCGCGGCCGCAGCCCCGGTGATCCGGACCAGCGCATCGCCGCCGGTCACCAGCTCCGGCCGCGATGACAGGACCTCGATGCCGAGTGCTTGTGCGAGCGCGCCTGAGGCCGCTAGCGTCGCGCCGAATACTCCACCTATGACTGCAACAGATGCCATCGTCCTGTTCACGTCACGCCTCCCCGTTTCTGGATTGATCGGTTAGCCCAACAATAAGTCTCAACCGGTGGGCAGGGCAATGGCGGACACGGCTGCGCACCATGCGATGGCGATTGAAATCTCACGTGGATTTGGTTTCGTTTTGCCAAAAAAATTGAGGCGCGCCCTTGGCTCGCTTCCGTGGCGTGGGGTGAAATCCAAAACGGCAAAAGGAGATCGGCCCCTGTTCGGTCGCTGGGCCAGGGGGGCGCCCTCAGTCTTTGTCCTTTCGCTTCCCCCAAATCGAGGGGGATGGCGCGCCGACAAGGCGCATGGCCCAGGTTCGCCTGGACCGGCCCGAAGGTGCGTAGCCTCCGGGCGGGCCCGGATCGCCGGGCCCTGGGTGCA
>DAIUEP010000099.1:5852-16675 GCA_036845065.1 Xanthobacteraceae bacterium | reverse complement strand
TTGCGCGGGTTGGTATTGATGGCGTAGCCGAACAGGACGAGCTGCATCAGCGGGATCATGATGATCATCCCAAACGAGACGCGGTCGCGCCTGAGCTGAATGAACTCCTTGATCAGCATCGCGACGGTGCGACGCCAGAAGCCGCCGATTGCGTCACTTTGCGCGGTCATTGGAAGTTGTCCTGCGCCTTGGCCAGGAGGTCGATGAAGACATCCTCGAGCGAGGCCTGCGACCTTGCCCACACCAGGTCGGGCCGATTGCGGTCGGGCGCGATCGCCGCATCGAGCGCCGCCTGATCGCGGCCGGAGACGTGCAGGCTCGTCCCGAACGGCGCCACCATGTCGACGCCGGGCCGGTGCGCGAGCTCATCGGCGAAACTCGTGAGGCTGTCGCCGTTCGCTGCAGTCACCGTGTAAGTCGCGAGATGGGAGCCGGCGACCACCTCCGCGACAGTGCCGTGCGCGAGCAGCACACCGTAGGCGATGTAGGCGATCTCGTGACAACGCTCAGCCTCATCCATGTAGTGGGTCGAGACCAGCACCGTCAGTCCCTGCGCGGCCAGCGTATGGATCTCGTTCCAGAACTCGCGCCGCGCCTTGGGATCGACGCCGGCGGTCGGCTCGTCGAGCAGCAGCAGCTGCGGATTGGGGAGCGTGCAGGCGCCGAGCGCGAGGCGCTGCTTCCAGCCGCCCGACAATTCGCCCGCGAGCTGCTCCTCGCGCCCGGCCAGCCCGATCCGCTCGACCGTCGCGCGCGCCGCCTTGACCGGGTCGGCGATCCCGTAAAGCCGCGCGACGAACTCGAGGTTCTCGCGCACCGACAGGTCCTGGTAGAGGCTGAAGCGCTGCGTCATGTAGCCGACCTGACGCTTGATCTCGCCCGCTTGCGTGCGGATGTTGTAGCCGAGACAGGTGCCCTCGCCTTCGTCCGGCGTGAGGAGGCCGGTCAGCATGCGGATGGTCGTGGTCTTGCCCGAGCCGTTGGGACCGAGGAAGCCGTAGATCGTGCCGCGCTTGACCTGCATCGACAGGTCACGCACGACCTTGCGCCCGTCGAATGACTTGGTCAGGCCGTGCACATCGATGGCGATATCGGTGCTCACTTGGGCGCTCCATTGGCGGCGAGCGTGACGCTGACCGGCTGGCCGACGCGCAGCCGCTCCGGCTCATTCGGCCGCGCCTCGATCATGAACACGAGCTTGCTGCGCTCTTCGAGGCTGTAGATCACCGGCGGGGTGAATTCCGAATTGCGGGCGATGAAGCTGATTTTAGCCGTGAGGCCGGCGGCGCAGCCGTCGCAGTGAACGTTGACGACATCGTCGATCTTGATCTGCGGCAGCGTCGCCTCGCTGACGAAGAAGCGCACCTTGAGATTTCCGGGCGGCAGGAGCGCGACGACCGGACGGCCGGCCGACACCATCTCGCCGGTGCGAAAATAGATCTGCTCGATGGTGCCCTCGGCCGGGCTGAAGACTTTGCGGCGCGCCAGCCGTGTCTGCGAGGAGTTGAGACGAGCCTGCGCGGTGCGCAACGCCGCCTCGGCGTCCTCCAGCGCCTTCTGGGTCCCGGCATTGGTCCTCAACAGCGTGGACGCGCGGTCATAGGCGGCCTGCGCATTCTTCACCGCCGCCTCCTGCACCTGCAGATCGGCGAGCTGCAGATCGGCATCGACATTAAAGAGCGGCGCGCGCGCTGCGACCTGATCGCCTTCACGCACCGAGAGCGTTTCGATGCGGCCGGCTTCGTCTGGTCCGACAAAGATCAGGTTGGCCTCGACCCAGCCCTGGTACGCGGACGGGTTGCCATTGTTGCAACCGGCGAGCGCGAATGCGGCCATCAGTGCAGCCGCAACGGTGATGCGACGCGTGATCATGGCGCAGTCCTTTCGCCGAACAGCATGTCGATATGGGCCCGCAAAATCTCCTGCCCGTCGATCGGCGCAAAGCGGCCGAACAAGCCGTTCCACATCAGCACGACCATCGCGGGCGCGACCAGGAGCTGGGGAAAGCGCGCAAGCGCGTCGTTGGGCAATTCGCCGCGCGCGACCGCGCGTGTCATCAGGGCGCGGATCACCGGGACGACCCGTTCGATCACCTCGTGATAGTAGATCTCGGCAAGCTTCGGGAAGCGCTGGCCTTCGGTGATGATCAGGCGGATCACATCCTGGCGGCGGGTACCGAACACTTCGCGCACGAACATACCCGCGATCGCTTCGATCACCATGCGGGCCGGCAGATCGGCCATCGGAGCCGCTTCGATCTGCCCGACGATCGGGCTGAGCATCGAGCGCACGAGCTCCTGAAACAGGCTCTCCTTGTCGCGGAAGTAGAGATAGATCGTGCCCTTGGCGACGTCGGCGCGCTTGGCGATGTCATCGAGCCGCGCCGCCGCAAAGCCGCGGGCGGAAAACTCGTCGAGCGCGGCGGCGAGGATCGCCTCGCGCCGCTGCGCCTGGCGCTCGGCGCGCAGCCCCTGCTGTTTCGCCGACGTGCCGGCCTCAGCGGATGGAGCCGTCCTGGACGCCATCCTTGACGCAGTCCGGGGCTTGCGCGGCTCGGCCTTCTTGGCCTCGGACGCCCTTGTTGCGGCGCGCGCCATTCTGAGGACCTCAATAAAAATGACTGACCAGTCAGTCATTAATTAGGCGATCTGGTCGTCTGTCGCAAGAGGCTGCGATCTAGTGCCCCCGTTTCCGAAGTTCGTGATACGTCGTAGCAACCTCTGACACGAACTTCGGAAACCAAGGGGCACTAGCAACTCTATGATTCTAGTGCCGCTTTTCGATTTGAAGTTCCTGACAGAGTTTGCTGCAGGTGGTGCAGGAACTTCAAATCGGCGGCACTGGTTCAACGCAAGTTGAGATCAATCGGGCCCGGGCTGACCGAAAACCCTGAGGATTGGCGCTAAGTCATTAAAATATTTGATATTATCCTGATCGCACGTCAGCGGCCTGGCAGCGCCGGCGGCTCGGCCACCTCGCGCGCTTCGCTCGTATCCGCGAACACATCATCGCGGATCATGCGCAGCGTCACCTCCTGCAGATAGGAGCGCAGCTCAGCGTCGAGCTCCTTGAACTCGGGCCACAGCACGTCCTCCACGAAGCGTCGCGGCGCCCGCAGCACCACGGTCGAACGCCGCTGGCGTGGATAGCGATAGGGCGAAATGCCGTAGCGCCGGCACAGCGCCAGGAACAGGTGCCGCGACCAGGTGTCGGGCACCGAGAACTGGATCTCGGTCGGCTGCTCGCTGCGCCCGATCTCCGCGAGACGGGCGCGCACGCGTTGCAGCGCCGCCTCGGCCGCGAGCCGCTCGCCCTCGGTACCGGCACCTGCGAACAGCGCCTCGATCTTGCGCAGCTTGTCGCGCAGCCGTGCATCACCGGTCATGCGCCCTCCCCGTGATGGAAGGCGCGCGACCCGGACGCCGGGATATTCGCACTGCTGGCGTCAGCCCTTGGCGTCGCACACGAAGGCGCGCAGCACGCAATCCTTGCCGCCATGCAGGTAGCACTGCCGAAGCGCATGGTTCTGCGCGGGCCCCAGCCGGGCCGCAGTCGCAAAGCCGTAGGAACCGCACATATTCTTGACGTCGATCGCGAACGCCGCGCAATTGCGGCTCACGGCCGCAACCACCTTGCAATCGCCCTCGCACTTGCGCAGCGCAGCATTGCGCGCCACCTGATCGACCGCAAAATCGAATGCAAAGCCATAGGCCCCGCAGGCGCCGATCGCGAGCGCGCCTGCCGCCCGCGCCGCCGCAAGCGGCGCCAGCACGAGGCTCGCCGCCATCAGCGCGCGCGCCATCGCCGAACCGAATGGAATCATGGGACAGCCCCTCCCCCGAGGAACGTCCCATGCTACCCCGCAAGCGTTGCGAGTTGGTGAATTCGCGCGCATCGACACGCAACAAAATCATGCCCCTTCGATCTCGGCCTTGACGCCGCGCAGCGCCTCCGGCGTGTCGACGTCGACGAGCGCGGCCTTGCCGGTGACCGGCACCTCGACCACCGCCTCGGCATAGCGGCTGATGAGATGTCGCGCGCCCACGTCACCCTCGATCGCCATCAGGTCCGGAAAGAAGCGCCGCGACCACAGCACCGGATTGCCGCGCTTGCCATCAATGGTCGGCATCACCGCCAGCGCGCCCTGCTCGGGCGCGAACGCTGCGATCAGGCGATCGATCAGCGCGGCGTCGACCTGCGGCATGTCGCCGAGGCACACGATCGCGCCGTCGGCCTCAGCCGGCACGGCCGCGATGCCGGCGCGCAATGAGCCGCCAAGCCCTTGCGCAAAATCGGGATTGTGCACGAGCCGCACCGGCAGGCCTTTGAGCGCCGCCTCCACCCGCTCGCGCTCATGCCCGGTCACCACGATGACCGGCTTGGCGCGCGAGACGAGTGCCTGCTCGGCCGCGATGCGAACCAGCGGCCGGCCGCCGATCTCGGCCAGGAGCTTGTTGGAGCCGCCCATGCGGGTCGAGCGGCCGGCGGCCAGCACGAGCGCCGCGATGTTGTGTCCGGTGGCCGCAACCGGCTCGTCGCGCGGCTGCGGGCGGGTGACGATTTCCATCAGCAGCCCGCCGACGCCCATGCCGGCGATGCTCTCGCGCGGCACCGCAAGGCCTGCGAGCAACCGCATCAGCACCCAATCGAATCCGTTCTCCTTGGGCGAGCGCGCGCAGCCGGGCGCGCCCAGCACCGGCTTGCCGCGCACCTGCGCCATGAGAAGGAGATTGCCCGGATCCACTGGCATGCCGAAATGCTCGACCGTGCCGCCGACCGCGGCCACCGCCGCCGGAATGGCATCACGCCGGTCGGCGATGGCGGAGGCGCCGAACACGATGACGAGTTCCGCGCCCTCGCGCAGCACCTCCTCGATCGCCTTGGCGATCGCGGCCTGCTCGTGGGCGACGCGCCGCTCCGCCACGATCGAAGCGCCTGTAGGCGAAAGGCGCTCAGCGGTGACCTTGAGCGTCTTTTCAATCACTTTGGCTGCGAGCCCCGGCAGCACGGTCGAGACCACGCCGACCTTGCGGATGCGATAGGGCGCGACCTGAATGAGCGGCGCCTTGGTGCGCGCGACCGCGACCGCGGCGTCACGCACCGCGCCCGCGACCGCAAACGGAATGATCTTGACGGTCGCGATCATCTCGCCTGCAACCACCGGCTTGAACGCCGGCAGCGTCGCGAAGGTGACCGCTTCGTCGATCAAGTTGAGGCAATCGATCGCGGTCTTGTCGACCACCAGCACGCCCGGGGCATCGGCGAACAGATTGGCACGACCGGTGAACGCGCGATCGACGCGCACGCCCTCGCCCGCGACCGCCGCCGCGATCTCGGCCGCGGCCTGATCCTCCGATACGTCGCCCGGCTCGAGCCGCGCCACCATGATCTCGCCGACGTCGGCTCCGCGCAGCGCCGCCACCTCCGCCGGCCCGATCACGGTCCCCTTCTTGAGCACCAGCCCGGCCTTGCGGATCGAATGGACTGCGATGCCGCCTTCCGCCTCGCCGACCGGTACCGGCCCGAATTTCATGACTTGGGCTCCCGCGGCGGCTTGGCACCCTGGCGCAATCGCGCGGTGATCTCGCCCATGATCGCGACTGCGATCTCGGGCGGCGACACGGCCGAGATGTCCAATCCGATCGGCGCATGAATGCGTCCGAGCGCGACCTCGCTCTGGCCCTGCGCTTTCAGCCGCTCGAGGCGGCGTGCGTGCGTCTTCTTCGAGCCAAGCGCACCGATATAGAAGCAGTCGCGCGCCAGCGCGTGCAGGAGCGCCGGATCGTCGATCTTGGGATCATGCGTGAGCGCGACGAAGGCGGTGTAGTGATCGACATTGAGCGGCGGCAGCGCCTCATCGGGCCACTGCGCGATCACCTTGACGTCGGGAAAGCGCTCGTCGGTCGCGAACGCAGTGCGCGGATCCACAATGACGACGTCATAGCCCAGGAGCTTGGCGATCGGCGCGAGCGCCTGACTGATATGCACTGCCCCGGTGATCACCAGCCGCGGCGGCGGCACGTGCACGGTCAGGAACACCCGGCCCTGTGGCGTCTCCTCCATGCCGCTCTTGCCGCTGCGCACGTGCTTGTCGATGACATCGCGCAGCGGATCGCTCGCGATGTCCGCGGCCTTGACCAGGCGCTGCTCGCCACTCGCCACATCGGTGACGACAACCGCGGCGCGGCGCGCGGCACGCTCGGCGTTGAGCGACTTGAGGATGTCGAATTTCACGTTAATCCACCTTTTCCACGTAGACCCGGATGGTGCCGCCGCAGGAGAGCCCGACCTTCCAGGCGGCCTCGTCGGCGACGCCGAACTCGAGCGTCTTCGGCTTGCCGCTCTCGATCACGTCGATCGCCTCGGTAACGACCGCGCCCTCGACGCAGCCGCCCGACACAGAGCCGAGGAAGTTGCCCTCCTGATCGATCACGAGGTTCGAGCCGACCGGGCGCGGCGCCGAGCCCCAGGTCTCGATCACGGTCGCGAGCGCAACGCCGCGGCCCTGCTTGCGCCAGTCTTCGGCGGCCTTGAGGATGTCTTCGTCGCGGGCGAGGGTTTCCATTTGGCCTTCTCCATCGTGACCGCCGGGTCCGGCGGCCCACTTCGTCATTCATATGTACCACGGGACTTGCATCTTGCACCGTCATGCCCGCGCCTCTCGCGGGCATCCACGTCTTGAAAGTCCCGCAACACCAAAGACGTGGATGGCCGGGACAAGCCCGGCCATGACGATGCGGCAAGTCATAGCCGCCATTCTTAGATGGATGGTCCGCTTCAGCTCGACAATGGCCATTACGCCACCTTTTGCAGCCACGCCCTGGGGTCGCCGCCCCGTGTACCATCGGCCGAGAGCGCGCGCACCAGCTCCTGCATGGATTCCAGATTGTGAATGGGCCGCAGCTCGTCGACGTGCGGCAGCATCGATCTTATGCCCTTGGCCTTGGGCTCGAAGCCGGCGAAACGCAAGAGCGGGTTGAGCCAAATGAGCCGCCGGCAGGAGCGGTGCAGGCGATCGGTCTCGAATTCCAGCCGCTCGCCGCCGTCGCGCTCGAGCCCGTCGGTGATGAGCAGCACGACCGCGCCCTGGGTGAGCACGCGTCGCGCCCACTGCTTGTTGAACACGCGCAGCGAGGTCGCGATGCGGGTGCCGCCCGACCAGTCGGCGACGCTTGCCGAGACCGCAGCAAGCGCCTCGTCGGGATCCTTGCGCCTGAGCGCGCGGCTGACATTCGTGAGCCGCGTGCCGAACAGGAACGTGTGCACGCGCTTGCGCGCATCGGTCACGGCATGAAGAAAATGCAGGAACAGGCGCGTGTACTGGCTCATCGACCCGGAAATGTCGAGCAGCGCCACGATCGGCGGCGCCTTGCGGCGCGGGCCGAGATACTTGAGGTCGATGACCGCGCCGCCCGCCTTCAGGCTGGCGCGCAGCGTACGGCGGATGTCGATGAGATGGCCGCGCCGGCTCGGCGCGAGCCGCCGCGTCTTCACCTCGTCGAGCGAGAGAACGAGCCGCTTGATCGCTTCCTTGGCGGCCGCGATCTCGGCCGCCGTCATCTGCGCGAAGTCTTTCCTTTGCAGCAGCTCGCGGTCGGAGACGGTGAACGTGGCGTCGGCCTCCTCCTCGGGCTTGCCTCGCTCGCTCTCCGGCAGCCCCGCGAACAGGGCCTCCTCGATGCGGCGCGCGCCAGGCTTGGCCGCCTCCTCCTGCCGCGGCGGCGCCTGCGGCAGCAGCGCGGCCATGAGCTTGTCGAGATAGCCGCGACGGCGGAAGAACATGCGGAACGCCTGATCGAACAGCAACGAATGCTCGTGCCGTTTCACGAACACGGCGTGCAGCGTCCAGTAGAAATCCTCGCGCGCGCCGACGCCGGCAACCTTCACCGCCGTGAGCGCATCCATCACCGCGCCGGGGCCGACCGGAATGCCGGCGGCGCGCAGCGCGCGCGCGAAGTAGACGATGTTTTCGGCGAGGCGGCCGTCGGCCATCAAAGTCACTCCGCGGCGCGCAGCTCCGCGCGCACCTCGTCGAGCAACTCCTTCACCTTGGTGCCCTCGAAGCGCGCGATGTCGTCCTGATATTTGAGCAGAACGCCGAGCGTGTCGGAGACCGTCGCCGGATCGAGCGCCACCACGTCGAGCTCGGCGAGCGCGGCCGCCCAGTCAAGCGTCTCGGCGACGCCGGGCGACTTGAACAAATCCTGCTTGCGCAGCGCCTGCACCACATGCACGACCTGCTCGGAGAGCGCCTTGCTGATGCCCGGCACCTTGGCGCGCACGATCGCCAGCTCGCGCTCGGCGGTCGGATAGCCGACCCAGTGATAGAGACAGCGGCGCTTGAGCGCGTCATGGATCTCGCGTGTGCGATTGGAGGTGATGACGACGATCGGCGGCGACGCCGCCTTGATGGTGCCGAGCTCGGGGATGGTCACCTGGAAATCGGCGAGCACCTCGAGCAGGAACGCCTCGAACGCCTCGTCGGCGCGATCGAGCTCGTCGATCAGCAGGACCGGCGCGCCTGCGGTGTCGGGCTCGAGCGCCTGCAACAGCGGCCGCTTGATCAGGAAGCGCTCCGAGAACACGTCGTGCTCGAGCCGCGCGCGGTCACCTTCGCCCTGCGCTTCCGCCACCCGGATCGCGATCATCTGGGCGGCGTAGTTCCATTCATACACCGCCGCCGCGACGTCGAGACCTTCGTAGCACTGCAGCCGGATCAGGCGGCGACCAAGCGTGCTCGCCAGGACCTTGGCGATCTCGGTCTTACCGACGCCGGCCTCGCCTTCGAGAAACAAGGGGCGGCCCATGCGCAGCGCCAGGAACAGCACGGTGGCCAGCGAGCGATCGGCGAGATAGCTGGCGGCGCCAAGCAGATCGAGCGTTGCGTCGATCGAGGAAGGCAAAGGATTCTGAGGTTGCGTCATGATCGCCACCTATAGCGGGTCCGGGCCAGACTTGTCCTGCGCCGCGCGGTCCGCGCCGGGCGCGGCCCATCGTCGAGGGCGCCCGGGCACCCCCTCCGCGAGCCGTCCTGGCGATCGCTGGTTTAACAACGATCTCATTGATTTTATTGAATAAGTCATCGTTGGGTTCGTGTTGGCCAAAATCGGCTGCGGGCTTTTCGCCGAGGGCCGCGAGCGCCCGGATCGCAAACTTTCGGCGCGAGCGCGCGCGGCGCTCATAGCGGTCGAGGCTTGCCGCCCGCCTGATGGAGTCGGCGGGGTCGGGCGCACGTGCCAGTACACCAGCACGCTCGCGATCGCCGCGAAGAAGCACCATACCGAGATGTAGGCCTGGTGGAACGACACGTAGGCAAAACCGAATCCGATCAGGATCACCAGCGCCAGGCATTGCACCTGCTTGTGCGATGACAGGACGAGCGAGATGGTGGTCGCCACCACGTAGGGCGCTTCGATTCCAGTCGGATAGTGATTGCCGTTCCAGTAGACGATGTGGCCGCTGCCGACCGATGCCTCATACGGATGTGCGAGCATCATCGCGAGCAGATAGGCCGACAGCGCGACGCCGATCACGAGGCAGCACGCGATGAGGATTTTCCGGCGTCGCTCCGGCTCGATGAGCAGCGCTGCAAGCGGCGCATAGATTGGCCAGAATATCTCGGCGTAGCCCTGGAACGCGTGCACGAGGATGCCGCGCAACGCGCCGGGCGCAGGGGCAGCGAGATCGAGCCAGAGGAAGCCCTCCACGATCTGCTGCAGCGAGAACAGCAGCGGGAACGCGGCAAGCGCCAGCAGGCGCGGATCATGCTTCGGCACCGTTGAGCGCAGCGTGACAACGCCGACGCTGCCGATCACCGCCGCCGCCGAGAAGCTTGCCGTCGCGGAGAAGCACATGGCGGCGCCTTTTGAAGGAGAAGCGGCGGAGAGCCGCGTGAGGGGATTGATGCTGCGGTCCCAACTTGATCGACTCACGCTTGTCTCATTCCGCGAAAGCGAGAATACACGCCCCCGCAATGCTTGCGCGAGGACGGACGGTGAGTGCCCTGACAGTATAAGCGGCTGACCGTAGAGTTTCAGAGACTCTACCGCTTCGTCCCGGGCACCGATCCGGTCACGGCCGGCGGCTCGACCGGCACGACTTCGATGCCATGCTCGCCGGCGCGCTCGATCGCCCGTTTGACCAGCCCGGAGCCACGGGCGGCCTCGAGAAACTCGCTGATATAGGCAAGCCGCCCGGTCTGATCCTTGGGTACCGCCATTGATTGCAGGTTCTCGCCATAGCGGCCGTCGAGCACACGCGCGCCGGGAAGCTTGTGCGCGTATTCGAGCAGCGGCGGGCGTGGCGACGCCCAGGCCTCGGCGCGACCGCTGCGCAACAGCTCGAACGCCTCGTCGGGGATTTCGACATCGACGATCTCGGCCTGCTTGACGATGCGGCGCAGCGCGAGCGTCGAGGCATGGTTGCGCACGGCCGCAATGCGGACGCCGGGCTTGTCGATGTCGGCGATGGCGCGGCCCGGGGAATTCGCCGGCACCATCAGGGTGAACGGCACCATGATGTAAGGCGGCGTGAAGCCGACATCACCGGTGCGATTGGGAACGAAGCCCAGAAAGCCCGCGTCGCACGCATTTGCTTGCAAGCATTCCACGAGCTTGGGCGGCGACGGATGGCCGACGAGCTCGACCTTGACACCAAGCTGCGTCCCAAGCGCCTCGGCGATCTGCACAATCACGGCGCCGGTGCCGTGGCCGCGGATCTCGCCGGTCGCCGGATCCTTGACGAACTGCGGCAGGTGCAGCCCGACCCGGATCTTGCCCGCGCGCGCAATGTCGGCGACGCGGGGATCAAGGCTCGGCTGCTGC
>DAIUEP010000099.1:0-5752 GCA_036845065.1 Xanthobacteraceae bacterium | reverse complement strand
TCGAGCGACTTGGGCCCAAAGCGCTTCTTGAGCGCCTCCTCGAACGCGGACACGCGGAACACGCCGTTATTGCCCGCGCCGGTCACCGCCACGCGGTTCTCGGAGCTGCGCTTGGCCACAAACACGCCGACCAGCGCATAGCGCGAGGCCGGATTGGGAAACTTGATGTAGGCGGCCTTACTGACCTTGGGGAACTGCACCTTGGTGATGATCTCGTCGGCCTCGAGCGCGGTCTCGAACAGGCCCTTGAAGAAGTCGTCGGCCTCGATGCGCCGCTTGTTGGTGATGATGGTGGCGCCGAGCCCGAGGCAGGCGGCCGGATAGTCGGCGTTGGGATCGTTGTTGGCGATCGAGCCGCCGATGGTGCCGCGATGGCGCACGGCCGGATCGCCGATCATGCCGGCAAGGTCGGCAAGCGCCGGGATCGCCGCCTTCACGACCGCGGAGTTCGCAACCTCGTAGTGGGTGGTGAGCGCCCCGATGGTGACCGAGCGCGCGCCCTCCTCGATGCCGGTGAGGCCTTCGATCTGCGACATGTCGATGATGTGCTTGGGCCCGGCGAGCCGCAGCTTCATCGTCGGAATCAGCGTGTGCCCGCCGGCGAGAAGCTTCGCCTCCTCCTGCCGTTGCAGCAGGCCCGCCGCCTGCCGCACCGTGGTCGGGCGATGAACCTTGAATGCGTACATTGTTGTTTCTCCTACGCCGCCTTGCGGCTGTTGCCAGTCTTTTGCAATGCCGACCACACCGTCTGCGCTGTCGCCGGCATGGTCAGATTCTCCGTTCCGATCGCGTCCGTGATGGCGTTGATGACGGCGGCGGGCGCCGCGATCGCGCCCGCTTCGCCGCAGCCCTTGATGCCGAGCGGATTGCCCGGGCACCGGGTCGCGGCGGTGTCGATCTTGAAGCTCGGCAGGTCGTGCGCGCGCGGCATGCAGTAGTCCATCAGCGAGCCGGTCACGAGCTGGCCGTTGTCGTCATAGACCGCATGCTCGCACATCGCCTGGCCGACGCCCTGGGCGATGCCGCCATGCACCTGGCCCTCGACAATCATCGGATTGATCACGGTGCCGAAGTCGTCGACCGCCGTCCACGCGGCGATCTCGGTGATGCCGGTCTCGGGATCGACCTCGACCTCGCAGATGTGGCAGCCGGCCGGAAACGTGAAGTTGGTCGGATCGTAGAACGCGCCTTCCTTGAGGCCGGGCTCGAGCTCGGCGCCGGTGAACTTGTGCGCGATATAGGCGTTGAGCGCGACATCGCCCCAGGCCGCCGACTTGTCGGTGCCGGCGACCGTGAAGGTGCCGTCCTTGAACACGATGTCGCCTTCGGCCGCCTCCAGCATGTGGGCGGCGACCTTCTTGGCCTTGGTCTCGATCTTGTCGAGCGCCTTGACGACCGCCGAGAGCCCGACCGCGCCGGAGCGCGAGCCGTAGGTGCCCATGCCGAACTGCACCTTGTCGGTGTCGCCATGCACGACACTGACGTTGTCGATCGGGATGCCGAGCCGCTCGGAGACGACTTGAGCAAAGGTGGTCTCGTGGCCCTGGCCGTGCTGGTGACAGCCGGTGAGGAGCTCGACCGAGCCGGTCGGGTTGACGCGGACCTCGGCCGATTCCCAGAGACCGACGCCGGCGCCGAGCGAGCCCACCGCCTGCGAGGGCGCAATCCCACACGCCTCGATATAGGTCGAGAAGCCGATGCCGCGCAGCTTGCCGTGGCGCGCCGCGTCGCGCTTGCGCTTGCCGAAGCCTTTGAGGTCGGCGAGCTCGATTGCCTTCCTGAGCGCGCCCGGATAATCGCCGGCGTCGTAATTCATGATCACCGGCGTCTGGTGCGGGAAGCTTCTGATGAAGTTGCGCCGCCGCAGCTCGACCGGATCGAGCGCAAGCTCGCGCGCGCCGACCTCAACCAGCCGCTCGACCACGAAGGTCGCCTCCGGCCGACCGGCGCCGCGATAGGCGTCGACCGGCACGGTGTTGGTATAGACCGCGTCGACCTCGCAATAGATCGCCTCGATATCGTACTGGCCCGACAACAGCGTGGCGTAGAGATAGGTCGGGATCGAGGACGAGAAGGTCGACATGTAGGCGCCGAGATTGGCGATGGTCTTGACCTTGACGCCAGTGATCTTGCCGCCTGCGTCGAACGCCATCTCGGCGTGGGTAACGTGGTCGCGGCCATGCGCGTCGGCGAGGAACGCCTCGCTGCGATCGCAGACCCATTTCACCGGGCGGCTGACGCGCTTTGCGGCCCACAGCGCCACCACCTCTTCGGGATAGATGAAGATCTTGGAGCCGAAGCCGCCGCCGACGTCGGGGGCGATCACGCGCAGCTTGTGCTCAGGCGCCATGCCGACGAAGGCGGAGATCACGAGCCGCGCCACGTGCGGATTCTGCGTCGTGTTCCAGAGCGTGAAGCTCTCGGTGCCCTGGTCGTATTCGCCGATCGCGGCGCGCGGCTCGATCGCGTTGGGCACCAGCCGGTTGTTGACGATATCGAGCCGGGTGACATGCTTGGCGCCCCGCAGCGCAGCCTCCACCGCCTTGGCGTCGCCGAGCTGCCATTGATAGATGGTGTTGCCGGGCGCGATGGCGTGGATCTGCGGCGCGCCCTTGTCTTGCGCCTTGGCGGGATCGACCACGGCCGGCAGCACCGCGTAGTCGACCACAACCGCCTCGGCGGCGTCCTTCGCCTGCGCAAGCGTCTCGGCGATCACGACCGCGACCGGGTCGCCAACATAGCAGGCCTTGCCGGTGGCGAGCGCCGGGTGCGGCGCCATCTTCATCGGCGAGCCGTCCTTCGAGTGGATCATCCAGCCGCAGACAAGATTGCCGATCTTGTCGGCGGCAAGCTCGGTGCCGGTGAGTACCGCGAGCACGCCCTCCCGCGCCATCGCGGCTTTGCCATCGATGCGCGTGATCGTCGCGTGCGCGTGCGGCGAGCGCACGAACACGGCAAAGACCTGCCCCGGCCGACTCACATCGTCGGTGAAGTGGCCGCGCCCCGTGATGAAACGCTGGTCTTCCTTGCGGCGGACCGCCGCACCGATCCCGGTCGCGCTCATGGCAAGCCTCCCCTGAGGACTTGAGCCTGTCTACTTCGGCGCTCCGCTCATGGCCTTGGCGCCCGCCGCGATCGCCTTCACGATGTTGTGGTAGCCGGTACAGCGGCAGATGTTGCCTTCCAGCTCATGGCGAATGGTGTGCTCGTCGAGATCGTTGCCCTTACGGTTCACGATGTCGACTGCCGACATGATCATGCCCGGCGTGCAATAGCCGCACTGCAGCCCGTGGTTCTCGCGGAACGCCTCCTGCATCGGATGCAGCGGACCGTTCGGCTCGGCGAGACCCTCGATGGTGGTGATGTTGGCGCCCTCGACCTGCCAGGCGAAGACGGTGCAGGACTTCATCGCCTTGCCGTTCACATGCACCACGCAAGCGCCGCACTGCGAGGTGTCGCAGCCCACATGCGTGCCGGTGAGCCGCAGGTTGTCGCGCAGGAATTGCACCAGCAGCGTGCGCGGATCGACGTCACCGGTGACGGCTTTGCCGTTCACCGACATCGCGACGGCGGACATGGATACCTCCTAGAATTTGGGCCCAAACGCCCTGTTTTTGGCGCTGCCGGCCGGAGCCGGCCGCAGATTGAGTGGAAATCCGGCCGATTTTGCCCGGTTTTTCACCTTATAACAAGGCGAGTTCTGGACCCGGTAGGTATCGGCGGTCAAGCCCGATCGCGGTCGCAGCCTTGGCCCATATGGGCTATTTCGGCGCAACCGCGGCGGCGAAGTTCACGAAGAAGTCGTCGGCCGTCTTCTTGGCGGCGCTGTTGATCAGACGCTGGCCGAGCTGGGCGAGCTTGCCGCCGATCTGCGCCTCGACGTCATAGGAAAGAAGCGTGCCGCCGTCCTTGTCGGAGAGCGATACCTTGGCGTTGCCCTTGGCAAATCCGGCGACGCCGCCCTCGCCCTCGCCCACGATCCGGTAGCTGTTGGGCGGATCGAGATCCATGAGCCGCACCTTGCCCTTCCAGCGCGCTTTCACGGGACCGACCTTGACGCTGGCGACGGCCTGGAATTCCGTGTCCGAGTTCTTGTCGAGCAGCTCGCAGCCCGGGATACAGACCTTCAGCACCTCCGGATCGTTCAGCATCGCCCAGACTTTATCGCGGGTTGCAGAGAGTTGGACCTCTCCGTTCATGGTCATCGCCATCGGCGCCGGTCTCCATTGTTGTGCAGCAGGTATTAGGCGCTGACCGCCCACGAGAAAAGCCCCTTTCGAGGCCATGCGGCCCTGACCCCGCGGAACCGCAATCCTTGGGTGACCCGTTTGAGTGACTCTTGGGTGACTCTGGGGGGTTGGCGACGCGCCTGCCGGTCGGTAAACGTGGCGCCCAGCATGTCCAGCGCGCCCTTGCCCTCCTCGCTCTCGACCTCGTTGGCCTCGACCGCCACGATGCGCGCGCTCGTCGCGGAGCGATCCCGGATTCAGCGCATCCTCGATTTCGAGGTCGCGCTGGCGCGCGCGCAGGCCGCCCTCGGCGTCGTCCCGGCCCTCGCCACCGACAAGATCGCGGAAGCCGCGCGCGCGGAACGCTACGACCCGGCAGCGCTCGGCGCGGACGGCGCTGCCGGCAGCCCGGTGGCTGCGCTCCTGAGCGCGCTGACCGCGGAAGTCGCGAGGATCGATCCCGAAGCCGCCCGCGTCGTGGGCTTTGGCGCCAGCGAGCAGGACGCGCTCGACACCGCGCTCACCCTGGAGCTGCGCGAAGCGATCGACCTTTTGACGACCGACCTCAATCGCGCCATCGACGGCTTCACCCAGCTCGCCGGACGCCATCGTCGCACCGCCGCGGTCGGCCGTGTCGGCCTGCAGCAGGCGCTGCCGATCTCATTCGGGCTCAAGGTCGCAGGCTATGCGGCCGCGCTATCGCGCTCGCGCGAGCGGCTGCGCCGGCTGCGCAAGGAGGCGCTGGTGCTGCAGTTCGGCGGCGTCGCCGGCACGCTCGCGGCGTTCGGCGAGAACGGCCTCAAGGTCTCGGAGCGGCTCGCGGCGCTGCTCGACCTGGCCCTGCCCGAGGCGCCCTGCCATGGCCACAGCGATCGCGTGGCGGAGGTGGCCGCCGCGTTCGCGATCCTCACCGGCACCTGCGGCAAGATCGCGCGCGACGTCGCCTTGCTCGGGCAGACCGAGATCGCCGAAGCCGCCGACACCGTCGGCCAGAGCGGCGGCGCCCCGACCGGCAAGCGCCGGCTCGCAACCGCAGCCGCCGCGATCAGCGCCGCCACCATCGCGCCGGGCCTCCTCGCCGCCATCGTGGCCGGCCAGATGCAGGAGCACGAAGGTGGCGTTGGCGGCGCGCAGGCACAGTGGCAGGCGTTTCCGCCGCTCCTGCTCGTGACAGCGAGCGCGCTTGGCGCGGTCGCCGACATCGCGCAACGCCTCGACGTCGATGCGGAGCGCATGCGCGACAACCTCGACCACACCCAGGGCCTGGTCATGGCGGAAGCCGTGACCACCGCGCTCGCCGCCAAGATCGGGCGCGAGCAGGCCGCGCGGCTCATCGACGAGGCCGGCCGCAAGGCGCTCGCGGAGAAGCGCCACCTCAGCATCATCCTGGGCGAGGATCCGCGCGTGACCGCTGCGATGACGCCGGGCGAGCTTGCCCGCGTGTTCGAACTGCTCAGCTATCAGGGCGTCGCGCAGACCTTCCTCGACCGCATCGTCGGCTCGCTCAGCCGCTCGGCGCGACG
>DAIUEP010000098.1:13503-16686 GCA_036845065.1 Xanthobacteraceae bacterium | reverse complement strand
CGGTCAGCGTGGCGCAGATCTTCTTGCCGTCGGGCCATTCGATCCTGGGGCGCATGGTCTTTCCTCTTGATCAAACTTGCGTGGATACGTTCGCGCGTGCGGCGGACTCCTCCCCTCCCCCCGCGCGACGCGCGGTGGGGAGGGGATGGGGGGACGAATTCTGTCGACATGCTCCAGTATCAAGATTCCCCCCACCCCAGCCCTCCCCACCACTCGCAAGGGCTCGCGGGGGGAGGGGGCAGGCCGTGCTCGCTGCGCTGCCGGGTCAAACAACGAAGTATCCTTGCATAATCGCATCCATGTAGAACTGCGCCGCCGCCGGCGCGATGCCGACCGGCAGGCGCGGCTCCGGCTTGGTGTAGGTGTGGACGCCCGCCATGAAGCGCGTCACCGCCACGCGCGGGGCAGGATTCATCGCCTGGAACATTGGGATGATGACCTCGCGATAGACCTCCGGGCTGTGGTCGCGGCTGTCCTTGGCGATCACGAACAGGAACGGTGGCACCGGCTTGCTGTCCGGGCCTTCGAGCGGGCGGGTATAGCCGAGATAGTGCGCCACAAGCTTCTCGGTTTCCGAGGCGCTCATCTTCAGCCGTGCGGCGGCCGCGCGCGCCGCCTGCTCGAGCGCGCCCACGATGTTGTGGGTGATCATGTACTCGGCCTTGAACTGCGGGCGCTTCTTGGCGACGTCCCAGGCCTCGAAGATTTCCTCCATCAGCGACGGCAGCCGCATCAGCGCCTGCGGGCCCTCCTGGCCGAGCGCCTCGGAGCCGCGATAGCGCGCCAGATCGCGCCAGGTGCGGATGTACAGGTCGTTGAACGGATCCCTCCAGGACTCGGCGCTTTTGGCAGCGACCGCCGCAAAGCCCTCGATCCTGCCGACGTGGCCGCCCCACTGGTGCTTCTTCTCGTTGATGAAGCCGAAGCTCGAGTTCTCGATCGCGATCACGCCGGCGGTATTCTCAACGCGCTGCGACAGCATCGACACGTAGGGCCCGCCGGTCGAGTGGCCGTGCACGTAGATTGAGAACTCGGCCTGCGGGAAATGCCGGCGGCAGGCCTGCTTCATGCCTTCCTCGAAGGCAACAGGCCACGACGCCATGCGATCGTAGAAGCGGGTGCCGATCTTGGCGCGCGCCGACGTGCGGGTGCCGTATTTCATGCGCTTGCCGGTGTCGCGCACCAGCTCGTACTGATCAGGCGTGACGTACTCGCCGCGCTGCCAGATCGGCGTGCGCACGGCGCCGTCTGGGCGGATGGTGTCGCCCGGCCAGTCGCGGCTCGGATCGTCGAGATAGAGCCTGCCCGGGAACGTCATGGTGACGACCTTGCAGGCGAACTTCTCGGCGAACAGCAGCGCGAACCGCTCCATCGACTTGTAATCGCCGGCGCCGCCATGCAGGAGGAAGATGCCGACCTTCTTGCCGTCGGCGCCGTGCGCGGTCGTGTCTACGGGCTGGGGCTCGTAGACGCGCACGCCGATGTCCCAGTCGAGGCCGAGCGCGGCGAGGCGGAAGATGTCTTCGCTCTCGCGCACCTCGCCCGCAGGCTTGCCCAGCACCGCGTCGGAGGTGGCGATGACCTGCTCGCGCGGCCAGGTCGCGGGCGGCTGCCACTTTGCTTTGGTTTCCTGAGTCAGATCGGACATCATGCTCTCCACGCGTGTCTCTTTTGCATGGAAACGATCACGCGTGCCGCGGGCGCCACCTCTCCCCGCAGGGGAGAGGTCGACCGCCGAAAGCGGTCGGGTGAGGGGGCTCGGATCCTTCGATAGATCGTAACCCCCACCCCTCTCCCCTGCGGGGAGAGGGAGCAGGCCGTGCTCGTGGCGAATCCGTGCAAGACAAATCCGGCAGCTCACACCGCAAAATATCCCTCCTGGATCGCCCGCACGTAGAGCTCCACCACCGGCGGCGCGATGCCGAGCGGCAGCCCTGCTTCAGACTTGTGGTAGGTATGCACGCCGGCGCCCCAGCGCGTCACCTTGACCTTCGGGGCCGGATCGAGCTTCGCGAACATCGGCAGCACCACCTCGCGATAGACGTCCGGGCTGTGGTCGCGGCTGTCCTTGGAGATACAGAACAGCACCGGCGGCACCGGCTTCGCGCCCGGCCCGGTCTGTGGATAGGGATAGCCGAGATAGTGCTGCACCAGCGCTTCAGTGTCGGCACCCGACATGTTCAGCCGCGCGGCGGCCGCGCGGGCGGCGGCTTCGAGCGACGCGCGGATATTGTGGGTGATGATGTACTCGGCCTTGAACTGCGGGCGCGCCTTGGTCTTGTCCCACCAGTCGAGGATCTCCTCCATCAGCCAAGGCAGCCGCATCAGCGCCTGCGGCCCCTCCTGGCCGAGCGCCTCCGGTCCGGCGTAGCGCGCGCGGTCGCGCCAGGTGCGGATATAGAGCTCGTTGAACGGGTCGGTGCGCGGCGCCTTCTGCTTGGTCACCCGCTCGAAGCCTTCCACCTTGCCGAGCGCGCCCGACCAGTTGTGCTGCTCCTCCTGGATGAAGCCGAACGGCGAGTTCTCGACTGCGAGCATGCCGGCGACGTTCTCCACGCGTTGCGACATGAAGAACACCATCGGACCGCCGGTGGAATGGCCGGTGAGATAGATGGAATATTTCTCGACCGGGAAGTGCCGGCGCATGGCATCCTTCATGCCTTCCTCGAAGGCGACCGGCCACGCCGCCATGCGGTGATAGAAGGTCGTGCCCGGCTTGGCGCGCGCCACCGTGCGGGTGCCGTAGCGCAGGCGCATGGAGGTGTCGCGCACCACCTCGTACTGGTCTCCCGTGATGCGCTCGCCCTTCTTCCAGATCGGCGTGCGCACGGTGCCATCGGCGTGGATGGTGTCGTCCGGCCAGTCGCGGCTCGGGTCGTCGAGATAGAGCCTGCCCGGAAACGTCATCGCCACCGCCTTGCAGCCGAACTTCTCGGCAAACAGCTTGGCGATCGGCTCCATCGACTTGTAGTCGCCGGAGCCGCCGTGGAGAAGAAACACGCCGATCTTCTTGCCGTCGGCGCCGCGGATGATCTGCTTGCCATCGGCGGGCTCGTACACTGTCACGCCCATGTCCCAGTCGAGCCCGAGCGCGTGGATGCGGAAGATGTCCTCGGTCTGGCGCAACGGCAGGGCGGGCTTCGCCAGCACGGCCTGCGAGCGCACGAGCGTATCCTCGCGCGA
>DAIUEP010000098.1:0-13403 GCA_036845065.1 Xanthobacteraceae bacterium | reverse complement strand
GCAGGGCGGGCTTCGCCAGCACGGCCTGCGAGCGCACGAGCGTATCCTCGCGCGAGACGCTCTCGGGCGGCTGCCAGCTGTCGGGCGTGGAAGGGACGGTCATGGGCGTTTTCTCAGTTGCATCTTTCGGGCTCTTCTTTGTTGGCACAATTTACATTGGTGTCGTCCCCGCTTGCGCGGGGGACGACAGCGGAGAGGAGGCGAACTGTTGCGGGAAACACTCACTCCTCCGGCAGCACCAGGCAGGCGTGGGCGCGGGCGCGCAGCGTGGCCGGTCGTCCCGGCGTCAGATTGGCCTCGCGGTCGAGCAGGCACGCCAGGTTCGCTTCGCCGCAGCGGACTTCAGCTTCCACCGCCACGCCTGCGAAGATTGCGAAGGTGAGCGTGCCCTCGAACACGTTGATCCGCGCTGAGGTATCTCCGCCCGTGGTCTCGTAAAGGTCCTCCGGCCGGATGCTGACCTTGACGTTGGCGCCGACCGTCAGCGTGCGGGTCGGGTCGTTGCCCATGATCGGGCCGAGCGGCGTTGTGACCTTCAGTCGACCGGCCACCGCGTCCACCTGCTCGACCGTACCGGCGATCAGGTTGGTGCTGCCGAGGAACTGCGCGGTGAAGACGTGGCGGGGATAGCGGTACATGTCGAGCGGCCGGCCGCGCTCGACGATGCGGCCATCCTTCATCACCACGATCCAGTCGGAGACCGCGAGCGCTTCGGCCTGGTCATGGGTGACGTAGATCGAGGAGAGGCCGGTCTGGCGCTGGATGCGGCGCAGCTCGCTGCGCATCTCCAGCCGCAGGCGCGCGTCGAGGTTCGACAGCGGCTCGTCGAACAGCAGCACCTGCGGCTTGCCGACCAGCGCACGCGCGATTGCGACGCGCTGCTGCTGGCCGCCCGACAGCCGCGGCGCCGGCCGGTCGGCGAGCTCGGCAAGCTTGACCGTCGTGAGCGCCTCCATGGCCAGCCGCCGGCGCTCGGCCTTGCGCAGGCCTTTGCCTTCCAGCGCATAGGCGACGTTCTCCAGCACCGTCATGTGCGGCCAGATCGCGTAGGACTGGAACACCATGCCGAGATTGCGCTGGTGTGGCGGCACGAACACGCCGGCCTCGACATCGACCACGGCGCGATCGCCGATGGTGATGCGCCCGCCGTCGGCCTTCTCGAGGCCCGCGACGCACCGCAGCGTGGTGGTCTTGCCGCAGCCGGAGGGCCCCAGCAGCGTCACCATCTCGCCGGCCGCGACCTCGAAGTCGATGCCGGCAACGGCCGCGACCACCTCCTTGTTGGCCTTGAAGGTCTTGCTCAGCCCCTCGACGCGGATCATGGCCCAGTAACCTCCGTCGTCATGCCCGGCAAGCAGTCTAGCTTGCGCAGACTGCGTAAACTTGTCTGCGTGCCGGGCATCCACGTCTTACTTATACTAAGCAAGTCGTGGATGGCCGGGACAAGAGCGCGTTTACGCGCGTCTTTCGACGCGCTATGCCCGGCCATGACGGAGGATGAGCCCGAGGGCACCATGATCAATACTGTTCCTGGACGCCGAAACGACGGCCGACCAGATAGGCGACGATGCTGAGCGCCATCAGCACGATGAACATCAGCACCCCGAAGGCGCTCAGGAGCAGGAACGAGCCTTCCTCCCAGAGGTCGAGAATGACAACGGCGGCGGTGCGGTTTTGCGAGCGCGCCAGCATCAGCGCGATGGTCAGCTCGCGATAGGCGTGCACCATGACCCAGAACCAGGCTGCGAGCAGGCCTGGCCGCAACAACGGCAGCGTCACCTTCACGAAGTTGCGTCCCCAGGACACGCCGGCGACCTGCGCGGCCTCGTCGAGCTCGTTGTGGATCTGCATCATTGAGGCCGACACGAAACGCAACGCGACCGGCATGTACTTGGTCAGGTAGGCGAGCCCGATGATGACAAGCGTGCCGATGATCGGCAGCGGCACCAACAGGTAGAACCAGAAGAAGGTCGCGCCCAGCACCACGCTCGGGATCGCGATCGGCGCAAAGGCGAGGAAGTCGAGGATCTTGCGCCCGCGGATCCTGGTCTTGTGCACGAAATAGGCGATCAGCGCGACAATCAGGATCACCGCGGTCGCGACCGTCGGACCGAGGATCGCGCTGTTGATCATCGGCGCGATCGTCTTGCTGCTCTGGAACAGCGACCAATAGTTCGCCAGCGACATGCTTTCGACCGCCGCCACGCTTGGCGCCTGGTAGAACGGCAACAGCGAGGCATAGAGCATCATCAGGAACGGCACGCCGGTGATCAGGAAGACGAGCAGCAGAGACAGCACGCAGGTCAGATAGCGCCAGCCGCCGAGGTCGATGCGGCGCGGCCGATAGTCCTTGCCGGTGATGGTCTGGTAGCGCTCGCCGTGGCGGATCAGGCGGAAATAGAAGAACAAGAGCACGATCGCGACGACGAGCAGCGCCATCGAATAGGTGGCGGCGAGCCCCCAGTCGATCGGAGTGCGCGAGGTGTCGTAGAAGATCTCGGTGGTGTAGACGCGCACGCCCGCGCGCGTGCCCATCAGGAGCGGCACTTCGAAGGTCTCGATCGCGGTCACGAACAGAAGGAGCAGCGCGGCGCCGACCGCGGGCAGCGCGAGCGGCAGCGAGATGCGCCGCAGCGTGCGCCAGTTGCCGGCGCCCGTCATGGTCGAGGCCTCCTCGAGCCGCGGATCCATGGCCTGGAAGGCGGCCGAGAGCAGGAGATAGATGAGCGGCACCATTTCGAGCGCCTGGACCCAGACCATGCCCCAGAAGCTGTAGATGTTGACGACGTTGCGTACGCCGGTGAGTTCCAGCACCACCTGGTTGAGAAGTCCGATGTTCGGGCTCGCGATCAGGATCCACGAGATGGCGATCAGAATCCCCGGGATGATGATGCGCCCGATCAGCATGAAGCCGATGAGGCGCGCGAGCGGGGTGTTGGTGCGCTCCACCACCCAGGCGATGAAGGCACCCATCAGGAACGCGAAGGTGGTCGAGGCGAGCGCGAACGACAGGGTGTTCACGGTGGTGCGCCAGAACGAAGCGCTCTCGAACGCGCGCACGTAATTCGCCAGCGTAAAGGTCAGGTCGAGGAATTCACTCTCGCCCGGCCGAGCGGTCTTGAGGCTTGTCCAGATGATCATCAGGAACGGCACGACCACCTGATAGGCGAGGAAGACGATCAGCAGCGCGAGCGCCAACCCGCGCCAGCCGTAATGAAAACGATTTGCCGACGGCACTGCGCTAGCGCCGTCACCCTGAGGCGCGAGCCATAAGCGCGTGTACGCGCGTCTTCGACGCGCTATGGCGAGCCTCGAAGGGTGTCGGTCCGGGCCGTTCATCCTTCGAGGCCCGGCCTTCGGCCGGGCACCTCAGGATGACGGATCGGGGCCGGTCGTGACATTTGGTGCCGACGGGTCATCGCTTCGCCACGTAGCGGTTCCAGTAGCCCAAGAGCCGCTTCGCCACGTCGGGGGGCGCATCGTTATAGGTGACGATCTTGGCGCTGTCGGGCAGATAGGGATGCTTGAGCGCGACCGGCCCACGCAGCAACGAGCCGACATAGGCCTGGCTCTCCTGCGTCAGCGTCCAGTCGGTCCACAGCGCGGCGGCGTAAGGGCGGGTGGTGTTGCGGTTGATCACGGCGATGCCGGCGAAGCCCATCACCGGGACCGCGTAGGCGATCGCATAGGGCGCCGAGGGGTTTTTCCGCTGCACGCTGATGCCGTGATAGAGATAGTTGTCGCCCTGCACCATGTGGTCGCCCGCCAGCATCAGCTCGATGCGCTGGGTGTGGCCACGCTGGATGATCGGATTGTTGTCGCCGATGCACTTGAGCAGCTTCTCGGTCGCCTCCTCGCCCATGATGGCGTAGAGCCCGGAGAGGTAGCGGTCCTCGGCCGGATCGAACGACACGCTGCCCTTGAAGAGCGGATTGCACAGGTCGGTCCATTGGGTAGGCGCCTTGTCCTTCGGCACGAGGCGCGCGTTGTACGATATGCCGTGCTCGCTCCAGTACCACGGTGTCCAGCGGTTCTCCGCGTCGATGAAGCCGCGATAGGGTGGCAGCAGGGCCGCGACCGCAGGCGTCGGATAGCGCGCGACCATGGTCTTGCCGGCAAGCGTCGTGACATCGGGCAGCGCGATGTTGATCACGTCGGTGAGATGGCGTCCGGCGGTTTCCTCCGCATAAAGCCGCTCGGCGGCGTCCTGCGAGCCGATGTCGCCTTCGAGCGACACGCCGAGGAACGGGTAGCGCTTCTTGAAAAGCGCGACATGGTCGACGCTCAAATTTCCGCGCATGGTGTGGATGAGAACGAGCTTGCCCTCGCGCCGCGCGCCATCTTCCAGCCGCTGCTGGCGCTCGGCGGCCGGAAGCTTGGCCAGCTCGGCGTAGATTTGGTCGGGCGTGGTCTGGGCAGCGGCGCCCGGTGGAAGGGACCACGCGGCGATAGCCGCCAGCACAAGAAACCCTAGTCGTTTCATGTCGCCCCCCAGTCGCGTTCGACGGAGCTCAACAATGGCACAATCTGCTGGGTGGGCAAAGGCGCGGGCCATGCGCACACGCTCGCCGCCCGAGCAGCGTAGCGCCGTGCCCACGCGTTCCAGACCAAAGCATGTCGCGCAAATCCGCGTGAGCACGGAGCACGCTAGGCGTTGCCGGGCGTAAGGGACGTGCACAACCCCTTTGCCCGCCCTACGAGTCAGAAATCGACCCTCAATCAAGCGGCCGGTAGGGCTCGGCTGGCAGGTTCGATGCTGAGAGTAGATAGTCGGCGAGCTCGCGGCGGGTCGGGATCCAGACCTCGTCCTGATACTGCTTGACGTAGCGGATCATCTGCTCGAACGCGACCGCGATGTTGGGCCTCCCGCCGAGCTCGGCGTGCACGATCACGTCCATGGCGCCGGCGCGGCCGCGCAAGCCTTCCTGGAAGATAAAGTCGAACGAGGTCTTGAAGCCTTCGAAATAGGTGGAGGCGTTGCCGAGCCCGCCCGACCAGGCGCGCCAGTCGTTGGCATAGTTGAGCTTGGGGATGACGGCGATGCGCCTGCCGTTCGCTTCCGCCACATAGGGCACGTCGTCGTCGAAAGCGTCGCCGAACCAGCGATAGCCCTCCTCCGCCAGGATGCCGAGGGTCTCGGCGGTGTGCAGGTTGCCCTGGCCGGCCCAGCCGACCGGGCGCACGCCGACGCAGGCCTCGATCACGCGGGTGCAGCCGCGGACCTCCTCGCGCTGTTCGTCGGGCGAGAGATCGGTCATGTGGTGGTCGTTGGTCATGCCGTGGCTGGCGATTTCGTGGCCGGCCCGGTGCAGCGCCTGGATCGTCTCCGGCCATTTCTCGACCGCGAGCCCATTGGCGCCGACCGTGGCCTTGATGCCGTTGCGATCGAAGATGTCCATCAGCCGCCAGATGCCGACCGCGCCGCCGTAGTTGGCGTGCGACAGCGAGGCGACATTGACCGGGATCTTGGAATCCTTCTTGAAGCGGCCGCTCTTGCGGAACGCCTCATAGGCGACGCGGAACGTGCAGCAGACCCGCCGGCCGTCCGGCCATTCCAGCGTCGGTTGCGGCCACTGTACGCCACGATGCATGAATTGCTCCCTCTTGCGTCCGCTCACGCCGGCAAGGTCAGGCGCTTGCGGCCGTAGAGATCCTGCCAGGCCGCGATGTCTTCAGACAACACGCGGGCGGTTGTAATCAAAAGCTCGGCGGTGGCGTCGAGATCGGCGTCGCCCTTGGTCGTTCTGGCATAGTCGTCGCTCAACCCGGCGAGCTGATCGAGCGTGCGCGCCGAGCGTTTCGAGGACGCTTCGAAATCGCCGTGCACGCGGATGCCGGCAACGGCGGCGCCGAGCGCCGGCAGGCCTGCGCTCAGAAATGTCACGAACGGCTTGGCGGCGAGCAGCAGCGTCTCGATCGGCGCGCTGACGATGGCCCGATCGAGCCCGAACAGGGCGAGGAATATGGCCAGGATCACCGACGTGAGCACGAAGCAGCCGATGCCGAGGCGATGGAGGAAGTGGTCGATCTGGTGCGCGACCTCGATGTTGTGCCGGTTGTAGGCCAGCTGTCCGTGCGGACCCTCGATCTCTTCCTTGAAGGTCGTGGCCAGCAGCGCCTGCCGGTAGCCGCCGTCAAGAACCGCGGCCGGCAGGCCGATCTCGCGCATGGTTGAGCGGACGTACCAAAGCATCCAAGGCGCGTCGCGGTCGCCTGCCGCGGTCGTCTGCGTGCGGCCGAACTCGCTGACGAAGGCGAGGAAGCGGCCGTGCCGCATCATCTCGGCGAGCGCCCGGTAGTTGAGCCAGCGCTCATGCCAGCGCCGATTGAGCCCGAGCCATACGAGCAGGATGATGGCGCCGATGACGATCAACTCGCAGCCGACGAACACCGCCTTGGTGGCGAGCACGTCGCGCGCGGACGCGTGCGGGTCGTCGTGGATGAACACCGTGCCGAGCGCGATGAACACCGCGACCGCGGACAGGAAATAGCAAAACACATAGGCGCTGCGGTAGAGATGCGAGTAGTAGACCGCGAGCGTGTCCGCCCAGGCGTGGCGTGGCGCCAGCACGTGGCCGATGCGCTCGCGCAGGCCGGCGGCGGAGGGCGCCGACGCCAGGAACGAATCCCAGTCGTGGCAGCGGCGCTCGAACGACGGCAGCGGCAGGGTCAGTCGCGGCAGCCGGCCGCGTGCGACGCGCCGCAACGCATCGTAGGCGGTGAACCAGCAGCGCCTTTTCCAGCGTTCGCCGAGATAACGCTCGAGGCCTGCCCGCGCGGAGCGCGTCGGTGCCGCGAAGGCGGCCGTGAGCGTGGCCAACAACGCCGCCTCGGTGCATTCGGACGCCGATGCTTGAGGATCGCCTGCAGTCGGCATGTGCATGATGAGCCGCGCGGGCGCGTCGTCCTGGGCCGAGAGCCAGACCACCGGAATGCCGCCCGCGGCGGCCTCGCGCACGACCGCGCCGGTGCCGCCGGTCCTGGGCGGCTTGCCGTCCCAGACCGCGATCAGGACGTCGATCTGCCGCAGCATGAAGCCGCCCGCCTCGGCGTAGCCGTGCTCGCGGGTGCCCGACGGAAGGGCAAGCTCGGTGACGACCGAAGCCTTGGCCAGGCTCTGGCGGAATTCGTCGCGCACGTCCCGTCCGTCGCCGGCTGCCGAGGCAGCGAAGTCCTTGAGGTATTCGTCGCGCGGGAACGGCAGGATCGCCTCGATCGCCCAGCCGGCCGGGCAGGCGGCGACCGCTATCTGGTCGGCGCCCTCGGCAAACCCGCAGATCAGGCGGAAGACAACAGGCTCGTCCGCGTAGACCGGCTTGCTCCCTGCAAGGATGGCCGCGGCCGCCCGCTCGATTGCCGCAAAGGCTTGCGGCAATTGCTTCTGAATGCGCGCAACCGCTGCGCCGTTGAGCTTGTCGGGGCGATGCCCGGTGACCCCGACGCGCAGCGTCAGGCGTGGCTTCGGGGGATGCTTACTCGGGGAGAAGTCGGACGGCATTGCTCCTACCGCAGCAAAGGGTCACGGCGTTTGTTATTGCGCCCTCTCCCCTTGCGGGAGAGGGCAGCACTGGACGGTCAACGAATACTGTTGGGTGAGGGGTTGCACCGTTACCCCTCACCCATTCCTTTATGTTGAACCGCAGAACAGCCCTCCCGCAAGGGGAGAGGGCACAACAACGAGCGCAGCAATCACCGTTGCGACGCGCGCGCTCACCGCTTCGGACGCCCGGTGCGCGCGATCGCTTCCGACTTGAGCAGCTCCCAGATGCGGTCCGATCCATGCCCGGGCCGGTGCGTGGCCTGATTGGCCTCCATGATCGCGGCCTCCTCGGGCGCGAGATAGTTGATCGGCCCGCCCAGCATCTTGGCCTGCAGCAGCAGCTTGGCGTTGGCCTCGGTGTAGACCGCGCGATAGACCGCCATGCGCACGCTGGCGCCGACCACCGCGTTGCCATGGCCGCGCAGCAGCACCACGGAGTTGTTGCCGAGCTTCTCGGCCAGCGCCTTGCCGAGCTTGCGGTTGGAAATGAGCAGGTTGGTCCAGCCGGCGACGTCGCGGGTGTCGAACAGCGGCACCTCGGGATAGAAGAAGGCGGCGCGGATCGGCTTGAGCGGCACGTTGGTGACCGTGAACGGCACCACCGTGGGGGAATGGCTGTGCACCACGCCGTTCACGTCCGACCGGGCCCGGTAGATCTCGGAATGGATGAAGCGCTCCGAGTAGATCGGCCGGCTGTCGTCGCGGATCGGCTCGCCGTCCATGCCGAACTCCATGATGTCGGACGGCTCGACCAGGCCCGGCGCGCGCGCCCGCGACATCAGGAAGCGCTCGGGATTGCGCGGATCGCGGCCGCTCACGTGGCCATAGCCGTCAACCACGCCCTGGTCATAGAGAATGCGGTTGCCCATCACGAGGTCGTCGATCACCGCCTTGTATTCGGCGCTCGCTCCGCCTTTGCTCTTCCCGGCGGCGCGTTTTGCTGTCTTGGCCATCGTGCTTCATCCTCACTGGGCAAACAATAATTGCGCGCTTGTCGACGCGCTCCAATTCGCGTCCACAAGCGCTTTGCAAGAGGCGCGGTCCTGCAGTCCCGCAAGCCCGATCTGAATCAGGCTCGCGCCGGACCGCGTGCCGCCTGCTTGTGCGAAGATACGGTCCGCTTTGTCCTTGAGCGCATCGTCATCGAGCGGTCGCGACGGATCGCCAAACGCGGCGGTGACGCGCTTGCGATGAAGGGCGCCCTTGGCGCCGACCTCGACCTCGGCCGGAAAGCTCGCCGGAAAATCCGGGAGCAGGCTCTCGTCAGGGACGACCTCGACCTTGCGGGCGAAGGCGAGCACGGCCGCTTCCTGCATCGCGCTTGCACGCTCGATGTCGTAGAGCCGCTCGCGCCGAATGGCGGCGAGCCCAAGCTGATAGGCCGCGCTCACGATGGTGGACGAGCGCGAGCCGGCCTCCGGCCTGGTCGCGATCATGCGGGCATAGGGCGGCGGCACCCGAACCGTCACGTTGTCGATCGTCTCCGCCGCAACGCCTTCGTCGATCAGCGTCATCAGCGCTTCGGTGGCGGCGACCGCCTGCTTGGCCGAGCAGAACGGCTTGAGGCTGAGCTGGGTGTAGATGCTGCCGCGCCCGAGGTTCGCGGTCAGCGCGCCGAGATCGGCCTGCAGGGCATGAGCGCCGCGCAGCCACGGCCCGTCGAGCAGGTCGAGATCGCCGCCGACGCCTTGCCGCGCCGCCTGCGCGGCCCGCACGCCGGCTGAGACCGCCATCCCGAGAATGATCGATCGTCCGGGTAGCCGCCCCTGGAACCGCCCGGAGCGGCCGGCGGTGAGCATCAGGGCGAGCGAGAGCGCGTGCGCGGTCTCGTCCTCGCTCAGCGAGCCGATGCGGGCCGCGATCGCGGCAGCCGCGAGTGGCGCGGCGAAATAGGTGGGCCAGATGCCGCGATAGAGAATGCGCGCCCCATCGATCGCGACGCCGAGCCGTGCCAGGAGCTCGGTGCCGACCCAGATCGCGCTTGCCACACGCTCCGGATCGCTGATCCCGGCGGCGTGCGCGAGTGCGAGCGCGGTCGGCACCGTGACCGAGCTTGGCGTTGTGCAGGATGGCGTGTGGATGTCGTCAATCTCGGTATGCCGGACCACGGCGGTCTGCATGCCGGCCGCATCCGCGATTGCGTCCTTCGGCAGCACGTAGCGCAGGTGGCGGCCTTCTTCGGTCCAGGCGCCGACCGCGGCGGCAAGCAGCGTGTCGGCCACGTGCCGGCGCTGGATCGCGCGCTCCGCCTCAGGCAGCGAGGTGACGGAGGCGCCGCACGCGAAGACGGCCAAATCGCGCAATACGCTCATTGAAGCTTGGACGCCGGTGAGAGGTGAAGGAGCTCCGATCCAGTCGCCGTGATCGCCAGCATGGCGGAGGTCAGCGCGCCGCCTGCCTGCGGATCGTAACCGCCAGTGGCGAGCGAATAGATCTCCCCGGGCTTGAGCGCGTGGCCGCTGTCGCTCCTGATCTCGCCGCCTTCATTGAGCGAGAGCCCGATGCGGCGGCCGACGCTGCCGCTCAGCACCGGATGGAGAGAATAGGGAGCGAGTGCAACAGTGGCTTTGGCATAGAGCTCGGCCGCGACGGCGCCCGGCTTGGCAAGGTCGAGCAGCGTGCGCAGGCTCGCCTGCGTGCGCTGCTCGACCTCGCTCGCGCGCCGCGTGCCGGTCACGAACAGGTCGGCCCAGTACCCCATGTGCTTGACCGCGATATAGCCGGCCATCCCGCTTTGACGATCCGCCTGCGGCTCGAACGCGCCTCGAAACGGCGAGAGCGTGCGGCCGCCGTCGAAGCTGATGAGCGTGCGCACGTCCTGCGCCGCCATCATGCGGGCGGTGCGCTCGGCGGCAAGCGCTGACGTCTCGATGTCCTTGCCAAGGCGCCAGGGCTCGACGAAGGCCGCGCCCGCGGCCTGCACCAGCCGTGACGCGGCGCGGATCTGCGACAGCTCGCGCGGCCTGGTGCTGCGCACCGCTGCCACCGCCTCGTCGGCCGCCTGCAGGCTGAAGCGGTTGCCGAGGCTTTTCTGCAGCGAGGCAAACAATGGCGGCCGCATCAGCTCGAACCCGATGCTGCCGATCGGCCCGTCGCCTTCAAGCTTGGCGAGCCAGGGATCGAACGCGCTGTCCCAGCTCCAGCCTGAGACGACGTCGGGAATCCACGTCATCAGCTTCATCGCCGGCACGTCGCGCGAGCTCATCGAGATCAGGAGCCGCGGCTCGCCCTGGCGCGGAATGAGCGCCATGCCCCAGCGCAGCCTGGTCGTAAAGCCTGAGAACCAGGCCAGCGCGGAGTGCTCGGCCGCGTCGCCGTAGACCAGCACGGCCTTCCAGCCGTTGGCGTCCATCAGGCGGTTGAGCTCGGCGATGCGGATCTGGAACTCGTCGCGCGGCACGCGATCCTGGTCCCACACATAGGAGCCGATGACGATGCAAGGTTGAACGGTGCGCATTGCCTATGCCGCCACGCTGTCGAGCTCGGCGACGCGCGCCGACAGCGCCTTGGCGCCGTCGGGCGTGATGACGACCGGCTCGCCGCACATCAGGTAGCCGGTCTCCGGGATGTACTGGTTGGGATGCATGACGAACACCATGCCTTGCTCGAGCCGCGTGTCGCTCTCGGCGGTGAGGTCGCCGGGCAGGTCGGAGGTGATGCCGAGCCCGTGCCCGCGCACCCGCATGTAGGGCGGCCGGCAATAGTCGCCGTAGCCTGAGGCGCGGAAGCAGTCGTCCATGGCGGCGGTCACCGCGCGCATGCTCGCCCCCGGCACGGCGGCCTTCTGGCCTGCCCGCATCGCGGCCTGCAGGATCGCGTATTTCTCGTGCATGACCGGCGTCGGCTTGCCGATCACGGTGGTGCGGCAGATCTGGGCGAACTGGCCCTGATAGCAGGGCGTGATCTCTGAGAGGATGATGTCGCCGACATCGAGCACGCGGCCGCCGGCGGCGCGGACCGCGAGATTGTGCTGCGAGGCGCTCATCAGCAGGAAATTGTCCTCGGCGCCGAGCCGCTTCATCTCGCAGTAGAGCTCGGCCGCGAGCTCATATTCGTGCAGGCCGGGCCGCACGCAGGTGAGCATGTGCGCGTAACCCTGCTCTGCGATCGCGGTCGCCCGCTGCGAGGCGGCAAGCTCCTCCGGGCTGCGGATGCGGGCGAGCTGCCGGATGAACAGCTCGTTGGCGCGGCTGTTGCCGCCGAGCGCCGCCTCGATCCGCTTGGCCAGCCCCTGCGCCAAGGTCGAGAGCCCGACGCTGACGAGCTTGCGGCCGTCGATGCGGTGCTCGCCCAGCACGGTCGCGAGTGTTCCGGGCAGGTCGTCGGTTCCGACCGTCTTGCTTGTCTGGGACAGCTTCGTGGCGCGCTCGGCGTCCCAGGCCGGGGTCACGATCAGGGTCGAGGCGCCGGACCGGTCGACCACGACCGCGCTCTCGCCGATCGGCCGCACGCCGGAGAGCACGAACACCGCGTGCGACTCCAGGAACGAGTTGTGCCCGTAGTTGACGGCGACCAGCCCGTCGAGCGCCTCGTCCCCGAGGTAGCGAACCGTCTCACTCAGCCTGACTTGTTGAACGCCCATGGCGGCAGAATTTGTACAGGCCTCAGCCGAAATGGCAATGGTGTGTGCCAGCGCTCGCTTGACAGCCCGCGCCTGCCCGGCTGACCATCATGGCGCGCAAGAGGGTGCAGGATGCAGATCGGTATTTTCTCCAACGGCAACCGCAACAACACGGTCGCCAAGCTGAGCTACGACGAGGACCTCAAGGAGCTGATCGTGGCCGATCGGCTCGGCATGACGGAAGCCTGGATCAGCGAGCACGGCACCTTTCTGGCGTTCCAGGCGCCCGACCAGCTCCCCTGCGCCGATCTCCTGATCTGCAAGGCGGCGGCGCTGACCAAGCAGATCCGGATGGGGCCCGGCATCCGGCCGGTGCCGTTCTTCCACCCGCTGCAGCTCGCGACCGACGCGGCGGTCTGCGACCACCTCACCAATGGGCGCTACATGGCGGGCTTCGGGGTCGGCATCAACGTCGCCAACAACAAGCAGCGTGGGCCGCTGCCGGCCGATCCGCGTCTGATGATGCGCGAGGCGATCGACCTGATCCTGAAAGCCTGGTCGGCGCCGGAGCCGTTCGACTGGCACGGGCAGGTCTGGCAGGGCGAGAAGTGGCACATCATCCCGAAGCCCTTGACCGAGATCGAGGTCGGGATCGCGTGCAGCCGCAGCGACTCGACCATCGAGCTCACCGCCGAGAAGGGCTTCCTGCCGCTGATGAGCTGGACGCCCACGATGGAGCAGGTGCGCGGCATGATCGCGAGCTATATGAGCTCGCCGCATCAGCGCGGGCCGAAGCCGGCGCGCAGCCGGGTGCGAGTCGGGCGCGTCGTCTATGTCGCGGACTCGGTTGCGCAAGCCAAGCGCGAGCTGCGCGACGCCGACCTCAAGCACGCCTATGGCCGCATGCAGCATCTCGTTCCGCCAGGCGGCAGCAACGCCGATCTCACGTTCGAGCATTTCATCGACAACGGCTTCTTCATCTGCGGCGATCCCGACACGGTCTATCAGGGCATCAGGCGCTTCTATGACGACGTCGGCGGCTTCGGCACGCTGCTCATCATCGTCGGCAAGGACTGGGCCACGCTCGAGCAGCGCACGCGCTCGCTGGAGCGCTTCATGGCCGAGGTCGCGCCACGGCTGGCGGCGCTCAATCCCGACAAGGTTCCGGCCGCGTCCGCGTTGGCCTGAAGACCCTCAAATCTCAACACCTCCTTGTTTTGTTCGCCCGCTTTTGTTGTTGTCGTCCCCGCGAAGGCGGGGACCCATACGTCGCAGCGCTACATCGTGGCATCGGAAGTGACA
>DAIUEP010000097.1:3613-16752 GCA_036845065.1 Xanthobacteraceae bacterium | reverse complement strand
TGCACCCAGGGCCCGGCGATCCGGGCCCGCCCGGAGGCTACGCACCTCCGGGCCGGTCCAGGCGAACCTGGGCCATGCGCCTTGTCGGCGCGCCATCCCCCTCGACTTGGGGGACGCGAAGAGACAACACGAAGGGCGCCCCCTGGCCCAGCGACCGAACAGGGGCCGATATCCTTTTGCCGTTTTGAATTTCACCCGACGACAAAGCGCTGTTTGACAACTGAAGAGGATGGTGCCGCCGACGCGTGACGCGAGGCTGGCCGTGCCAGTTCATTGGCGGTCCAGACATGTGAACCTCGGTCCGAGCGTCGTCGACCAATCGATGCGGAAACCAAGATCGTCCAATCCGTGATCGCCGTCACAGTGCCAGGCCGGCTCAGCATGCGACACCCGATCAGGCCCCGACATAAGGGCCCATGGACAGAGCGGCCTGAGGGGGCCGCCGGGCACCAAGGAGCTTGATGATGGCATCGCATGACGCGCTCCGCATTCGCGGGCTTTCCAAGACCTTCGCCCGGCCGGCCGTGGCGGGGCTCGACCTCACGATCGGCGCCGGCGAATTCTATGGCCTGCTCGGTCCCAATGGCGCCGGCAAGACCACGACGCTGCGCATGGTGGTCGGGCTGTTGAAGCCGGATGCCGGCAGCATCGAGATTTTCGGCGTCGATGCGCTCGCCGACCCGATCGCCGCCAAGCGAATGATCGCCTGGGTTCCGGATGAGCCGCTGCTCTACGACAAGCTCACCCCGATCGAATACCTGTCCTTCATCGCCGGCCTCTGGGGCATGGACGCCACGCTCGCCGAGCGGCGCGCCCAGGAGCTGCTCGAGCAGCTCGACCTGTGGGCGCATCGCAACGAGCGCTGCGAGGGTTTCTCGCGCGGCATGAAGCAGAAGGCGGCGCTCGCCGGCGGCCTCTTGCACGAGCCGAAGCTGCTCATTCTCGACGAGCCGCTCACCGGCCTCGACGCCGCCATCGCGCGCGAGGTCAAGGACATCCTGTACGATCACGCGCGCAGGGGCTGCACGGTGATCCTCACCACCCACCTGCTTGACGTCGCCGAGCGGTTGGTCGACCGCATCGGCATCATCCAGTCTGGCCAGCTCCTGGCGCAAGGCACGCTCAACGAGCTGCGCCTGAAGTCGGGCCGCCGCGACTCCACGCTCGAGGACGTATTCCTCCACCTTGTCGCCAAATCAGAGCCGAGGGCAGCATGACCGCGATCGGATCGCTGACGTTGATGCTGCACCAGGAGTTGCGCATCAACTGGCGCATGATGACCGCGCGCGCGTCCCATAAGGCCGCGCTGTGGAGCCTCGTCGCCTTCCTCGTCGTCTGGCATCTCGTGGCGCTGCCGGTGCCGTTCATACTCTCCGAGATGCCGCCGTGGCCGCGGCTCGACATGCTGGCCGCCATGAGCGGCGTGGGCGTCTTCGGCCTGATCATGATGCTGCCGTTTGCGCTCCTTGGCACGGTGCGGCTCGTCTATTCGCGCGGCGACATGGATCTGCTGCTGTCGTCGCCGCTGCCGCCGCACGCCATCATCGTGGCGCGCGTGCTCGCGATCGCATTCGGCCTGTTCGCCATGGCAGGACTATTCATCCTGCCGGCCGCCAACATGGGCGCCTTCGGCAATCCGCGAGCGCTCCTGGCCTATGTGGCGCTGTTGTGCATTACGCTGACCGCCACCGCATTGGGCGTGTTGATCGCGCAAGGCCTGTTCGCGCTGCTGGGCGCGCGGCGCACACGCCTGGTCGCGCAGATCGTCGCGGCCGTGATGGTCGTGGCGAGTCTCTGTCTCGCCAACCTCCACAACATCCTCTCGGCGTCGGCCGTGGAGGCGCTCACGCAACGGATCACGAACCTGGCGGCGCATGTGCCCGCGGTCGACAGCTGGGTGTGGTGGCCGGCGCGCGCCGCGCTCGGCGAGCCGCTGCCGTTCCTGGTCGTGACGTCGCTCTGCCTGGGCCTGTTCCTGGTGACGACCTATGGGCTCGCCAGTCGGCTGATCGCGAATGCGGTCGCGGCGAATGGCGCGGCCGAAAAGACCGTACGCATGCGCAGCAGCAGCCGGGCCCTGATGGGCCAGCGCGGGCCGGTCGCGGTCACGCGTCGCAAGGAATGGCTCCTGATCGGCCGCGATCCCTGGCTGATGACGCAGATCGCGCAGCAGCTCCTGCTGATGGTCCCGACGATCTTCATCATCTGGAAGGCAAGCTCGCTCGCCTATGCGTGGCTCTGCGTCGTCATGCTGACGGGGCAGCTGGCGGGCTCGCTTGCCTGGCTGACCGTCTCGACCGAGGAGGCGCCCGACCTGCTGGCGACCGCGCCGGTACGCCGCCGCGACCTCCTCCTCGCGAAGCTGCAGGCCGCGCTGGTGCCGACCGTTCTGCTCATGGGCATGCCGTTTGTGGTGGCGTGGAGCGTTGATGTGTGGCTCGGTTTCACGGTCACGCTTTGCGGCCTCGGCTGTGCGCTCACGACCGCGCTCTACCACGTGTGCAATCCGTCGCACGCCAAGCGCAGCGATCTGATGCAGCGCGGCGGCTCCAAGAGCCACAGCATCATCGAGCTTGTGCTCGTCCTCGCCTGGGTCGCGCCGGCCGCGCTGATGATCATGTTCGGCTGGCTTGGCTTGCCCGCGCTCGCCGCGGCGGCACCCATCGCCTACCTCCTGGCGCGGCCGCGCGCCGGAAACGCGGCGTAGCGCCCGGCAATGTTTGCCAATCAGCCGGCCGCCGCTATGGACGGGCTATAGCCTCCCGGCGTCACGGTGACATCGACCGTCATGCCGAGATAGCTGTCCGCGGTGCCGACAAAGCTGCCGGTGATCGGCGCGGCCTGCGCGATGTCCCTGGTCACGGCCACGCGGATCAGGTCGCCGCCGCCGATCGTGCCGTTGGTCGGGTCGTAGGCGATCCAGCCCGAGCCAGGGACATAGATGTCGGCCCAGGCGTGGGTGGCGCCGGCCCCGATGGCTGTCGGATTGTAGAGATAGCCCGATACGACACGCGCGCCGAAGCCGAGGCAGCGGGCGGCTTCGATCAGCAGCACCGCAAAATCCCGACACGAGCCCCACCCCCGCGCGAGCGTCTCCAGGGGGCTCTGCGTGCCTTCGGTCTCGCGGCTTTGATAGGAGATCCAGGCCGCGATGCCGCTGTTGAGATCGGCGAGCAGCGCCAGCGTGTCGGTCGGATTGCTGCGCACGAAGCCCTGCGCCCATGAGGCGAGCCGGTCGCCCGGATCGGGATAGTGGCGCTCCAGCATGCGACCAAGGTCGATGCGATCGTCGGCCGAATAGACGAACGGATAGCTCACCGCCTCCGGCGTGATCTGAAATGGCGGGCGCTCGACCGCAAACGTCTCCAGCGTGAGATCGCTTTCGATCCGAAGCTCGGTCGTGGGCTTGTCGAAGGATGCAATCGCAATCGAGTTGCCGAAGACATCGTGCAGCCAGCGCATCGACGCCGATGGCGAGAGATTGAGATTGGTCGAAATGAGACGAAGGTCGTGGCTGTCTCGCGGGCGCAGCATCAGGCGGTGCTCGCCGAGCCGAACCGGGCGGCTGTAGCGGTAGGTGGTCGTATGCCTCACATGCAGTATGGCCACGGGCGTGCAGTCCCTGCGAATATCGCTTTGCTCAACATGACGCATCCCGATCCTGCGCCGCCTGAAGCTCCAGCGGATCGATCGTCACCAACTCGACCGATGAAGTCGGGCGCGATTGCGCCGGCACGAACATCATGGTTGCGACCCGCCGGTAGACCGGAAACGACAGGCCCTCGATCAGCTCTTCGTCGGTCACCACCCGATAGTCTCCCGCCGGCAGCATGCGGCCAATCCCAGCCAACCGAAAAGGCTTGCTGAAGACCATGGTCTTGCTGAGCGAGCGCGTGGTCATCCGGCTGTCACCGCGCCGCCGCGCGCAAGCGGGTAGTCCGTCCTGTCGTAGAGATGACGGATATCCTTGCTCGCGTATCGCGCTTCACCCACTTGAAGATAGGCGCCAACGAGGAGTTGCGGCGGCAGCTCTTCGATCACGAAGCGGATGGCATCCGCCGCGCGCGCAAATCGTTTGTAGCCGAGCTGCCGGCGCCGGAGATTCCAGCCCTTCGCCGAGAACAGCTCGGCTTCCTCGTCGTAATCGAACAACTCGGCTTCGTCGGCATAATTGAAGGTGTGCATCGTTTTCCAAAAACCTTCGGTTGACGGGATCGGCGTCCCGCGTTGCGAGCCGCCCGCCTTTCGGGCGCCCGAGTGCATGCGTCATCGGCCGCGCTTAGATCCGGCGGTCCTTCATCAGGCTGTCGACGTCGCGTTGCGCCTGCGCCTTCTCGAGGCCGTACTTGGCCACAAGCTGGGTCACGATATCGTCCTTGCTCTTGAGCGTGGAGAGATCGTGCTCGGAGAACTTGCCCCACTTCGACCGGATTTCGTTGAGGACAATCTGCCGGGTCGCCGCCGCCGCGGTGTGTGCGGTCGGAGAATTGGAAGCTGCCTTGGCCATGAAAGTAATCTCCAAAATAATCGTGAGGTGCCGTCAGAATGATCACCATCCGAACTGCCACGTATATTTATGATTGAATTCGCAGAAAGCGAGGATCGGTTCCAACATTATTTTGCTTCAGGCGAAATACCATCGAATTGATTGGACGAATCCGGGTGGAACAAAGTAATAAACAGACTGATTTAATCAGTATGTCGCAAAACAAGGCGCTTTCCCCGGTGGCGGACGTTGAAATGCATGAGATCCGATTTCAGTGTCCCAATTGCGGGCAGGATCTCCATCAGACCATCGGGCGCATCAAGGCGAATGAGCACATGACCTGTGCGGGTTGCGGCATTGGGATCAACATCGACACCAACAAGCTGGCCAAGGCCGCCGACGAAATTCAGAAGGCGATGGACAAGATGCCGCCTGAGATCACGATCAAGTTCTTCCGCTAGCGCGGGCAGTGCGACATTCTCCGTTCGCCCCCGCGGAAGCGGGGACCTAGGCTGGGAGAGGCTGGTGACCATGGCCCCGGGCCCGCGCTTCCGCAGGGGCGAACGAAGAGGGTTGCGGATGATTTTGGCAAAGCCAACCCACCAGGATAAATAACATCGTATGTTCAAGCGCTTATCTAAGATTTTTCCATGCGATTTGGCGTTGCTTGAGCCCTCTGGCTGTCGGCGCAGCCGAGGAGCCCGCCACCCACACCCCCGCCCATGACCGCGACCCACGCCGCGCAGATGTGCTATTGATGACTCATTGAAAAACATTGGTCCTCGGGAGGACACGGCCTATGGCGCAGCTGAAACTCACCATCGACGGCAAGCCGCGTACGATCGACATCGACGATCCCGACATGCCGCTGCTCTACGCCTTGCGCGATGAGCTCCAATTCAACAATCCGCGCTTCGGCTGCGGGCTCGGCCAATGCGGTGCCTGCACGGTGCATGTCGACGGCCACGCGGTGCGCTCCTGCGTCACGCCGGTCTCCGCGCTCGCGGGCAAGACGATCACCACGCTCGCCGGGCTGGGCACGCCCGAGAAGCCGCATCCGATCCAGAAGGCCTGGCTCGAGGAGCAGGTCTCGCAATGCGCCTACTGCATCAACGGCTGGATCATGACGGCGGCCGAGTTGATCGACCGCAATCCCAAGCCGACCGACGCGCAGATCAAGGATGCGCTGAAAGACCTCATCTGCCGCTGCGGCACGCACTCAGCCGCCATCCGCGCCGTCAAGCGCGCCACCCAGCAGGCCTGAGGAGACGCGCCATGACGAACAAGACGAACATGACCGATATCACCAACATGACCGACTCTCATCTCAGCCGCCGCGCGTTTCTCTCGACAACCGGCGCGCTCGTCGTCTCGCTCGCCGCAGCCGGCGAGTGGAGCGAGGCCGCGGCCAACACGCTGCCCACGCGGCCGCCGCTCACCGGCGACCAGATCTCGTCCTACATCACCATCGAGCCCGACGGCTCGGTCATCGCCTATTACGGCAAGATCGACGGCGGGCAGGGGCTCGGCACCTCGATCGCCCAGATGGTCGCCGAGGAGATCGACGTCGCCTTCGAGCGCGTGAAGGTCGTGATGGGCGACAGCGGGCTGACCCTCGACATGGGCGGCGCGTCAGCCGCGATCGGCGTCTCGCATGGCGGCATGATGCTGCGGCGCACGGCCGCCGAGACGCGGCGGCTGCTGGTCGAGATGGCGAGCCACAAGCTCAGCCTGCCGACTGAAGCGTTGACCGTCACCGACGGCGTCGTGCACGCCAAGGTCGATGCGACCAAGCGCGTGAGCTACGCCGAATTGATCGGCGGACGCTATCTCGACAACAAGGTGAAGTGGAACGGCCGACTCAGCAACGGGCTGCAGGTCGAGGTCGAGGCGCCGCTCAAGAAGCACACGGAGTTCAAGGTCATCGGCAAGTCGCTGCCGCGCCGCGACCTGCCCGGCAAGGTGTTCGGCACGCTCGAGATGGTCAACGACGTGCGGCTCCCTGGCATGCTGCACGCGCGCATGATCCGCCCGCCGGTCGCGGGCGCGGTGCCGGTCAAGGTCGACGAGGACTCGATCAAGCACATCCCGGGCGCCAAGGCGGTGCATATCAAGGATCTGCTCGCCGTTGTCGCCGAGAAGGAGTGGAACGCGGTCAAGGCCGCGCGTGCGCTCAAGGTGACCTGGTCGGAGTCGAAGCCGAGCTTCCCCGGCCACGACAAGCTGCATGAGCACATCCGCAAGGCGCCGATCGTCAAGCGCGAGTTCCAGCGCGAGAACGGCAACTTCGAGGACGGCATCAAGCAGGCGGTGCGAGTCATCGAGGGCGAGTACGAGTTCCCGACGCAGTCGCATTCGAGCACCGGTCCTGCCTGCGCGGTCGCCGACGTGCGCGACGGCGGCGCGACGATCTGGACCTCGACCCAGAAGCCCTATGACTCGGCCTATTGCGTCGCCGAGCTCATCGGCCTGCCGAAGGAGAAGGTGCACGCGGTGTGGATGTTCGGCACCGGCTCCTACGGCCGCAACGAGCAGGGCGACGCCACCGGCGACGCCGCCGTGCTCTCGAAACATCTCGGCCGCCCGGTGCGCGTGCAGTACATGCGCCACGAAGGCATCGCCTGGGACCCGAAGGGCACGGCCTCGGTCAACCGGAGCCGCGCCGGGCTCGATGCGTCCGGCAAGGTGATCGCCTACGAGAACATCAGCAAGGCGTTCTCGCGGCTCGACAACAACACGCGCGAGAGCAGAGCGGCCGATGTGCTCGCCGGGCAACTTCTTGGTTTGCCGCTCAACCGGTCGGAGAGCTTCGAGATCCCGGTCGCGTCCTACACGTTCGATCACGGACGGCTCGGCTGGGAAACCATCCCGCCGCTGATGGAGCGGGCCTCGCCGCTGCGCTCGACACATCTGCGGGATCCGTATGGGCCGCCGATCCTGTTCGGCTCTGAGTCGTTCATCGACGAGATGGCGGCGGCGACCAACACCGATCCGGTGGAGTTCCGGCTGCGCTATCTCACCAACCCGCGCGACCGTGACGCGGTGCGCATCGCGGCGGAAAGCTACGGTTGGCAGAAGCGGCCATCGCCACGCAACGATCAGAACGACTCAGACGTCGCGATCGGGCGCGGCATTGCGTTCCGCCGCCACTTCACCACCTTCATCGGGCTCGTCGCCGAGGTGAGGGTGCACAAGAAGACCGGCAAGATCGATCTGCTGCGCTACGTCTGCGCGCATGACGTCGGGTTGATCGTCAATCCGGAGACGCTCAAGCACGTGATCGACCGGCAACTGGTCTACGGCACCAGCCGCGCCATGCTGGAGGAGGTGCGCTTCGACTCGAATATGGTGACCAGCGTCGACTGGGAGACCTATCCGGTGCTGCACACACCCGACCTGCCCGAGAAGATCGAGATCGTGCTGATCGAGCGGCCGGAGGCGGCGCCTTCGGGCGCGGCCGAGATGGCGCTTGGGCTGGTGCCGGCGGCGGTCGGCAACGCGGTGTTCGATGCCACCGGCGTCCGGCTCCGCCGCGTGCCGTTCACGCCGGCGCGGGTGAAGGCGGCGCTCGAGCGGGCGTAAGGTCGCAGCACGCGCGGCATGGCATCCTGATGCGCGGGCGTATACACCCTTGACCCGCGCATCCATCATGCGTTTAAGCGCGTGATGGAAATGACGGATCGACCAGCAATGCCGCACGGCCTCGACCACATCGTTCACGCCGTGCGCGACCTCGACGCCGCGGCCGACTTCTACCGCCGCGCGGGCTTCACGGTCGGAGCGCGCAACCGCCACCCCTGGGGAACGCACAATCACATCGTGCAGTTTCCCGGATTTTTCATGGAATTGCTGGCGGTCGCGGAGCCCGAGAAGCTCACGGGCAAGGGCTTCGCGGCGCTGTTCGGCGACTTCAATCGTCGGTTCCTGGAACGGCACGAAGGCCTCTCGTTCATGATGCTAGAAAGCCAGGACGTGACGGCTGACGCCGCGCAGTTGCGCGCCGCGGGCTTTGCGCGTTCCGAGGCGCTCAGCTTCGAGCGCGCCGGCAAAGGCGCGGACGGCAGCACCGTGACGGTCGGCTTCTCGCTCGCGTTCGCGCGCGATCCGCGCGCGCCGGAGATCGGCTTTGCTGTCTGCCGGCAGCATCATCCAGAACATTTCTGGGTTGAGGCCTTGCAGCAGCATGCCAACAGCACGAGCGGCATTGCGGGCGCGGTGCTGGTCGCCGAGAACCCGACCGACCATCACATCTTCCTGACGGCCTTCAGCGGCGTGCGCGAGCTGCACGCGGGCTCGGGCGTGCTCACCGCGCCGACGCCGCGCGGCGACATCCGGATCATGGACAAGGCCGCCTTCCACACGCGCTTTGGCGTCGATCCGCCCGATTGCTCGGCGGGCGCGCGGCTTGCCGCCGTGCGCTTTGCGGCACGCGAGCGCAAGGCGCTGCACGCGGCGCTTGCGGCGGGCGGCATCCCATTTGCCGAGCATATCGGGCAGACCGTGATCGAGGCTGCGATCGGCGCAACGCTCGTATTCGAGGGGCCTGATTTCGGCGGTTGACCGATGGGACCTGCCATGGTCCGCTCGCGAGAGGTCCGATGACAAGAGTTGAGCACGCTGCGAATCCAATAGTCTCCGTCGGCGCGGCGCGCTTCGGCCAGGCGCTGCCGCTCGCGCTGATCGCCGGCCCGTGCGCGCTCGAGAGCCGCGCCCATGCGCTCGAAACCGCAACCGCGCTCAAGGAGATCGCTGGCCGCGTCGGGATCGGCTTCGTCTACAAGACCTCTTTCGACAAGGCGAACCGCACCAGCGCGAAAAGCAACCGCGGCATCGGGCTCGACGAGGCGCTGCCGATCTTTGCGGAGATCAGGTCGTCGCTCGGCGTGCCGGTGCTCACCGACGTGCACGACGCGGCGCAATGCGCGCGCGTTGCCGAGGCGGCGGACGTGCTGCAGATCCCGGCGTTTCTCTGTCGCCAGACTGATCTGTTGATCGCGGCGGCAGCGACCGGGCGCGTGGTCAACGTCAAGAAGGGGCAGTTCCTGGCCCCGTGGGACATGGTGCACGTGGTCGCCAAGGTCACCGGCGCCGGCAATCGCAATGTGCTGGTCACCGAGCGCGGCGCCTCGTTCGGCTACAACACGCTCGTCTCCGACATGCGCGCGCTGCCGATCCTGGCGCGCACGACCGGCGCGCCGGTGATCTTCGACGCCACCCATTCGGTGCAGCAGCCGGGCGGGCAGGGCGCCTCCTCGGGCGGCGAGCGCGAGTTCGTGCCGGTGCTCGCGCGCGCGGCGGTCGCGGTCGGCGTCGCCGGCGTCTTCATCGAGACCCACCCGGATCCCGACAAGGCGCCTTCGGACGGGCCCAACATGGTGCCGCTCAACGCGATGGAGGACCTCTTGCACCGGCTTGTCGCCTTCGACCGGCTGGCCAAGAGCTAGCGGCCGGCTACTAGTGCCGCCGATTTGAAGTTCCTATACCACCTGCAGCAAACTCGGTTAGGAACTTCAAATCGAAAAGCGGCACTAGAATCATAGAGTTGCTAGTGCCCCTTTGTTTCCGAAGTTCGTGCCCGAGTATGCTGAGATGTATTACGAACTTCGGAAACAGGGCACTAGCGCCATGGCGCAGGATTCCGAGCGATGGTCGGGCGGCGCGGGCTTCATCCTGGCCACCATCGGCTCGGCGGTCGGGCTCGGCAGCGTCTGGAAGTTTCCCTACGAGGTCGGCTCGAACGGCGGCAGCGTCTTCGTGATGTTCTACCTGATCGGCCTGGTGCTGATCGTGGTGCCGCTGATGCTCGCCGAGCTCGCGATCGGCCGGCGCGGCCAGTCGGACGCGCGCACAAGCATCGCCACGGTCGCGCTCGCCCACGGCGCCTCGCGGCACTGGTCCGCGATCGGCGCATTGGGCACCGCGATCGCTGTTCTTATCCTGAGCTTCTATTCGGTCGTGGGCGGCTGGGCCCTGGCCTATGCGGTCGACACCGCCTGGCTCGGGCTGCCGGGGGCAAGCGCCGATTTGGCGCAGGCCCGCTTCGACGGGCTCCTGGCTTCGCTGCCGAGGATGGCCGCCTATCACACCGCCTTCATGGCGATGACCGCGTTGATCGTCTGGCACGGCATTGCGGGCGGTATCGAGACCGCCTGCAAGATCCTGATGCCGGCGCTGATCGCTCTCATCGTCGTCCTGACCGTCTATTCGCTGATCGAGGGCGATGTCGGCGCGACGGTGCGGTTCTTATTTGCGCTCGATCCCGCCAAGCTCACGGCGCGCTCCGCGCTCGAAGCGCTCGGGCTCGGCTTCTTCTCCATCGGGGTCGGCATGGCCACGATGGTCACTTACGCCGCCTATGCGGGCCGTGACATCAACCTGCGCGATGCGGCATTGATCACGGTGCTTGGCGACACCGCCATTTCGCTGCTCTCGGGCTTCGCGGTGTTCCCGATCGTGTTCGCCAACCATCTCGATCCGTCGAGCGGCCCGGGACTGCTGTTCGTCACGCTGCCGCTCGCCTTCGCGGCGGTGCCGTTCGGGACGCTCGCCGCTGCTGTGTTCTTCATTCTGCTGCTGCTGGCCGCGATTGCGTCGGCCATTTCCATGCTCGAGATGCCGGTCGCGCTCACCCGCCGCGTCTTCGGGTGGTCGCGGCCAGTCGCGACGCTCGTCTGCGCGAGCATGTGCTGGATTGCGGGCTTCGCTTCGGTGCTGTCGTTCAATCTCTGGGCGAGTTGGTTTCCATTGGCGGCCTTCCCATCCCTCGCGAAAGCAACCATATTCGACCTGCTCGACCATCTCACATCCAACGTCATGCTGCCGATCGGCGGTTTTGCGCTGGCGCTGTTCGTCGGCTGGGCGCTGCCGTCGCGGTTCCTGACCGAGGAATTGCGGCTCAGCCACACCGGGGCTGCGATCCTGCGCGCGCTGTTGCGCTACGTGGCGCCGGCCGCGATCGCGATCGTCAGCCTCGCCCCGCTGGCCGCCGGCGATTCAACGGCGCGTTGATCATGTCACAGCACGCCATTCCACCCGTCCTGAAGATCGTCGGCCTCGTCGTGTTTGCTTCGACACTGTTCACGCGTGCGGTCGATCCCGTCATCCCGCAGATCGCCGTCGATTTTGCCATCGATGCCAAGACCGCCGCGCTGCTCTCGACCGCCTATACGTTCCCGTATGCGCTGGTACAGCCGCTGCTCGGCGCTCTCAGTGACACCCTCGGCAAGACCCGCGTGATGAACGTGTCGCTTCTGATCGTCGCGCTGGCGGCGCTCATCTCGTCCGTGGTGACCGACTTCTCCCTTCTGGTGGCCATGCGGGTGGTGGCGGGCCTTGTCGCCGGCGGGGTGTTCCCAGCCGCCATGGCGCTGATCGGCGATCTCGTTCCGGTCGGCCAGCGCCAAGTGGCGATCGGGCGCCTGCTTGCCATCGGCCTCACCGGCAACCTGCTCGGCGCCTCGATCTCGGGCGTGATCGGCGACCTGTTCGGCTGGCGCGGCATCTTCGTCGTGCTCGGGCTGTTCGGACTCGTCGTGGCGATCGCGGCCTTCTTCGCGTTTCGCAACGTCTCAATTCCCAAGCCTGGCCCGTTCCGCCTTGCCGCCATCCCGGAAGGCTTCCGCAGCGTGTTTGCCGATCCGCGCGCGAAGGTGTGCTTCTCAGCGGTCTTCATCGAGGCGGTGTTCATCCACGGCCTGTTTCCATACGTGGCGATCCTGCTGATCGCCGCAGGCGAGACGCGCGCCTCCATGGCCGGCCTCGTGATCGCGGCCTTCGGGCTCGGCGGCGTGGTCTACTCGCTGTCGGTGCCAATCCTGGTCGCCAACATCAAACAGCACATCCTGATGATCGTCGGTGGAGCACTGGCGGCCTTGTCGCTCGCGCTCATCGCCTTCAATTTTTCCTGGTACGTGCAAATGCCCGTGTACGGGCTGTTCGGCTTCGGCTTCTATCTGCTGCACGGCTCGATCCAGGTCCACGTCACCGAGCTGTCGCAGACTGCGCGCGGGGTCGCTGCCTCGCTGCATTCCTGCTTCTTCTATCTCGGTCAAGCCTCCGGACCCGTGGTCTATGGCTACGGCTTCGCCCAGGTCGGGGAGGGGCCAAGCCTTTATGTGGGGGCGGCGCTGGTGCTGTTCGTGGGTTTTGCCTGCGCCAAGCTGTTGCGCCACCGCTCGGGCATGTCTTGAGGGACTTGTACAATGACAGCCGAGCAGCCATTATTAGGACTGGCTTGGGGTGCCGCGCCGATCGCGGCTGAGATCAAACCCATCGAACCTGTCTGGGTCATGCCAGCGAAGGGAGCCGCCGCGTGACAGGCCGCTTATCTCATAACGGAAAGCAAAAGGTCGCCATCATTGGCGCCGGCGTTGTGGGCTTAGGCATTGCCTGGCGGCTCGCTGCGCGCGGCGCCGCGGTCGAGGTCTTCGACCGTGGTTTCGCGGGGGCGGGCGCGTCGCACGCCGCGGCCGGCATGCTCGCCGCCTGCTGCGAGGCGGAACCGGGCGAGGAGGCCCTGGTGGCGCTTGGACGCGACAGCCAGGCGCGCTGGCCGGCCTTCGCCGCGGAGCTCCTTGACGCGACCGGGATCGACGTGGAGCTGCGGACGGAGGGCACCATCATCGTGGCGCTCACCGCCGACGATCAGGCGCGG
>DAIUEP010000097.1:0-3513 GCA_036845065.1 Xanthobacteraceae bacterium | reverse complement strand
CCGCTGATCAATCACGTCGTCTGGGCGCCCGGGCTCTATCTGGTGCCGCGCCGCGACGGCCGACTGATCGTCGGCGCCACGGTGGAGGAGAAGGCGTTCGACACCACGCTGACGGCCGGCGGCGTGCTTGCTCTGCTCGATGCCGCCTGGCGCGCGGTGCCCTCGATCGAGGAGCTGCCGATCGACGAGATGTGGGTCGGCCACCGTCCCGGCAGCCGCGATGACGCGCCGATCCTGGGGCCGGGGCCGGTTCCAGGCCTCGTCTACGCCACCGGTCATCATCGCAACGGCATCCTGCTGGCGCCGGTCACCGCCGACGCGATCGCGCGGCTCATCCTCGACGGCACGGTCGAGCCGGCGATCCGGCCGTTTGGGGTCGAACGCTTTGCGCCGGTGCGCGCGGCCGAATAGGGTTCCACATGACGCAAGCCAACGCGCACATCCGCATCAACGGCCAGGACGAGGTCCTCAGCGTGCCGACGCTCGCTGCGCTCCTGGAGGAGAAGGCAGTCGACACCGCGCAGCGTGGCATCGCGGTCGCGCTCAATGGCGCGGTGGTGCCGCGTGCGGCCTGGAACCAAACGCCGCTGCGCGCCGGCGACAACGTCGAAATCGTGCGTGCCCGCCAAGGCGGGTAAAAGGCGGCTGAAGGAGCAACCGATGTCCGATCCGCTTGTGATTGCCGGCCGCGAGTTCCGCTCGCGCCTGTTCCTTGGCACCGCGGGCTATCCCAACCGGCAGGTGATGCTCGATGCGCTCGCCGCGAGCGGCAGCGAGATGGCGACCGCCTCGATCAGGCGCATCAGCCTCGCGGGCGACGACGAGAGCCTCGTCGATCTCATCCCCAAGAACATCCATTTTCTGCCCAACACCGCGGGCTGCCAGACCGCCAAGGATGCGATCCTCACCGCCGAGCTCGCGCGCGAGGCGCTGGAGACGAACTGGGTGAAGATTGAAGTGATCGGTGACCGCGAGCTGCTTTATCCCGACACGGAGGAGCTCATTCGCGCCACCGAAGCGCTGGTCACAAAGGGGTTCGTGGTTCTGCCCTACTGCACCGAGGACCCGGTGGTGTGCCGCAAGCTCGCCGATGTCGGCGCCGCCGCCGTGATGCCGCTCGGCGCGCCGATCGGCTCCGGGCTCGGCATCTGCAATCCGCACCTGATCGAGCTTGTCTGCGCGCGCTCGAGCGTACCGGTCGTGCTCGATGCCGGCATCGGCACCGCGTCCGACGCGGCGCTCGCCATGGAGCTCGGTTGTTCCGCGGTGCTGCTCAACACCGCGGTGTCGAAGGCGCGTGATCCGGTCATGATGGCGAAGAGCATGCGGGCCGCGGTCGAGGCCGGCCGCTGGTCGCGTCTGGCCGGGCGCATCCCCAAGATCTCCCATGCGGAGCCTTCGAGCCCGCAATTCGGTCTCGTCGGCACGTGAAGCTCCCCGAACCGCCGCTGCTGCTCGTGACCGACCGCCATCAGGCGCGGCGCACCGTGTTCGAGGTGGTGGCCGCGACGTTGACGGCTGGCTGCCGCTGGGTGAGCGTGCGCGAGAAGGACATGCCCGAGGATGAGCAGGTGGTGCTCGCGCGCATGCTGGCACCGATGGCGTGGCGCCATGGCGCCAAGCTCTCGCTGCACGGCACGGCGGAGCTGGCGCTGGTCGCCAATGCGGACGGCGTTCATTTGCCGGCCGGCAGCGACCCTCAAGTGGCGCGCAAGCTGCTTGGACCGGACAAGCTCGTTGGCGTTTCGATCCACACCGTGAGCGAAGCCGAGGCGATTGATCCCGCCAATGTCGACTATGCGATTGCGGGACCTGCGTTCGAGACCGAGAGCAAGCCCGGCTATGGGCCTGCGATCGGCCACAAGGGCCTGGCCGAGATCGCGCGCGCGGCGCGCGTGCCGATCCTCGCGATCGGCGGCCTCAATGTCGTCCGCGCCGCCGAGGTCCTCGCCTCCGGGCCGGCCGGCATCGCGGTGATGGGCGGCGTCATGCGGGCGGCCGATCCGGCGCGCGTGATGCGCGAGCTGCTGCTGATCGTCGCGGGCGCCAAGCTTTAGTGAACTGGCCGGGCGAGCGTTTTCCTGACGCCGATCGGGCACGAGTTGATCAAGCGGAATCACCCCCGCCCGCGATAGGGCGCGACGCCCTGGTCCGGCACCCAGACGCCATCGGGCAACTTGCCCCATTGCCAGAACACGTCGATCGGCATGCCGCCGCGCGGATACCAGTAGCCGCCGATGCGCAGCCATGTCGGCTCGATCGCAGCAACAAGCTTCTTGCCGATCGCGATCGTGCAATCCTCGTGGAAGGCGCCGTGGTTGCGGAAGCTGTTCAGGTAGAGCTTGAGCGACTTGGACTCCACCAGCCATTGCGCCGGCACGTAGTCGATGACGAGATGCGCGAAGTCGGGCTGCGCCGTGATCGGGCAGAGCGTGGTGAACTCGGGCGCGGTGAAGCGCGCGACGTAATTGGCGTCCGGGTGCGGATTGGCGACGCGGTCGAGCGCCGCCTCCGCGGGCGAGGCCGGGATCGCGCTCGGCTGGCCGAGATGACGGGGCGGACGAGCCATCGCGGCGTCAGACGCCGGTGATGTGATTGCGCAGGTCGAGCGGCGCCCTGATGGCCGTGAGCGGCTCGAAGCCGGTGCCGGTTCCCTTCACGATGACGTCGCCATAATCCAGAATGCGCCCCAGGATCGACTGGTCGACGTCGACGCTCTCGACCTTGTCCATGTGCATCTCCACCGTGTTGCGGCGGATGAAGCCTTCCTTGAAGATGATGCGGCGGTTGGTCACCGCGATTTCGGTGGTCCACCACGTGAACCATTCCCGGCTCAGCAGAAACAAGGCGACAAGCCCCAAAAGCCCGGCCACCACCTGCCAGAACATGCTGCCGCGCTCGCCAAAGCCAAAGGCTGCGAGTGCCACCAAGGCGAACAGGGCGCCCGGCCAATAGGCGATCCAATGGATCGAGGCGGTGTGGCGGATGGTTTCACCGGGTTGCAGGACGTTCTCAACATAGCTCATTCGAATCCTCCTGCCGGTAGGATACCGGACTGCAGGCGCCGGTGCCACCGACGCGTGCGCCCGAGCCCCCAGGGATGCGCCGAGGGGACGCCAAGGTGCGCCGCCGACGGCCTTTGCGGGGCAGAGGCGATCCTGTAGAAGGCGCGCAAACCTTAGCCCTTATTGCGCAGGAGCCCCATGACCGCCATCGTCGATATCATTGGCCGCGAGATCCTGGACAGCCGCGGCAACCCCACGGTCGAGGTGGATGTCGTGCTGGAGGACGGCTCGCGCGGGCGCGCCGCCGTTCCCTCCGGCGCCTCCACGGGCGCGCACGAGGCGGTGGAGTTGCGCGACGGCGACAAGAAGCGATATCTCGGCAAGGGCGTCCGCAAGGCGGTCGAGGCGGTCAACGGCGAGATCTTCGACGCGGTCGGCGGCATGGATGCCGAGGCGCAGAACAAGATCGACGAGACCCTGATCGCGCTCGACGGCACGCCCAACAAGG
>DAIUEP010000096.1:0-16942 GCA_036845065.1 Xanthobacteraceae bacterium | reverse complement strand
CTCGACATCCGCGGCGCCGGCAATCTGCTCGGCGAGGAGCAGTCCGGCCACATCAAGGAGGTAGGCTTCGAGCTCTACCAGCAGATGCTGGAGGAGGCGGTCGCAAGCCTCAAGGCCGGCCTCACCGCGCCGGTCGCCGACCGCTGGTCGCCGCAGATCACGATCGGCACACCGGTGATGATCCCGGAGGGCTACGTCGCCGACCTGCCAGTGCGGCTCGCGCTCTACCGGCGGCTCGCCGAGATCGAGGACGAGCAGGAGATCGAAGCGTTCGGCGCCGAGATGGCCGACCGCTTCGGCAAGCTGCCGATCGAGGTCGAGCACCTCCTGCAGATCGTCGCCATCAAGTCGCTGTGCCGGCGTGCCAACGTGGAGCGGATCGAGGCCGGACCCAAGGGCGCGGTGGTCACCTTCCGCGACAATACGTTCGCCAATCCAGACCGGCTGGTCGCCTTTATCCGTGAGCAAGGACCGCAGGCCCGCGTGCGGCCCGACATGAAGGTCGTGTTCTTCCATGACTGGGCGACGCCGGAGAAGCGGCTCAAAGGCACGACCGTGATCCTGCGCAGCCTCGCTCGGCTCGCCCAGCCCGCCAAGGCGGCGTGACTGCGGTGTCGCTCACTGTTCGATTTCGTTTGCACCCGCCTTGCCACCGTCATGCCCGCGCGTGTCGCGGGCATCCACGTCTTTCTTTCCTGGCCGCAGTAAGCAAGGCGTGGATGGCCGGGACATAAGCGCGTTCACGCGCGTTTCGACGCGCTATGCCCGGCCATGACCACGCTGAGCGCTACTGCAATGAAAAGCAGCTAATCCACCACCGCGACCATCTGGATCTCGATCAGCTGTTCCGGCTCGCCGAGCTCCAGCACCGCCATGTTGGTCGACGTCGGCTTGTGATTGAACGGCGCGAAATACGAATTGATGATGCCGCTCGCTTTGCCGATGTCGCCCATCCGCGGCCGCGCGCGGAACACAAAATAGTGGACCACATCTTTGAATGACGCGCCTGCGGCGTCGAGGGTGAGCTTGATGCCGTCCATCGCGGCGCGCGTCTGCGCCTCGAGGTCGTTCGGCATGTGCTGCAGGATCTGCTCGCGCTTGTGCGGGTGGTCATGATAGACCGGCAGCGCGGTGGTGCCGGCGAGCCAGAGGAGTTTTCCGCTCTTGATCTTGATGCCGGGAACGAATGGCATGAAGACGCTGCGGTCGTAGTTCGGGTGATGGATGATGTCCATGTGCTGGTTCTGCGCCTGAGCCGGCGCTGGCATGGCGGCAACGAAACTGCCAAGGGCGAGCGTGAAAAGAGCCAGCGTGAAACCGAGGCGGAGCGACGTCGTTGTTTTCGTCATGGCTTTCTCCTTCAGTGGTTGGCATGCGAGATCCCGATCATAGCAAGATCGCTCACCCGGGCCATGCGGCAGCCATCGTCGCCCTGATGGTGCTCGCCGGTGGGCCTGCGTCTGCCCACATCGTCGACGGCAGCGCGGCTGGCGGCTTTCTCGGCGGCTTTGCGCACCCGCTGTTCGGACTTGATCACGTGGTGGCGATGATCGCGGTCGGGCTGTGGGGCGCGTTCCTCGGCCCGCCGGCGATCTGGCTCCTCCCAATCACGTTTCCATTGGTCATGGCGTGCGGCGGGGCGATCGCGATCCTCGGCGTTGCGGTGCCGGGCGTCGAGATCGGCATTGCGTCATCCGCGATCGTGCTCGGCGCCATGATCGCGCTGGCGGCGCGTCCTCCGCTTGTCGGTGCCGCCCTCATCGTGGCTGCGTTCGCGATCTTCCATGGTCACGCACATGGCGCGGAGCTGCCGCCCGGCAGTGATGTGGTGGCGTTCTCGGTTGGCTTCGTGGTGGCAACCGGCCTGCTGCACCTCTCTGGCATTGCATTTGGCCTGCTGGCGCGCTGGCCGGCCGGGCGCATCGGTGTGCGGGTCGCAGGGGTCGGCATCGCGCTCGTCGGCTTAGCGTTCCTGAGCAAAGCGGTATGAGCGGATTGCTGCAGACCTTCGTCGAGGGTTTCATCAATCCGCTTGTCACGCCCGCCCATGTGCTGACGCTGCTCGCCCTGGCATTGCTGCTCGGTCAGCAGAACAGGCCCGTATCATTCCTTGTCTTTGCATTAGGGCTTGCCGGCGGCTTCGTCGCCATCGTGCTAGCGGTCGAGGCGACACCGGCGCGCACCGTGCTGTTGGCGTCTGCGGCCGTGCTCGGCGTGATGGTTGCGGCGGCGTGGGCGCCAAAGCCGCTTGCCCTGCTGCTCGCCGCCATAATGGGCACGGCGCTCGCGCTCGATTCACCGCCGCAGGCGGTCACGATCGCGGATGCCTATGCGACGCTCGCCGGCACTGCTCTTGGGGCATGCGCGATGCTGTTCGTCGTCGCCACGATCGCGGCTCACGCCAATGCTGACTGGCAGCGACTGGGCGTGCGGATTCTCGGATCGTGGATCGCGGCGAGCGCGATCCTGGTGCTGGCTGTCTGGTTGAAGTGAACGACCGCTATTCCGCGGCGACGCGCCTGGCCAGTTCCTGAGGGGCGCGCTCGATCGCCTGCGCGAGGTATTCGGGCGGCTGGGCGCCGCTGACCGCCAGCAACCCGCCAAAAATGAAGCATGGCACGCCGTCGATGCCGGCTTCCTTGGCCGAGCTCGCTTCGGCCTCGACCTCGGCGACGTCCTCGTCGGTGCTGAGCCTTCGCCGCACGTCGTCGGCGTCCAAGCCGCAGTCGGCGGCCGCCTGCACCAGCACATCGCGGCTGGTGAGGTCGCCCCCTTCGGCGAAATAGAGCTCCATCAGCCGCTGCTTCATCTGCGCTGCGTTGCCGTTGGCCCACCGGATCAGCCGGTGGCAGTCGAGCGTGTTGGGCTGGCGCTCGATCTTGTCGCGGGCGTAGGTCAGGCCCGCAAGGGCGGCGGCGTCCACGACGCGCTGGTTGTTGCTGTTGTAACGCTCGACCGAGCCGAATTTGGTGATGAGATACTGTTCACGGCTGATGCCTTCGCGCGGCACCCACGGATTGAGGAAGTAGGGACGGAACCGCACCGCAACCGGAATCTCCGGCTTGAGCGCGATCGCCTTCTCCAGGAAGCGCTTGCCGATGTAGCACCAGGGGCAGACGACGTCGGACACGACATCGATCGACAGGGGAACGCCGTTGCTCATGGGGGCCTCGCGTTTAGGCGAGGACAATAGGGGTTGCCTCAGCTCGCCGCAACCTTCGGATAGGTTCCCACCCGGGCCACCAGCGTGGAGACATTGTCGCTCGGCTTGAGCGTCGCCAGCGTGACGGTCGGCTTGAGCGCCTGCTCGCTCGAGAGCACCGTGTGCTTGAGCACGCTCGCGAGCCGCCGGGCCACGACGTGCGCGCTGCGCAGGTCGGTTTCGGTGAAGGCCGCGATGATCGCGCCGTCCTGCTCGCGGCAGGCAAAGTCGATGTCGCGCACGAGCCGGCTGAACAGGCGCGCCGCGTCGATGCTGGCGCGACGGTCGATGCCGTCGAACGAGAAGCGCGCGATCGAGAGGGCGCCGCCGGCATCTTCCGCCTGATGCACCGCGCGGTCTAGATCGCGCCAGAACGCAGCCCCCGAGAGGAGGCCGGTTTCCGGATCGAGCGCACCTTTGCTGTCCGCTGACTTTAGCATCCGCTTGAGGTGACTCTCGAATGCCTGCAGCTGCACCAGCGGCAGAAAGTGCTCGACCAGCCAATCCGGGCTGCCGCGCAGCCGAATGAGGTTCGGCAGCCGGGTTTCGTCGAAGGCCGCGCTGCCGAACATGCCGACCGGCAGGTCGCGAAAGCGCGCGTCCTCGGCGAGCACCGTCAACAGGGCTTCGACGACCCGCGGACTGAACCCGTCGCCGATCACGATGCCATCGATATCGCGTGCGTTGAGGCTGCGCGCCGCCATCTCGACGCTGAGCGCGCCAATCAGGCCGGCGCGCTCGCCGATGGCGGTGGTGAGAGCCGGATAGGAGCGGCCTCGCCCCATGCACAGGACCGTCGCATGCTCGAGCAGGCCAGCCGGCAGGGTCCTGGTCTTGCCATGCTCGGTCGTGCCGGTGCGCCGCAGCACGGTCGCGTGCAGCGATCGCACGCGTAGCGCCGAGCATAGCCGTGCAACGAGCTGCCGGACCGGCTCATCGGTCCCGATCGGCAATGCATGGGGCGTGGCGAACTCGCTGTCGGCGCTCACGCGCGCCAGCACAGGCATGAATGGCCCACCGCCGGTCTCGATGGCCTTGATCAAGGTGGGACCGGCCGGCCCCGTGGGCCAAGGCTCGGCATCGGCCAATATCAGCGCCGCCGGCTGGATCTCTGCAATGGCGGTAGGGGCATCCGCGAAGCCCGTCTCGATGATCGGAAACGCGCCCGCCTTTCCGAGGGCCTCGACCAGCTCGGCCGACGGCTCTTCGGCGACGACCACCACCGGACCCAACGTGGCCATGACAACGCGCAACCTGCAGCGGGGCAAGGGACCGCTGCACGTTAGGCGCTCGTTGTTAACGTCTGGTCAATGAGGGCGCGTGCGGCGCGCGGAAGGCGGCCGCCATCAGCGGATTGAGCCCCAGGCTGTCGAGCTCTTCGCGCAGCCTGTCCGGATCGCCCGCGGCGCCGGCCAGGCGTTGCCCGGAAAGGGCATCGGGAAGCGCCGCAAGCGTCGCGCCGGCATCGAGGTCAAGCACCACATTCTGCAGGTCACCGGCCACGAACCGGTAGCCACCGACGGTGACGAGGCCGGGCGGCGGCCCGCTCACCAGCGGTGCCGGACCATCCGGGCCGCCGCGGCAGGTGTAGCCGGTGTCGATGAAGCCGTCCGTCGACACCCTGATCGAGGGGAACGGCGTGTCCTCGACGCCGGGCGGGAAGGCACAGCGTGGAACCATCGGCCCGGCCATCGCCAGGGTCCCGCGGTCCGTCCGCCGGATTTCGGCAACGATCGGCGCCCCCGGCATGCCGCGGAGAGCCGGGACGGGTCCCCACGTGACAAGTGCCGGCAGGCCGTCACGGCCGCGCCTGGCGGCGATGAGGCCAATCTCGCCGAAGACCTGGATATCGGTCACGTGAACCGATGGGTCATGCCAGGCCGGCGCATGCGCCAGCCGCTCAGGGGCGCGCCAAAAGCCGATCACATGCCGAACGCCCCCTTCCGCAACGAGTTGGCCCGCCTGCGCAAGCGGGGCGATCATTGGGCCCGGCACGATGATGGTGTCGCTGGGGCTTGCGGCGCATTGCTCGGCGAAAACCCCGGCATCGAAGGGCTGATGCAGGATGAGGGTGCCACCGGACAAGAGCCAGGGCACGATTGACACCGCAAGCCCGCCAAAGGAGGCCATCGCGACGGTCGACAGGATGGTTGCCTGCTGGCCGATCGAGCCCTCAAGCAGGACGGCGAGGCCTGCCGCGACCAGCTCGGCATGGCTGCGGGCGACCGGAACCAGGCCCTCCGGGGTCACGTCCCAGGTCACGGCGGCAAGGTGCGCGCTGGGCGGCGGGTCGCGCTCGTCCTCGATCGACGGCAGCGGGTCGAGCGCCTCGGCATCAAACAGGTCGTCGAGGCCAATGACACCGTCGGGCGGCCGGCGTCCGAACCCGCAGACATAGCGGATCGAGAATACGTCGGTGGCCGCCTGCAAGGCGATCTCGAAATGATCCTGATCGCCGACGCGCCCGCTCACGATCAGCGCCCGCGCGCCGATCCGGCTCAGGGCGTTGCGCATGTCGGCCCGGCGCCACAACAGCGGCAGCGGCAGCGCGATCAGGCCGGCCCGTAGGATCGCCAGCAGCGTCAGCACGGATTCAACCGAATTGGCGACCTGGAACCCGACCAGCGAGTCGGTATGCAGCCGCAGGCGGCGCAGCCGGCCCGCAATCGCCGACACCACGTGATCGGCCTGCGCATAGGTCAGCCGCCGCGGCGCCCCCTCGGTGAAGGCCTGCCGATTGGGCGGATCGACCAGCGCCAGCGCATCCGGCCGCCGTTCGGCGGTGCGGCGGAACAGGTCGTCGAGCGAGGCGCGTCCGCCGATGCGCGACGCCAGATCCTGGTCATGGAGGTCGGCGAGAATCATGGTGGCCGTATTTTGCCACAGTGGTCTTATTTTGCCACACGCCACCAAGTTTCGGGGAGATAGCCCATCAGCGAAGGCTCCGGGGGGTGGGCAAGAGTGGCCCAGCGCGCCGCCCAATGGTCGGGCAGATAAAAGAGGGGAACGACGTAGAATCCGGAGATCAGCACCCGGTCGAGCGCGCGCACGGCCGCCACCACGTCGGCGCGGGCGTCCGCCTTGAGCAAGTGGCCGATCAGGGCGTCGACCGCGGGACTGGTGACGCCCATGTAGTTGCGGCTGCCGTTCTCGGCAGCGGCCGCCGAGCTCCAATAGAACGCCTGTTCGTTGCCCGGCGACAGCGATTGATCCCAGCGGCTCTGGATCATGTCAAAATCGAACGCGATCCGCCGCGTCTCGAACTGGATCGCATCCGCCAGGCGCACGGTGGCGGTGATGCCGGCCCGCTTGAGATTGCTGGCATAGAGGCGGGCGAGACGCTCCTCGTCCATGGCCTCGGAACGGTTGGCGACCGTGATCTCGAACGTGAATGGCTTGCCGCTGCGACGCTCGACCAGTTCGGTGCCGCGCAATTCGTAACCTGCCGCACTCAGGAGATCGATGGCCCGTCGCACGACCGTGCGGTCGCGCCCGGAACCGTCGGTGACCGGCGGCGACCAGGTGCCGTCGAGCACATCGGCGCGCACCGCGTCGGGAAACGGCGCGAGCAGCGCCCGCTCGCGCGCGTCAGCCGGCCGTCGATGCGAGGACAGCTCGGAATCTTCAAAGAAGCTCGCGGTGCGCCGATAGAGGCCGAAGAACAGGTTGCGGTTGGCCCATTCGAAATCGAACAGCAGCGCGAGCGCTTCGCGCACACGGACGTCGGCGAAGATCGGCCGCCGCGTGTTGAACACGAAGTGGAAGCTTGGCTTCGGCAGGCCGGAGGCGAACGTTTCCTTGACGACGCGGCCATCGCGCATGGCGGGAAAATCATAGCCGGTCTGCCAGCGCGATGGATCATTCTCCGCGCGCACGTCGAACAGGCCACGCTTGAAGGCTTCGTGATGGGAGTTGGCGTCGCGATAATAGTCGTAGCGGATCTCGTCGAAATTCCAGAGGCCGCGGTTGACGGCGAGATCGCGCCCCCAATAGTCCGGGTTGCGCGTGAGCGTGACGCTCTTGCCCGGATCGACCTTGCCGACAATGTAGGGGCCGCTGCCGATGAGTGGCGTGTTGGTGGGCTCCTCGAACGTGTCGACGTTCACTGCGTGTTTCGCCAGCACCGGCATCAGGCCGAGGATCAGCGGCAGCTCACGATCGTTGCTGCCGGCAAGATCGAAGCGCACTGCTTGGGTACCGAGCACTTGCGCCTTGACGACCTTGGAATAATAGAAGCGGTGGTTGGGGCGGCCCTTGTCGCGCAGGAGTTGCCAGGAGAAGATGACGTCGTCGGGCGTCACCGGCTTTCCGTCGGAAAAGCGCGCCGCCGGGTCGAGCGCGAAGGTCACGTAGCTGCGGGCCTCGTCGGTATCGACGGTGCGCGCAACGAGCCCATAGAGGGTGAAGGGCTCATCGTAGCTGCGGGTCATCAGGCTTTCGACCACCTGGCCACTGATGATGTTGGCATTGCTCACCAATGGCGCGCGCATGCCCTGCGTCACCAGGCCCCGAGCGATGAACGGGTTGACGCTCTCGAACGTCCCGAGCACGCCCTGAACCAGGCGGCCACCCTTCGGGGCGGCTGGATTGACATAGCGAAAATGACTGAAATCGGCAGGAAGCGCGGGTCCGCCATGCATTGCAATGGCATGGCGTGGTTCCGCGTGCAGCCTATCGTTCGCGCCGAGGCTTGCAAGCGCCGCCATCAGAATGCCGCCGACGATCCGCCTGGGTGATCGCGGCCGTCGATAGTGGCTGGTCTGCGCCGCGGACATATTTGGTTTCGTTAGCCGTTTTGTTGTGTGACGATTCGACAACGAACGGTTCCGATCAGGCACCATGTTCTCACCATCGTGCATCTGAAAGCCAAATCACTCCGATGTCACCCAATTTCGTCCCCGACCCTTGAGACTTTATTGAGGACCGAAAGTGGGATATGAGGCTGGTCGGAAGGCGTCACGCTCTTGCCGTATTTGGTGCGGACACAGCCCTTAGGGGCGCCGCTCGGTTCGGCCGGATCGCTGCGAGAGCGGTCAGCAAGAGGATCAAACATGGAACATCGGACGTTGGTCGCTCCGGCTCGCCCGGTTGCTTGCGCATTCGTCCTTGCGCTGGCAACGACGATGCTGGTCGCGCCATCGGTGCTCGCCCAATCGCCGCCACCGGCGCCCAAGGGTCCGGCGGCTCCCGCTGCGCCCAAGGCAAAGGCTCCGGCGGCGCAGCCGAAAGCTGCCCCTGCCGCGCCCGCCGAACAGCAGCAAGCGGCGCCAGCCGAACCACAGCTCATTTTCTCGCCGTGGACTAAGTTCTGCCTGAAGGGCCAGGAAGCTGGCGCCAAGCAGGTGTGCTTCACCGGCAAGGACGGACGTGTCGAATCCGGCATGCCCGTGGTCGCCGCAGTGCTGATCGAGCCCGATGGCGAGAGCAAAAAAATTCTGCGTGTGACTTTGCCGCTCGGCATGTCGATCCAGCCTGGCACGCGCGTTATCGTCGATCAGGGCCAACCCATGACCGGGTCCTATGTGATTTGTTTCCAAAACGGCTGCATGGCCGACTATGAGGCGAGCGGTGAGCTGGTTGGGAAATTGAAGAAGGGTCAGGGTCTTGTGGTGCAAGGCATCAATGGCTCTGGTCAACCGATCAGTCTGGTGATGCCGCTCAACGATTTCGCCAAGGCCTATGATGGTCCGCCAACGGATCCGCAGGTGTTCGAGGCGCAACAGAAGAAACTGCAGGATGAGCTGCAGAAGCGTGCTGAAGACGCGCGCAGGCGGCTTGAAGGGCAGGCCAAATAGCCGCGAGCTTCTGGGCGTGACGGGCCGAGATGTGTCTCGATCGCGTCCGTCTTGTTCGCCAATGCCACCGGTGCGGTCGGCGCGAGCCGATGAGACGAGCCAGTGGAAATCCAGAGACGAGAGAGCGAGTTGGGGGATAGTCCCATGAGGCATCGAGATTTCGTCGCAGTAGTAAAGGGCGTCCGTGTGTTCGCTGTCGTGGCGGCAGCGGCCGTACTGATGTCGCAAGCGTTCGCACAGCAGCCGCCAGCACCGAAGGCGCAGCCCAAAGCGCCGGTGCCGAAAACCCAGCCGAAGGCGGGCGAGGCACCGCAGCAGCAGCAGGCCGAACAGCCCAAGCTGAATTTCTCGCCCTGGACCAAGGTGTGCCCCAAAGGCCAGGAGGCCAACGCCAAGGCGGTCTGCCTGACCGGTCGCGACGGTGTGATCGAGACCGGCTTGCCGGTGGTGGCGGCGGTGCTGATCGAGCCGGAAGGGGAGCCCCGCAAGACGCTGCGGGTAACCCTGCCGCTCGGCATGGCGCTGCAACCGGGCACGCGCGTGGTGATCGACGAAGGTCAGCCCATGACCGCGCCGTATGTCATCTGTGCGGGCAATGGCTGCATGGCCGACTACGAGGCGAGCGCGGAGCTCGTCGGCAATATGAAGAAAGGCAAAGGCCTTTCCGTCCAAGGCGTCAACGGTGGCGGGCAAGTGATCACCCTGATCCTGCCGCTTGATAATTTTGCCAAGGTCCACGAGGCTCCGGCGACCGACCCGAAGGTTTTCGAGGAAATGCAGCGCAAGCGTTTCGAAGAATTCCAGAAGAAAGCCCAATAGGCGCCGCGCCAAGCAAGGGCGTTGCGTCGAGTGCATCACGGTGATCCGATTGGGTCCAATCGGATCACCGTTCGTCAATCCAATCGCGCTGTTTCCGATCGCCCATATTCAATGGCCCTGCTTGCAATGGCGCGATCTCCAACGGCGCCATCTCCAACAGCGCCGTTGCCAATCGCGCCGGTGATGAATTGGTCATTCTCTAGTTGAGAACGGCGTTGCGTCGGCGATAGCCGCCGGACGCGTCCTTTTCGAACACCTCGGCAACCTGCGGGTGACGCACCGGCTCGCCTGATGTATCGGGCAGCAGATTCTGCTCCGAGACATAGGCGATGTACTCGGTCTCCGCATTTTCGGCGAACAGGTGATAGAACGGCTGATCCTTGCGCGGCCGGCGGTCGGCCGGGATCGACTCGTACCATTCGTCGGTATTGTTGAATTCCGGATCGATATCGAAGATGACGCCCCGAAACGGATAGAGCCGGTGGCGGACAATCTGTCCGATCTGGAATTTGGCGACGCTCGCTTTTGCCATGATGTGGGAGATAGACCAGGACGGCCGCTGGCGCCAGAGGGTCATAGGTCATAGTTGGTGCCGATGCTCGGATCCCTGGCGGCGACCATGCGGGCGAGGTCGACGAGCACCTTGGCCTGTTTCCAGGTGGCATCGTCCTGCATCTTGCCGTCGATCATGACCGCGCCGGTTCCATCCGGCATGGCCTTGAGAATGGCGATGGCGGCCGCGACCTCGCCCGGATCGGGCGAGAACACCCGCTTGGCGATGTCGATCTGCGTGGGATGCAGCGTCCAGGCGCCGGCACAGCCCATGACGAAGGCATTGCGGAACTGCGCCTCGCACGCCTGCGGGTCGGCGAAATCGCCGAACGGTCCATAGAAGGGCTTGATGCCGGCGGCCGCGCAGGCGTCGACCATCTTGGCGATCGTGTAGTGCCAGAGGTCCTGCTGATAGGCGGCACGCTCGCCGCCGGATTGGACGTCAGCAAGCACGCGATAGCCGGGATGGCCGCCGCCCACGCGCGTGGTCTTCATCGCCCGCGAAGCGGCGAGATCGGCCGGACCGAGGCTGATGCCATGCATGCGCGGCGAGGCGCCAGCGATCGCGGCGACGTTGTTGACGCCCTCGGCGGTCTCGAGAATCGCATGGATCAGGATTGGCCTGCCGACGCCATGGCGGGCTTCAAGCTGGGCGAGCAGCTGGTCGAGATAGTGGATATCCCACGGCCCGTCGACCTTCGGCAGCATGATGACATCGAGCTTGTGACCGACGGCCGCAACGATTTCGGTGATGTCGTCGAGCGTCCACGGCGAGGCCAGCGCGTTGACGCGGGTCCACAGGCCGGTCGCGCCGAAATCATTGGCCTGGGCGAGCGCGATGAAGCCTTGCCGCGCCGCCTCCTTGGCATCGGCCGGGACCGCATCCTCGAGATTGCCTAGCACGACGTCGACCTTCACGATCAGCTCGGGCACCTTGGCGCGCATCTTCTCCAGGTGCGGCGGCACGAAATGGATCATGCGCTCGAGCCGGACCGGCAGCTCGCGCAGCGGGGCCGGCGCGCCGATCGCAAGCGGCTTGAAGTAGTTGCGGGGATGTTTCATGCGGGTATGCCGTCACTTGTGAGAAAAAGCGCGACCAGTGCCCCGCTTCCGAAGCTCGTGATACGTCTCAGCACGCTCTGCCACGAGCTTCGGAAACAAAGGGGCACTAGCAACTCTATGATTCTAGTGCCGCTTTTCGATTTGAAGTTCCTAGCAGAGTTTGCTGCAGGTGGTGTAGGAACTTCAAATCGGCGGCACTAGTAAGATAGCCGTTTGGAGACCTGCGATGAACCGACGTGAAGTTCTCAAGAGCGGATTGGCCTCGCTCGCGGCCGCAACCTGGGCGCCCTGTGCCGCACGGGCCCAGGGATCGAACCGCTACCCGGAGCGGCCGATCAGGCTCATCGTTCCGTTTGCGCCGGGCGGCGCGACCGACGTCGCCGGCCGGCTGTGGGCGGAGAAGATGAAGCCGCTGCTCGGCACCGTGGTGATCGAGAACAAGGCGAGCGGCGGCGGCGCGCCGGGCACCAGCGAAGTCGCCCGCGCCCAGCCAGACGGCTACACGCTTCTGTTCGGCAACACCAGCACCCAGGTCCTGCTGCCGGTGCTGATGCCGAAACCGCCTTACGATCCGCTCAAGGACTTCACCTCGATCTATATCCTCTGCGTCTCCCCGACCGTGATCGTCGTCCACGAAAAGGTTCCGGTCCGCACGCTGCGCGAGCTCGTGGCCTACGCCAAGGCCAATCCAGGCAAGCTGTCCTACGGCTCGGCCGGCTCCGGTACGCTGACCAATCTGGCGGGCGAATTGTTCAAGCAGCTCATCGGCGCGCCCGACATCGTGCACATTCCCTACAAGGGCTCGGCGCCCGGCGTTGCCGATCTCGCCGCCGGCCACATCCCGATGATGACGCCGAACATCGGCGGACCGCTGATCGACTTTCATCGCGCCGGCAAGGTGCGCATCCTCGCGGTCGCGCACGAGACGCGGCTGCAGGCGGCGCCCGATATCCCGACCGCGATCGAGGCCGGTCTGCCCGGCATGGTGGCGTCGAACTTCAACGGCTTGTTCGCGCCGGCAGGGCTTGCACCTGCGATCGTCGGCCAGCTCGCAGAGGCAACGCGGCGGGTGATGGCCGACGCGGAGTTCCTGCGAGTGCTGGGCACGTCCGGCTTCGAGCCGATCGCGGATTCCGGTCCGCAGCAGGCGCAGCGCCTGGTCAGCGACGAGCTTGCGCGCTGGACGCCGATCATGAAGACGACCAACTTCAAGCTGGAATGACGACCGCCTGATCCAGGCGCCTGCGCCGCGCGACTGTTCGTCAACGCCTTGGAGTTCACGGTGCCCACAAATAACGTTCTGGTCGTCGAAGACGACCCCTTTCTGCGCGTGGTCGGCCTGCTGCTTGATCCGAACACCTCGGCCGAGCGCTACGCCGCCTTTGCGGATTTCTTCGCCCATGACGAGCCCGACTTTGCGGGCTATGTCGCGCGCGTGCGCGAACGCGTCGGCGCGCTGTTTCCGTCCGACGTGCGAATCGTGTCGACGCAGGACGAGTTGCGCGCGGCCTTGCCCGGGAGCCGGGCGCTCATCGTCGAGGGCCTCACGGTCGGCGCGGACGAGCTTGCCGCCGGCTCCGGCCTCAAAGTGGTGCAGAAGTTCGGCGCGCTTCCGCGCAACATCGATGAGGCAGCCTGCGCGGCCAAAGGCGTGCGGGTGCTCACCATCCGCCGGCGCGTCAACTGCGCCTGCGCCGAGATGGCGTTCGCGCTCATGCTCACGCTTGCCAAGAAGCTCAACAACGTTCTGGGCCGGATCAGTGTGGAGCAGCTGGCCGCGGCCGGCTATCCCTACAAGCCGTTCGATCGCCGCCACACCCCCAATTCCAACTGGCCACGCATCGCCGGCGTGCGCCTCCTCTATGGATCGACCATCGGCATTATCGGGCTCGGCGAGATCGGCTGCGAGATCGCGCTGCGCGCCAAGGCCTTCGGCATGCGCACGCTCTACTATCAGCGCACGCGGCTCAAGCAGGCCGAGGAGCGCGCGCTTGATGCCAGCTATGTACCGCTCGCCACGCTGCTCGCCGACAGCGATTGGGTCCTTCCGGTGCTGCCGTCTTCGCCGTCGACACGTGGCCTCATCGGTCGCGCCGAGCTCGCGCAGATGAAGCCCGGCGCGATGCTGGTCAACATCGCGCGCGCCGACGTGGTTGACCGTGCCGCGCTGATCGAGGTGCTGCGCTCGAAGAAGCTTGGCGGCTTCGCGCTCGATCCGCTCTACGAGGCGCCCGGCAAGAGCGACGACGAGCTTTTGACCTTCCCCAACGTCGCGATCAGCCCGCATCTTGCGGCGCAGCCGCGGTTCAACGCGCTCAGTGACTTGTCGGACCTGTGCGCTGGGGTGGCGCACGCGATCCGCTCTTAGGCGCCCCGGCGTCACTGCACCATCACGTTGGCTTCGCGGATGACGCCGCCCCAGAGCTCCGTTTCCTCCGCGAAGAACTTTGCGGCGTCGGCGGGCGTGCCGATCATGGGATCGAGCCGCAGGTCGCGCAGCTTCGCGCTCACCGCGGGCCGCTGCAGGATCTCTACCACATCGCGATTGATGCGCCCCGCGAGCGCGGCCGGCATGTTGGGTGGGCCGACCATGGCGAACCAGGTGATCGAACGGAAGCCGGGCAAGCCGCCTTCGGCGATGGTCGGGATGTCGGGCAGCGCGGGTGAGCGCTCGGCGCCGGCCACCGCCATGATCCTGATCTTGTCGGCCTGGTGCAGCGGCACCGAGGTGGTCAGCGTATCGAAGAACATGTCGATATGGCCGGCGATGAGATCGTTGAGCGCGGGCGCCGCGCCACGATAGGGCACATGCACCATCTTGATGCCGGCGCGGATCTCCAGTTGCGCGCCGCTCAGGTGTGCGGTCGAGCCGCCACCCTGCGACGCATAAGTGAGCTTGCCCGGATTGGCCTTGCCGAAGGCGATCAGCTCCTGCACCGAGCGCGCCGGCAAATCCTTGCGCACGGCGAGCACGTTCGCGATCTTGGCGAGCAAGGACACCGGCGTGAACTGGCCGGGCTGGTAGCCGATCTCCTTGAACAGGAGGTGGGCGACGGTGAGCGGCAGCGGCGGGCTCACCAGAAGTGTGTAGCCGTCCGGCTGGGCGCGGGAGGCCTGCTCGCCGCCGGCATTGAGGCCGCGGGCGTTGTTCTCGACGATCACCGGCTTGCCCCAGCTCTGGCCGAGCTGCTCGGCGACCAGGCGGGCGAGCGCATCGGTGGTCGAGCCGGCGGGCGAGGGCACCACGAGGGTCACGCGGCTCGCGGGATAGCTGTCCTGCGCCGCCGCGGGGCTGGCGGTCACCGCCAGCAGTGCGGCGATCGCAAACAGTAACACCAACTCTTGATGTGATCGACGCGCTCTCCCCGTCATGGCCGGGCTCGTCCCGGCCATCCACGTCTTTGATGTTGCGCGGCTTTCAAGACGTGGATGCCCGCGACAAGCGCGGGCATGACGAGTCAAACATTGCGCGTATTGGTATAGGGTCTTCGGCATCGTCGTGTCCTTCCGCATGAATCCAATGCGCATCATTGCAACGGAATGTTTGCCTGCCTGATCACCTTGCCCCACAGCTCGGCTTCTTCGGCGAAGAATGTCGCGGACTGCGCTGGCGTGCGGACCGCCGGCTCCATCTGGATGGCGCGGATGCGTTCGGCGACCTCCGCGCGGCCGAGGATCTCGGCCACATCGCGGTTGATCCGCTCGACCAGCGGCGCCGGCATGTTGGGCGGTCCGACCAGGGCGTACCAGGTGATGGCCCGATAGCCGGGCACGCCCGATTCCGCGATGGTGGGGATGTCGGGAAGCTCGCGCAGGCGCTCCGGGGTGCCGGTGGCGACGATCTTGACCTTGCCGTCGCGATGCAGCGCCAGCGCGGTGGTGGGCGTATCGAACATCAGATCGACATGGCCCGCGATGATGTCGTTGATCGCGGGGCTTAAGCCCCGGTAGGGCACCTGCGTGGTCTTGATGCCGGCGAGCATTTCGAGCTGCACGGTGGCGAGATGGGCAACCGAGCCGACACCGGGTGTTGCGGCCGTGATCTTGTCGGGACTGGCCTTGGCCTGCGCGATCAGGTCCTGCACGGTCGAGCCCTGGAAGCTCTTGCGCAGGACCAGCACGTAGGGCCCGGTCGTGAGCAGCGCAATCGCGCTCCAGCGCTTCGGGTCGAACGGCATGTCCTTGTAAAGGAAGCTGTTGGTCGCGATCGGACCGGGGGCGGCGACCATCAGGGTATGGCCGTCGGCGGCGGCGCGAAACACCTCGGCGGCGCCGATATTGCCGGCCGCACCGCCAATGTTCTCGACAATCACCGACTGCGCCCACTTGCGCCCGAGTTGGTCGGCCAGGAGCCGCCCCAGGATGTCGGTGCCGCCACCGGCCGGGTAGGGGACGACGATGCGCACGGTCCGCACCGGATATTGCGGCTGCGCTCGGCTTGCGTCCGCTGTCAGCAGCAGGGCGAGTGTGGTCAGGGCGATCAAGCGCATGCTGTTCCTTGCCGCGTTCTCCCGTTGGGTTCGTTTTGTCAAAACGCCGCGAGAGGCTCTGGGGTTCACCTATTCAATCGTCAAATAGCCCGGTGGGCGTTCGGCAGAATCCAAACCGGCAATATGAGATCGGCCCCTGTTCGGTCGCTGGGCCAGGGGGGCGCCCTTCGTGTTGTCTCTTCGCTTCCCCCCGCAGGTGCCGTTCCCGCTCCCCGCCTTACGAACGCCACCGAAAGACGCCCCTCGAACTTGGATCGGGATGGGCTTAGAATAATTACGCTGCAAGTGAAGTCAAGAATTATTTCGCCTATGGTGAATAGCTGCGTCGGTTGTGACGCAACGCGGTCCGCTTGACCCAAATCAACAATCTTGGTCCGCGTCCGGCCGACAAGAGCAGATAACAACGCCTCTGCATGGGAAACAGGATATGGCGCGGGTCCATTGGATACGTATTCTGGTGATCGTCGTCCTTGCTCTTGTCGTGCTCTTCCTGGTCCGCCTGCATGTGGCGACCGGTGGTCAGTTGCCGATGCTCGGGTGAGAGGGCGACGTCAGGAGGCGCTCGCGGCCGCGTTGCGCGCGGCCGGCAGCTCCACCACAACCGTGTCGAACTCGGTCTGCAGCTTGGCGCTGATGGCGGGCTGAGCGGGCGTGTTTTCCGACGGCTCGTACCACGGTCGGCGCGGCGTCACGCCACCCTCGAGCGCTTGCGCGATCAATCGCCCGATCTCTTCGCCCTGCAGCGGCACGAGCTTCTTGTCCGGATCGTATCGGTAGAGCTGGGGGCAGAAGTACACCGCGTGGATACGCGGGTCGTAACCGTCCATCACCAGGAAATGCTGGGCTCGCAGCAGGATGTTGTACTTCTTGACGATCCTTCGTTCCTGCGTGGCGCGCGCGACCCGTAGCCGCTCCGGCGACGGGCCCACGATGGTGCCGGCCTCCAGCAGGATCACCCAGTCCTTCTTCGCCGCGTTATTCGAATGGACCGGCACGAGGTGGCTCGGCACCGTTCGTCTGAA
>DAIUEP010000095.1:0-16983 GCA_036845065.1 Xanthobacteraceae bacterium | reverse complement strand
TGGGAGGGCGTAGACCTCACCGGCCGAGCCACTAACCGGCGGCCAGCGCATTTTTGTTTAATATCAGGAGATGTCGATCGCTCGGCAGCAGAAGATGAGTTAGATGCTCGACATCGCCTCCGGCGTCACAGCGTCGGGGTTACGCGCCAGGAGCTCCCGTCACCAGATCCGAACGCGGGTCTCAGGTGCGAATCGGAGCTTGTCGCCCGCCTTTACGCCGAAAGCGCCATACCAAGCGTCCACATTTCTGACGACGCCATTGACCCGGAACTGCTCCGGAGCGTGCGGATCAGACACCAGTTGCTGACGGACTGCGTCCTCAGTCGACTTCTTGCGCCAGGACTGGGCGAAGCCGAGAAAGAAACGCTGGTCGCCGGTGAGCCCGTCGATGACTGCCGCCGGCTTGCCCAAGAGCGAACCATGATAGGCGTCAAGGGCAATCAAGACCCCACCAAGGTCGGCGATGTTCTCGCCCATAGTCAGATCACCGTTCACATGCACTCCGGGAAAGGGCTCGAAGGCGTCGTATTGCCGACCGAGCTCTTCGGCTCGTGCTTTGAATTCCTCGGCGTCAACGGGCGTCCACCAATCGGAGAGCACCCCGGCTGCATCGAACCTGCGCCCGTCGTCGTCGAACGCGTGTGTCAGCTCGTGGCCAATGAGAGCGCCGATACCGCCGTAGTTTACCGCCGGGTCCGCCGCAGGATCGAAGTAAGGAGGCTGCAGCTGCGCCGCCGGCAAGACGATCTCGTTCAGGTTGGGGTTGTAATACGCGTTCACCGTCTGCGGAGTCATCATCCATTCATCGCGGTCGACAGGCGAAGTCAGCCGATTGACTTTTCGAAGCCACTCGAATCGGCCAGCCGCCTGCAGATCACCGACAAGCTCGTCAGGCCGAACCTCCAGGGTCGAGTAATCGTGCCACTTGGCCGGATAGGCGACCTTGACGTTCAACCGTGCGAGCTTTTCCAACGCTTTGATTTTCGTTTCCTGGCTCATCCAACCGATCCGCTCGATGCGGCCCTTCAACGCCAGGCGGAGCTGCTCGACCAATGCCTCGACCTTTGCCTTGGCTTCGACCGGAAAATAGCGCGCCGCATAGATCCGCCCGATCGCTTCTCCCATGGCGCCGTTGACGGTGTTCACCCCCCGCTTCCAGCGCTCCGAAATTTCGAGTACCCCGCCAAGAGTCTTGCCGCGAAAATCGAAATTCGCGGTTACGAAACGCTTTGAGAGGTACGGGGCGGCCGAGTCCGCGAGGTGAAAGGCTTGCCAGGCTTTGAGCGTGTCCACCGGCGTCCGAGCGAACAGATCCGCAATCTTTGGGACGGCAGTATTCTCCAGCACCACCACGCGCTCGAGGTCGCGGAGATTTGCACCCTCCAACAGCCTGCGCCATGGAAATGGAACAGTCTGCGCGAGTTGCGCCACACTCGTTGGATTATACGTCTTTTCGGAATCGCGCTGCTCGGCAACGGTCCAGCTCGCCGCCGCGATTGCAGTTTCAAACGCCAGGATCGCGGCAGCCGACTGACGCGGAGCCTCCCAGTCAATCAGCTGAAGAATTTGTGCAACGTAGGCCTGGTAAGCCGCCTTCTTGTCCGCGAATTGCGGCGTCAGATAGTAGTCGCGATCAGGAAGGCCAAGGCCGCCCTGACCAATCGAGACGACGTATTTGTCCGGCGCTTTGGCGTCGACATCAATCGAGATGCTGAAGATCGAGCTGAAGAATGTTCCAGGCGATGCACCCATCAGTCCGGCGAGATCATCTCGCGACACTGCCGCGCGGAGCTCTTGAATAAGCGGTTTGATCGGTTGCGCGTCGAGGGTCTCCGCACGGGCCTCATTCATGAAAGCTGAATAAAAGGCACCGATCTTTGCAGCATCCGCGCGGGCGCGAGCCTCGACGCCATCCTCGCCCCGTTCGAGGATATCGCGAATACGAAGCTCCACGACATCATTCAAGATCCTGTCAACCCCATTGCTGTCGCGATCGGGGGCGATGCGCGTGCGGTCATACCAGGCACCGTTGGCATATCGAAAGAAGTCGTCGCCGGGCTTGGTCGAAGAATCCATGCCGGTAAGATCGAATCCCCATGGTCCATATTCGCCGACGACGGGGGGCACGGACTGCTCGGCGCGGCCGATTGCCTGCGGAGCGGCCATCAAGATCATGAGCCCTGCAACCGCGCTCGATATCTTACCCATGCCTACCTTCTTTCGTCGTGCTTGCGTTGGCGCGCGAGTTGGAACGAGAGCCGATCATGCCAAAATCGTACCAAGCGCGTGATATAGTTTCTATAGAGCCAGGAATGGGCTTCCGGACGCCAGAGGAAAAAAACGCCAATTTGAGGCCGCGAATGCCTTCGCGCCCCGACAGAGACCGCACGTCGCGGATTTTAACCCCGAAACAAAACACAGCTTTGGTGACAACACCAGTGGAAGAGTTGCTCAGTCCTCCTTTCCTTCAGCTCGACCAAGTGACGGATTCTCTTCACGCGTACCAAATCTCAAAGCGCGGGAGCTCGCTGCGTGTGATGGCTGAGGCGGTACGCTGGGGCAAGCGTGGTGGATCAACACGATCAGCCTAGTGCCGCCGATTTGAAGTTCCTGCACCACGCGCGGCAAACTCGGTCAGGAACTTCAAATCGAAAAGCGGCACTAGAATCATAGAGTTGCTAGTGCCCCTTGGTTTCCGAAGTTCGTGTCAGAGGTTGCCGCGACGTATCACGAACTTCGGAAACGGGGCACTGGGCCCCACGGGGCAGGGTATAGGCACATGATCGAGGTGTCCCGGCTGGGCGCGCTGACACTCCAGACGAGATCTGAACTGTCGGGGCGCGGCGCTGCTTATGGGCCCGGACGGTGGGTCACCGGCAGCGACTTCCTGATGGATGGAGGAGTGACGGCCGCGTATTGGCACGGCGATCTCGCTCCGCAATGAGCGCACCGGACGTCGAGCAACTGCGGATCGTGCCCGGCTCCGAGGTGCTGGAAAGCACGCTGGCGACACTTCGCAAGTGGATTGCGAAGCACCGCGTCAGCTTGCAGGTTCACAGGAGCCGACATGCTGAAGCGGGCAGTCTGTGATCGTAAATTGAACGAGCTCAAAAGCGGCTAGCTGCCCAAGAGGACAAGAGAGTTCAGTTGATCTGCCGGTATTCCATACCGTGCGCTGGCCTGGATGAGCACGAGCGCGGCCGCGAAGACCATCAGCAGGGCCGTCATTGCGTCAAGCAGAAATTCGACGCGACCCGTGGACGCAGCGGGCGAGATCTTTTCTTTTTGGCCGCGCATCTTCATTCTCCCCACAAGATCGTTTCCAAAAACAGCCGAGGGGACGGATGGTGTCGCCGGCTGAGCGATTTTGACGACCCAGCCGGCCAAGATGGACGTCAGGCTCTTCAGCCCCGCTCGCCGGTCGCGTGCTGGAAGCACGTCGGCTCGGGGATGCGCTGGTCCGTGGGACCTGCGAACGTTGCGGGAGCCGAGCAGAGAAGAGACAACCGCCGCGGCGGCCACAAGAGCGATCCTGGCGAACATTGTCGTTTCTCTTCCTGGGCTGCTCGCGCCTCGCTTGTGCGCGTGCGTATCTAGGTCGCATCGACGCTTGCGGTAAATCAGCCGGATGTACTGCCGATCGATCGCTAAAAGAATTGGCGCAATATGAAAATGCTGCGACAACTGTGGACTTCTGATACGCACCTGTATCTAGCAGCGCAGATCCAATGGTCCTAGGACTGAAGTATTCCGACGGGCGTTACGTGAATCGATTTAGCGCGCGACGGGCTGCTTTGGGTCAAATGCCAAAGGCTCATTGTGAGTAAATGTTTTCCGTCGTGCCTCGAAGGCGACCCTCAGATCTGAGCGCTAATTGAGTACCTAGTGCGCCTTTGTTTCTGAAGGTCGTGTCACGGGGTGTTGCAACGACTCACGAACTTCGGAAACAGGGCACTAGCGCAATCCGCTCGCGAGCGCGCGCCGCGGAGCGATGGCAGCCGCGGGCTTGCCGGTCGGCTGGTAGAGGCCGCGCCGGTCGGGATGCGCCTTGAACTGGTCGGAGAGGCCGACCACGGTTTCGGCGGCGCCCAGAACGAGGTAGCCGTCGCGCTCGATCTGGCGCGCCAGACGGTCAAGCACACCGATCTTGCTGTCCTGATCGAAGTAGATCAGCACATTGCGGCAGAACACGAGGTCGAACGTGCCGAGCGGCGCGAAATCATTCAACAGGTTGAACGGCCGAAACTGCACCATGGCGCGGATCTCGGGCGAGATCTGCCAGCAGTCGCCGGCCTGCGTGAAATACTTGATCAGGAGCTGGATCGGCAGCCCGCGCTGGACCTCGAACTGGCTGTAGACGCCGGCTTTGGCCTTCTCCAGCACTTCGGTCGAGAGGTCGGTGGCCAGGATGTCGACCCGCCAGCCGGCGAGACTGGCACCCATTTCCTTGAGGCCCATGGCCAGCGAATAAGGCTCCTGGCCGGTCGAGGCCGCGGCGCACCAGATGCGGATGCGTTTCTGCGCCGCGCGCGCCTCCAGCAGGGCCGGCATCACGGTGTCCCGGACATGATCGAACGGAATACGATCGCGGAAAAAGAAGGTCTCGTTGGTCGTCATCGCCTCGACCACGTCCACGATCAGCGGCTCCGCGTTCAGCCGCTTGAGGTTGTGTATCAGGTCCGACAGGCTTTCGACGCCTGCCCGGCGGGCAAGCGGCATGAGCCGGCTTTCGACCAGGTACTGCTTGTCGTGAGACAGGACCAGCCCGGATCGCTCCCTCAAGAGCCGCCGCAGATAGTCATATTCGAGTGGAGTCACATCCGGCTCCCTGAAAAGAGGCGTATCACCGTCGGGGCGATGCGATCGAGCGGCAGCACGCTGGAGCACAAGCCGGCGTTCGTCACCGACCCCGGCATGCCCCAGACCACGCTGCTCGCTTCATCCTGCGCGATCACGGCACTGCCGGCGGAAACCAGCGCGGCCGCGCCGTTGGTCCCGTCGCAACCCATGCCGGTAAGAACGACGGCAAGGCACTTCGCGCCCCACACGTCGGCCGCCGAGGCAAACAACGGATCGACCGAGGGCTTGCAGAAGTTGACGAGCGGACCATCATCGATCGCGATGGTGGCCTGGCCGGCGCGACGCTCCACCCGCATGTGCCGGCCGCCCGGCGCGATATAGATCTGGCCGGCGCGCACCAGTTCGCCATCGACCCCTTCGCGCGCGATCCGCCCGCTGGCCCGCGACAGGTGCTCGGCAAAGATGGTCGTGAAGGTGGGCGGCATGTGTTGCACGATCAGCACCGGCGCTTCGTCGATCACCCGGTTGAGCTTGCCGACGACCGCGTTGAGCGCTTGCGGTCCGCCGGTCGAAGCGCCGACGAGAAGGACGCGTGGCGAGATCGGCGGAAACGGACGCAACTTGATGGCATCGTCACCGTCCACCGCCGGGTCGGAGCTCACCGCGTATGGAGGCTCGCTGGCCGGCGCCACCGGCCGGATGACGGCCGGCGCGGTCACCGGCACCGCCGCCGGCGGTCCGAGTGCGCGCTTGCGACCCGATCCGAGCGCGCGAATCTTGTCGACCAGATCGCGACGGAACGACTCGGACGTGGTGACCTCGCGGGTGGTTTCCGGCTTCGGAACATAGTCGGCGGCACCCAGCGCCAGCGCCCGCAAGCTGATCTCGGCGTTGCGGCGGGTCAGCGTCGACGCCATGATCACCACCAGGTTGGGCTTGGCGGCAAGCAAGCGCGGTAGCGCCGTGATCCCGTCCATGTCGGGCATGTCGACGTCGAGAATGACGACGTCCGGGTCGGCGTGCTCCATCTGGGCGATCGCATCGCGGCCGCTGCGCAACGCGGCCACGACCTCGAGCCCCGGTTCCGCCTCGACCCAGCGAGCGATGAGGCCGCGCACCACCACGGCGTCGTCGACCACCATGACACGGATGGACCTCTGCGCGGCGGCGGGACGCAAGGGCGGACGAGCGACGGTGATGTTCATCACGACACGCTAAGAGCTCAACACGAGCGCCACGGAAAGGGTACGTCGGAACGCCAGGAGAAGGCCGGCCGGGCTCAGATCAGCCCGACCTCCTGGAACTTCGCCTCGACGATCTCCTTGTCGAACGGCTTCATGATGTACTCGTTGGCGCCTGCGTGCAGCGCCCGGGCGATGTGGGCGACGTCGTTCTCGGTCGTGCAGAACACCACCTTGGGGCGGTCGCCTTGCGGCATCTTGCGCAACGAGCGCAGGAACTCATAGCCGTCCATCTTCGGCATGTTCCAGTCGAGCAGCACCGCGTCCGGCATCTTGCCGCGGCAGACTTCGAGCGCCTGCTCACCGTCTTCCGCCTCGGCGATTTCGAACTCGAGCCCTTCGAGGATCCGCCGTGCCACCTTGCGAATGACGCTTGAATCGTCAACGACCAAGCAGGTTTTCATAACTTCCTTCTTTCTGGCGACCGTAATCGCCGTTGCCGCTCACCGTCCGTCTTACCGTTTGTCCGCTCACGCCGCTTCGGCGTGGGCACCCACATCGAGAACCCGATCCACATCGAGCACGACCAGAAGACTGCCATCGAGGCGATGCACGCCCGCCGACACCCGCGTCAGCCGCGCGTCGAGATTGACCGGGTTGCCCTCGCGGCTCGCCGCCAGCAGCTTCATCACTTCGCCGATCGTATCGATCAGGAGGCCGTAGGATTCGCCCTTGCTCTCGATTCCGATCGCCATGCGCGGCCTGCCCTCCTCGGCCGGCGGCAGCCCGAGCCGCAGCCGCATGTCGATGGCCGTGACGATGCGGCCGCGCAGATTGAGCATTCCGGCGAATTCGGGCGCGGCCAGCGGCACGCGCGTGAGACGCTCAGGCATGAAGACGTCCTGCACCCCCGAGATCGGCAGGCCGAACAGCTGGCCGCCAATCGTCGCGGTGACGTACTCGATGTTGTTATCGGTCGGGCTCATTCGGTCACTCATGCCGCGCGATCCACTTCCGCGGTCTGCTCCTTGAGCGCCGCGATCAGCCCCTGACGGTCGAATTTGGCGACGTAGTCGTGCAGGCCAACCTTGCGGCCGCGCTCGATCGTCTCCGGCGAGGCCAGCGACGAGAGCCCGATCACCGGGACGGCGGCCGTGCGCGGGTTGCTTCGCACCGCCGCGGTGAAGTCGAACCCGTCCATCCCGGGCATGTCGAGATCGGTCACCACGATGTCGAAGCGCTCACCGCCCTCGAAGAGCGCCAGCGCCTCCTGGCCGGAAGCAACGGGCGTGACGGCATAGCCGGCGGCCTTGAGAACGGGAGCCAGCATGTTACGGAAGAAGGGTGCATCGTCGATCAGCAGCACGCGAACCGGAGAGCGATCCGTCCGGCCGCCGGCCCAGGCCAGCCAGTCTTCAAAGGCAAGCGGCAGGTAGTGCGCGATGTCGACCACCTCCGTGGCCTGTCCCTTGACGATCGCCGATCCCAGCACGCCCGGGCGCTGGCTCGCGAGCTCGATGCGCAGCCGCTCCTCCACGATGTCGACGATCTCGTCGACGATCAGCCCCATCGAGCGCCCCTCGTCGGCGAAGACCAGGAGCGGTTGCACGCCCTTCTCCTTGATGCGCACGTCTTCGTTGACCAGCACCAGCGGCATGAGCTGCCCGCGGTATTGAACCATCAGCCGGCCGTCGGCGCCTTCGATGGTCTTGGCATCGATCTCTTCCAGCCGCGTGACCAGCGACAGATGGACGGCCTTCGGCTGCGGCGAGCCGGCGCGGAACACGAGCAGCGATTCCTTGCTCGCATCCTCGGTCCGCTGCTCGATCTCGCGCGCGTTCTCGGCAGCATGCTGCGCCGCGGCCGAGCTGCCGATCGCATTCGCGAGGCCGTTCGGATCGATGATCATGATCACCGACCCGTCGCCCAGGATTGTGTTGCCGCCGAACAGCGCGATATTGCGGAGCCGGCTGCACATCGGCTTGACCACGATCTCCTCGGTGTGGAACACCGCATCGACCACGACGCCGAAGGTCTGGCTGCCGACCTGCATCACGACGATGAAGGCGCTTTTCGTGTCGTCGCCGCCTTCGGCGACCTTGAGCATGCTCTTGAGCGTGACGAGCGGGAGGAGCTTGTTGCGCAGGCGCAGGACCGCGGCATCCTTGATACGCTCGATGCGATGCTCCGAATTCGCGCGCACGCGCACAAGCTCGACCACCGCAAGCTGCGGGATCGCGAAACGATCGCCGCCCGCCTCCACGATCAGCGCCGACACGATGGCGAGCGTGAGCGGAATCTTGATCGCGAAGCTCGTGCCGCGGCCGGGAACCGACTTGACGTCGACGGTGCCGCCGATCTGATCGATGTTGGAGCGGACGACGTCCAGGCCGACGCCGCGGCCGGACACGTTCGTCACCTTGCTGGCGGTGGAGAAGCCGGGCGCGAAGATGAACTTGAACGCCTGGGCATCCGGCATCTTCTCGATTTCGGCTTCGCTGGCGAGCCCACGCGCCACCGCGGTGGCCTTGATCCGCTGGGCGTCGAGGCCACGGCCGTCGTCGGCGATCTCGATGATGATGTGACCGCCTTCGTGCCAGGCCGAGAGGCGGATCGTGCCCTTCTCCGGCTTGCCGGCGGCCTGGCGCGCGGCCGGCTGCTCGATCCCGTGATCGGCGGAGTTGCGCACCATGTGCGTCAATGGATCCTTGATCAGGTCGAGCACCTGACGGTCGAGCTCGGTCTCGGCGCCGTGCATCTCGAGTTCGATCTGCTTGCCGAGTTCGCCCGAGAGGTCGCGGACGATGCGCGGCAGCTTCTGCCAGGCATTGCCGATCGGCTGCATGCGCGTCTTCATGACGCCTTCCTGCAGCTCCGCGGTCACGTTGGAGAGGCGCTGCAATGGCGCCTTGAACTCGGAGTCCTCGTGGCGCCGCACGATTTCGAGCAGCTGATTGCGGGTCAGCACCAGCTCCGACACCATGGTCATGAGCTGCTCGAGCGTATCGACGTGCACGCGGATCGACTTGCGGGCAGCCAGGCCGTCGGCGCCCTCCTCGGAGGGGCGCGCCGCGGCGTCCGCCTTTGGCCGCGCGGGCTTGCCGGCATTTGTCGCCGGCGCCTCGGCGGCTGCCGACGGCGCGGAAGCCGGCGGCTGCGCCTCCGGCGCAGCCGGAGCGGCACCGGAAACCCGCGCGGCGGCACGCCCGAGCAATTCGATCAGATCCTGATCGTTGCCGGCCTGCTCGGCCTGGTTGCGCTCAAGCTCATCGAGCAGGACCTTGATCCGGTCGATGGTGGTCAGGATGAGGCTGACCGATTCGCTGGTGACAGGGGCGCCGTCGCGGAAATTGCCGATCAGCGCTTCGGCGGCGTGGGTGAGCGCTTCCAGCCGCGGCAGATTGAGGAAGCCGCAGGTGCCTTTGATGGTGTGAACCAGCCGAAAGATGCGGCCGAGAATCTGGGCGTTATTCGGCTCCTGCTCAAAGCGCACGAGCTCGACGTCGACGACATCGATGCTCTCGTGCGTCTCCGTGAGAAAATCCCGCAGTAGCTCGTCCATGACCAATACTTTTGCAACGCCACAACGCGTCGCCAATGCACTGCACCGGCAGCTGGGTACTCTGTTGGCAAACGGTTTAATTTTAGTTGCACAACCGCAGATTTAATTGGCATGCATTAAGCTTGCGTTAGGAAATTGGCAGGCCCGGACGCACGCCGCGGACCGCAAGCGCACGTGCCACGAGCGCGATGCTGCCGTCCGCCGCGACCGGTAGCGTCGCCCGCAGCCGGTCGCGCAACATGGCGCGCACCCCCTCGACGAGCGTGCCGCAATAGGTCGGGGCTGGTCCCTGCCCGCCCAGGAATGGCGACCAATAGTCATCGAAGGACTCGAACGCGGTCGGCACATCGATGTCGCAACACGAAATTTGTTCGAAGCCGCAATTCCGCCAGAGCGCGAGCAGCGCATCGCTGCGGCAGATCGGAAAGCGGCGGCCCTCGTCGAGCGCAAGCGCATTCCGATCAAGCGCGGTGGCAGCGTCCCAGAACAGGCGCAGCATCTGCATGCCGCCGGCATAATCCCACAGATAAGCGGCGACCATGCCACCGGGGCGAACCACCCGCGCCATTTCGGCGAGCGCCCGCGCCGGATCGGGCGTGAAGTTCAGCACGAGGCCGCAGACCGCGACATCGACGGACGCATTGGCGAGCGGGATTGCCTGGGCCGCGCCAGATTGGAAACTCGCACGCGCGTCGATCACCCGGCGACGCGCAGAGGCAATGAAGCCCTCGGACGGGTCAAGGCCCAGCACGGACGCGGGCGCGCCGTCTGCGAGGATCAGTTGCGTCAGCGCTCCGGTCCCGCAGCCGACGTCAAGCCAGCGCAGCGCAGGCGGCAATGCCAGCCAGGTGACGAACCGGTGCGCGACCAGCCTGCTCCATCGCCCGATATATTGCTCGTAGGACTCGCCTGCGGACCATTGATCTTGTGGGGCTTGCCAAGATGACATGTGTCTGTTCCGCAGGCGCTCTCAGTCCGCACAAGCTTAACGCCCCTCCCGCCCCCCTCCAGCGCGCAACTGCGTGGAGAGCGCGAGCTGCGCAATATGTCGGCCCATCTCCTGGCCGGCCGCGTTGGAGAACCGATAATGGAAGCCGGCATAGGTGCGAGCCGCCGCGACCTCCTCGGTGTAGTCGGTGATGCGGGTCCATGTCCGCGTGACACCCGGGGCGGTCGGGCTGGTCATCGACACTTGCGGGATGTCATTGCCGAACGCGCTCTGCAGGATGTTTCCCACCGCCGCCGAGGTGATGCAGTGCGCACACGGATATTCCGGATGCATCGGCGTGTCGCCAAGCGGCAGCCATGAGGCATCACGCGGCGTCGCCTTGTTGCCGGTGAGGTCGGCGTTGCGCACCGCGGTGATCGGGCGCCAGAAATTGAAATGATACTTGGCGTCAAACACGGCGATGAAGGTGTCATCCGTGGCGATTGCGATCAGCGCGAACAAGCGGGCGCTGTCCACGATGTCGAGCTTCTTCATGGCTGCGAGCTGCCGCACGATCGGATTCCAGGATTGCGGCCCCGTCACAAACCAGAAGCGGCCGATCGCGGTCTGCTCAGGCGTGCGCTTGGTGCTGTGGAGCCCGCCGATCTCCCTGATCTCGTTGAGGTCGTTCGTCCACCTGGCCGAGTCGAGCGCGGGCGGCGGAGCCGGCCGGAACTGCGATCCGCTCGCCATCACCCAGGGTGCGGCCTTGCCGTACGTGCTGCTGACGGGAATCACTGTCGGCACATAGACCCCAGGGCTCGTGAACGGGCGATAGCTCTCCGGTGCGTTGGAGCCATCGCTGGCGCGCAGCGCCACGATCTCCGTGGCAGCGCGCCGGCCGATGTCGATCCCTCTGGTCTTGGCCTCGCCGTCGGCGATCTTGGCAAGCGAGGCTGCAAGCGCCGAGTCGATGATCGCGGCCTGATCGGGATGAAGCGCGACAAGCACGTCGTGCGCCGCCGCGGCAGCCGCGGCATCCTTCGACGCATTGCGGTCGGCGGTCAGCTTGAGCTTGTACGGGGCATATCGCCGGTCGATGGCATTCACCGCCTCGAACATGGCGACATGAAGCATCGCCATACCACGCGCGTTCGGCGGTGGCAGCAAACGCTTCTCGGCCGCGATGGCCTCGGCTCTGGTGTTCCAGACGGAAATCTCATCGGGGCGGGCCGATGCGGAGCATGTTACCAACGACGCAAGGACGGCAGCGACGCGCAAACAATGCCAGTGTGCCAGCATAGGAGCCTCCTGAGCTTCACCGCGCGATTGAGATGGTGCGGCATGACGTGCGCCCGGAGTCCTTCCGGCTCAAGTCTGTTTTTCGAACTGGCCGGCGGCGCATCGGGATGGTTGAATGGCGCCCATGCAGACGCACTACGGTCAGTTCTGCCCGATCGCCAAGGCGTCGGAAGTGTTCGCCACGCGCTGGACGCCGCTCATTCTGCGCGAGCTGATGGCCGACGTTCACAGCTTCAACGACATCCATCGCGGCGTGCCGCTGATCTCGCGCGCGGTGCTGGTGGCGCGCCTGCGCGAGCTGGAGGATCACGGCATCATCGAGCGGCGTGCCCGCGCCGACGGCGCCGGCCACGAATACTGGCTCACGCCCGCCGGCGATGCGTTCCGCTCGGCGGTCGGCGCGCTCGGTCAGTGGGGACTGGTGCACGCCCGCGACCGCATCAAGCCGAGCGATCTCGATCCCAGTCTCCTGATGTGGGGCTTTCGCAAGCGCGCGGATCGTGGCGCACTGCCGGACCGGCGTGTGGTCGTGCGCTTCGAGTTCGCAGGCGTCCCGGCCGCACGCACCAGGTTCCGCATCATGTGGCTGGTGCTCGAACGGACCGGCGTCGACGTGTGCGCAAAGGATCCCGGTTTTCCGATTGATCTTGTCTTTCGCGGCCGGATCGCCGACTTCGTCGCCGTCTATCTGGGCCATGCCCACTGGCGTGATCTCGCCGGCAAGGCGTTGTCGGTCGAAGGCGACCGCCGTCTGGCGCAGCAAGTCCCGACCTGGATCCGGCTCGACAAGGTCGTGGGTCGTGACTTTCCGGTGGTGCGCCCGGACGCGGCGCCGCGGTTGCCCCGTTCGCTCCCGCGGAAGCGGGAAGCCAGGGGCCAATTGTTCTGATTCTTCGATTTGTCTCGCGCTGGGTCCCCGCTTTCGCGGGGACGAACGGCGGAGACTCGGCAATTCACTCTCATCGGAACGCGCGCCAAGCAGCGAACGCCGGCGCGTGCCTCATCGCGTCGCCACCACGATCGTGTCAAGTTCAGCCGTAAGACCGACGCCGACGCCGCAGGCGCGCGCCAGGAGGCCGGTGTAGAACGGCTGGATCGCGTGCGCATCGACCGTGCCGCTTTCGGAGGCTCCCTCGAGCAGCATGGGGATGTGCTGGGGAATTCGCGCATTGAGACCGGCCGCCACGATGCGGAAGCCGATCGTGTCGCCTTCGCCGACCGCATCGACGGTGAGCGTGCCGCCACGCGGGATCGTCTGCGTCGCGATCACCAGCATGTTCAAGAGGAGCTTGACGCGGTTCTTCGGCAACAGCGCCCGCGGCACGTTCCAGGTGAGCTTGGTCTTCTCGTCCTCCATGAAACCGCGCGCCATCGTCTCGGCATCGCCGGTGTCGACCTGCGCGCCTGCGGAGCCGGCGGCCCCAAAGGCGATCCGGCAGAACTGCAATCGCGCCGATGCCGTCCTGGCGCTTTTCTTGATCAGGTCGAGGGCGAACTTTTTGGTTTCTTCGTCGCCGTCCTCCTCCAGCACCTCGAGTCCGTTCACGATGGCGCCGGTCGGGCTGATCAGGTCATGACAGACCCGCGAGCACAGGAGCGCGGCAAGTTCGAGCGGTTCGAGCGTAACGGAGGCGGACATGAGGACCTCTCGGATGGGTGAGAACGCCAGCCGAATCACGAATCAACAGCGTGGCGACGGCGCGGCCGTGTGATACACCGCGGCTCATCGCTCTGCCAAGGCGAGAGAACAGGACGGCGCAATGCGCGACATGGTTCGAGATCAGTCCCTGATCGACGCGCTCACCGGCATCGTCTCGCGCGCGGCCGCGGCTATTCTGACTGCCCGAGCGGGCGCGCTCGCGACGCGCCACAAGGCCGATCTGTCTCCGGTCACCGCGGCCGACGAGGCTGCCGAGGCCGTGATCCTCGATGGCCTCGCCCGCGTACTGCCGGGCGTACCGGTCGTGTCGGAGGAAGCCGGCGCAACCGCAGAGCTGGCCGGCGATACCTATCTCCTGGTCGATCCGCTCGATGGAACCCGCGAGCTGGTCGCAGGCCGCGACGAGTTCTGCGTCAACGTCGCGCTGGTCGCCGCCGGCCGCCCGCGTCTCGGCCTCATCGGTTCGCCCGCGCTCGGGATGATCTGGCGCACAAGCGCGCAAGGCGCCGAGCGGCTCGCGCTTGCGCCCGGCGCGGAGGCCAAAGCCGCCACCGAGCGCGGCGTGATCCGGCCACGCCCCTGGCCAGAGACCGGCGCCGTCGCGGCCATCAGCCGTTCGCATCTCGATGCGCGCACCCAGGCGTTCCTGGCACGACTGCCGCCGACGGAAAAGAGAGCAAGCGGCTCCGCCCTCAAGCTGTGCCGGGTGGCCGAGGGCATAGTCGATATCTACCCCCGCCTGGCACAGGTCCACCAATGGGATCTGGCGGCTGGCGAAGCGATCGTGACCGCGGCGGGCGGGCTCGTCACGACGCCCGAGGGCGCGCCCCTCAGTTATGCCATGACGAAGGAGCGCTTCCTGGTCGACGGCTTCATTGCCTGGGGCGACCCCTCGGCGCCGGCCCGGCTTGTGGGGTGATCAGGGCGCGAGCGTCAGCTGGACCGCCGGCCAGTTGCGCACAGCCGCCTCGATGACGCCTTTGGGGCTATCGCCGAACGCCGCCTGCGCCTCCTGGGTATAGAAGAGATAGAGCCGGCGCTCGACGATCAGCCAGAGCCGAGGGTCGCCCGGCACCCCAACCCCCCGGGCGACTGCGACCGGGTCATAGCCGCCGAATCGCGGCATGTAGACGTCAGGATCGGCCGCAAAGGCGGCCCGGTTGCCCTCGTTGCGGAAGCGCCAGACCACCCCCGTAAAGGTGTGCTCGAAGTCCCCTTTTCCCCGCACGGCGTCAGCCTCGACGAAGTAGGCCACCGGGTCGAACCCCCCGATCGCGAGCCCGGTATGGCGGTCGACCACCACGCGCTCGGTCGTGGCGGCCCCGGGTGGGGGGGTTAAGGTTAACGTGACCAAAGCGGCCACGAGCGCAGACACAAAAGGAGCTTTCCTCAGGTTTTGTGCCGCGGTCATAGTATTGCCAATCCTATGGCGATTCGATTGCGTTGATGCCGTAAAGTTAGGTTATGGGCGTGACGGAGCGGTTAAGCCCGCACGCGGTTGAACAGGCGATGGAGCACACGATGCACATGGTCCTTCGGACCTTGGCCCTGGTCCTTGTCCTCTTTGGCATCGGCACGGGCCCCCTGGCTGCACAGCAGCAGCCTTCGAGCTACCCGCCGGGCGAGCTGGTCAACGCCGGCCACAGGTTCTTCGGCGAGGTGTCGCGCGGGCTCGCGCAGATTATCGAGCAGGCCATCAGCAATTGGGGACAGCCCAACGGCTATATCCTCGGCCAGGAAGCAAGCGGCGCGTTCGTGGCCGGGCTGCGCTATGGCGAGGGCACGCTTTATACCCGCAACGCCGGCGACCTGCGCGTCTACTGGCAGGGCCCGTCGGTCGGCTTCGATATGGGCGGCGAAGGCGCGCGTACCATGATGCTGGTCTACAATCTGCCGCGCACCGACGCGGTCTACCAGCGCTTCGGCGGCATCGACGGCTCGGCCTATTTCATTGGCGGATTCGGCATGACCGCGCTGGCGGCGGACAATATCGTCGTGGTGCCGATTCGTTCCGGCGTCGGCCTTCGGCTCGGCGCCAATATTGGCTACCTGAAATTCACGCCATCGGCGACTTGGAACCCGTTCTGACCCCGGTACCAGCAAAGCGGAACCGGGAACCGTCGGTGCGGATAAAGCAAACGCGGCGCATGCGGACGCGTGCGGGCGGCGAGCGCGTGTGGTAGATGCTACACGATGAATGAATGTTCAGGAGGCGCGTCGTTGCATGATTGAACCGATCATGTTCATCGGGATCGGGTTCCTGGTCGCGGGCCTCCTGGTCATCGGCGTGATCCCGCTCGTGCATGCGCGCGCCGTCCGGCTGACGCGCCGACGGCTCGAAGCCGTGACCCCGATGTCGCTTGCCGAGATCCAGGCCGAAAAGGACCAGCTGCGCGCCGAGTTCGCGATGACGACGCGCCGGCTGGAGATGAGCGTCGAGCAGATGAAGGCCAAGACCACGACGCAGCTCGCCGAGATCGGCAAGAAGAGCGAGGCAGTCGGCCGGCTCAGGATCGAGCTCAACGAGAAGACCGAGGCGATGTACGCGCTCGAGGCGAGCGAGAAGCAGCTGGTCGAAGACCTGGAGAATACCCGCAAGGAGCTCGCCGCGCGCACCGCCGCGCTCGCAGCGGCCGAGCAGTCGATCGCCGGCGCCAAGGCCCAGATGGGCGACCTCACCGGCAAGTTCGACGACACCGCGCGGACTGCCGACCATCAGCGGGTCGAGCTCGGCGCGCTGCGCGCCCAGGTCGAGGCGCTGCAAGGCCAGATCGAGGCCTACGAGTCGGAGGCCAAGGACATCAACGCGCGGCTGAGCGCCAAGACGGCCGAGGCCGACGCTTCGGGCCGGCTTCTGGTCGAGGAGCGCGGCCGTGCCGATGCGCTCGGCAACCGCGTCAGCGAGCTCGAGCGCCAGCTGCTGGCGCAGACCACGGAAGCCGAAATCCTCGAGCGCCGGGTGCAGGAGCTCAACGCGCGCGCCGACGAGCAGGGCCGCCTCCTGGGCGAGCGCGACTACGCCGCCGCGCAGCTGCGCGCCGAAACGACGGCCGTGGCCAAGAAAGAGGCCGACGTGCGCGCCGAATTCGCCGAAGCCGAAAGCCGCAGCAAGGCCGCGATCGACAGCCTGCGCGCCGACAAGACGCTGCTCGAGAGCCAGCTCAAGCAGGCGCAGGACGAGCGCGTCAAGCTTTTGCGCGAGATCGAGGCCAAGCGGCGCGAGGCCGAGACCGCGTTCGCGACCGAGCGCGCGGAGAACGCCGTGATGCGCGATCGCATCGGCGACGTCGCCGCCGAGGTGGCGCGCCTGACGAGCCTGATCGAGGGGCCGGGCAATCCGATCGAGGCGATCCTCGCCGAGAGCGCGCGGGCGGCGGGCAACGGCGCGGCCGGCAACGGCGCCAGCGGCGGCGACAAGGGCTCGCTCACCGACCGCATCCGCGCGCTGCAAACCCGCCCGCGGGTGGTAGCGCCGAGCCAGGTGTAGGCGGATCGCGGGTGGTTGGGTTCTCTCCGCGGCGTCCCCGCGCAGGGCATGCACACTCTCAAA
>DAIUEP010000094.1:0-17329 GCA_036845065.1 Xanthobacteraceae bacterium | reverse complement strand
GTGCGCGAAGCCGCGCGCGCTTGCTCAAATCGCCCCCACCGTCTTGAGCCGCGCGCGCGGGTGGATCTCGGCCTGCGAGAGCACCGGCGTCTGCGCCCGGAAGCGCTCGATGATGCCGCGCACGAACGGCCGCGCCCCGGCCGAGGTGACGAGCACGGGGGCCTCCCCGGCGCGGGCGGCTTCCTCGAAGCGCTCGCGCACGAGCGTGATGAATTCGGTGAGGCGGGATGGCTGCATCGCCAGATGCCTGTCGTCGCCCTGGCCGACGATCGATTCGGCGAAGGCCTGCTCCCACTTGGCGGAAAACGCGATCAGCGGCAGATAGCCGTTTGGCGTCGTGTATTGCGCGCAGATCTGGCGCGCCAGCCGCGCGCGCACGTGCTCGGCCAATGTCGCCGGGTTGGTGGTGAACGCGATCCCGTCCGCGATCCCTTCCAGGATGGTGGCAAGATCGCGGATCGAGACGCGCTCGGCGAGCAGCGTCTGCAGCACGCGCTGGATGCCCGACATGCTGATCCGCGTGGGCACCAGATCCTTGACCAGCTCGGCCTGCTCCTTGGGCAATTCCTTGAGCAGCTTGCTGACCTCCCCATAGGAGAGCAGCTCCGAGACGTTGGCCTTGATCAGCTCGGTCAGGTGGGTCGAGAGCACGGTTGCGGAATCGACCACCGTGTAGCCCTTGATCGCCGCCTCTTCCTTGAGCGCGGCATCGACCCAGGTCGCCGGCAATCCGAAGGTTGGCTCCGTCATGTGGACGCCGGGCAGCGTCACCTGTCCGCCGCCAGGATCCATGACCATGTACTGGTTCGGCCAGATCCGGCCGGTGCCGGCGTCGACCTCCTTGATCTTGATGATGTAGCAGTTGGCCTCGAGCTGGACGTTGTCGAGGATGCGCACCGACGGCATGACGAAGCCCATCTCGATCGCCAGCGAGCGCCGCAGCGCCTTGATCTGCTCGGTGAGGCGGTCGGAGCCGCCGGGCGCGTTGACGAGCGGCAGCAGCGCGTAGCCGAGCTCGATCTTGAGATCGTCGATCTTGAGCGTCGCCGAGATCGGCTCCTCGGTGGGGGCGGCGGCCTTGGTGGCCTCGGCCTGCTTGGTCTCGACCGCGGCCTTCTGTTGGGTTTGCTTGTCCATCATGTAGGCAAGCGCGCCGGCGCCGGCGCCAAGCAGCATGAATGGCAGCATCGGAATGCCGGGCAAGAGCGCCATCACGCCCATCACGGCGCCCGACATGCCGAGCGCCTTGGGATAGCCGGAGAGCTGGCTGATCAGCGCCTTGTCGGCGGCGCCCGAGACGCCGGCCTTGGCGACGAGGAGGCCCGCTGCGGTCGACACGATCAGCGCTGGAACCTGGGTGACCAGGCCGTCGCCGACGGTGAGCAGTGTGTAGGTGCGCGCGGCGTCGGCAAACGACATGCCCTGCTGCGCGATGCCGATGATCATGCCGCCGATGATGTTGATGAACACGACCAGGAGGCCCGCGACCGCGTCGCCGCGCACGAACTTGGAGGCGCCGTCCATGGCACCGTAGAAGCTCGATTCGTCCTCCAGCGTCTTCCTTCGCTGCCGCGCCGCGGTCTCGTCGATCAGGCCGGCGGAGAGGTCGGCGTCGATCGCCATCTGCTTGCCCGGCATGGCGTCGAGGTGGAAGCGCGCCGCCACTTCGGCGATGCGGCCCGAGCCCTTGGTGATGACCACGAAATTCACGATCACCAGGATCGTGAACACGATGATGCCGATCACGAAGTTGCCGCTCATCACGAAGTTGCCGAACGCCTCGATCACGTGCCCGGCCGCGGACGTACCCTCGTGCCCGTGCGCCAGGATCAGGCGCGTCGAGGCGAGATTGAGCGACAGCCGCAGCATGGTGGAGATCAGGAGTATGGTCGGGAAGGCGGAGAACTCGAGCGGCGCGTGGATGAACAGCGCCGTCATCAGGATCAGCACCGACAGGATGATCGAGATCGCGAGCGCCATGTCGAGCAGCGTCGCGGGCAGCGGCAGGATCAGGACGACCAGGATCGCCATCACACCGATCGCGAGCGCGAGGTCGCCGCGCCGCAACAGCGTGCCGAAGTCCGTGAGCTTGGTCATGGCAAAGCCCTGACCGCCGCCGCCTGCCGATACATCACTCATCTTGTCCGTCGATGTCCGCCGCGCCCGATCCTGGGCATGAAAAGAGCCTGCCGCGGCCGAGAGGCCGCTCGTTCGCGCCAGAGGAACCGCGCCCGCGTCCAAGGTCCGCCCCGGGGTTCGTCAGGTGAATGGGTCGATGCTCACCCCGGCAAAATTTGCCTGCCTTATGGTTATCAGATGGTTAACGCCGCGCCCGATTGGGCAAGAATCCTTGAAATACAGTGCGCTGACGGCAATAGGGGTCAACAAAGCGGCCCGCCGCGTTGCCGCGGCGGGCGCCAGGCTACAGATTGGTGAGCTTGCCGACTGCGATGATGTCGTTGCTGGGCCGGCCGGTGCGCGATCCGCCCGGTTCCTCGAGCGAGACCGCCAGCGACGCATCGGGAGTCACGAACGGCGCGAGATTGGGCGGCACCGTGATGCGCACCGGCTGGCCTGGCGCGATCAGCCCGAGCGAGCGGGGCTGCGCCTGCGTGCCGGTCGGGATCAGCCACAGCTCCATGGACTTCTGGTTGGCGGTCAGCAGCGAGGCCGGCACGATCACCAGGCTGCCGCCCGAGCCGATGGCGGCGACGAAGCCCGGCTGGCCGCTCTGCTGGCCGAGCGTCGCGAGCAGCGGCGCCCGCTCCGGCCCGACCGCGGAGCCGAGATAGGCGAGCGCGACCAGGCAGGCGGTCGCGAGCGCGGAAGAGCCGATTGCGATAATCCGCCAGAAGAACAGGTTCTGCCACAGGCCGCCACGCGTGGGTGCGGGCGCAGGCGACGCGATCGCCGCTTCGATGCGCGACCAGGCCGCAGCCGGCGGCGTCACCGGCTTCACGTCGTCGGCGAGCCCGCCCAGCCGCTCCTCCCAGAACGCGACCTCGCGCGCGAAATCGGGCTCGCGCTCGACGCGTTGCGCGACCGCGCCGCGCTCCTTGGCGTCGAGCACGCCGAGCACGTATTCGCCGGCGACGATCGGATCGCCGCCTTCGGGCGTGCCGCTATGGTCGGTCTCGCTCATCGCTCCAGACAGGTTCTCAGCTTCATCAGTCCACGTCTGATCCAGCTCTTCATGGTGCCGAGCGGAACGTCCATGCGCTGGGCCAGTTGCTCATACGTCACGCCGTCGAGGAAGGCCGAGCGGATCACCGCCGAATGGCGCTCCTCAAGCTCGCCCAGGCAGGTCTTGAGCCGCGCCTGCTGCTCGGCCGCAACCACCAGCTCGAGCGCCGCCGGCGCGTCATCACGCACATCCTCCGCCGCCTCGATCGGCTCCGAGCGCCGGCTGACTGCGCTCGACCGCAGCCGGTCGATGGAGCGGTTACGGGCGATCGCGACCAGCCAGGTGATCGGGCTGGCGCGGGCGGGGTCGAAACTGCCTGCCTTGCGCCAAACGGTTACATACACCTCCTGCAGCACTTCCTCCGCCTCGCTTCGGTCGTTCAAGATACGGAGGCAAACGCCAAAAAGCTTCGCCGATGTGTCCTGGTAAACGATCCGGAGCGCCGCGCGATCGCCTGCCGCTACCCGCGCGAGGGCGGCGGCAAGCTGGCTGCGGTTGGCGGCGATGGCGTCCATGCGGCGACAGGCAATCAGGCCAAGGGGTTGATATCACAACGTTTCGCACACTCCGGCGCGAGCGTCACGCCGGATCGTGGGGCCCTCGGCGGCCTCGCTACTTGCAAGAAATTGGACGCCAAATCAATCCGTTAGCGGAGGTATCAGCGGCAGCCGGGAAGCTTGCTGTCGGGGTTTTCCACCACGAAGGGGCCAAGCTTCTGGGCCGCAGCCTCGACATAGCTCAAATCGAGGATGCGGGCTGCCGGCGACGGCACGCTGACGAACTTGTTGCGGACGTACCAAGCCTGCATGTCCAGCATGCTGGCGACGGCGACGCGGCCGTTCGGGTCGCGCGCGGGCCAGGTATATTGATGGAGCATTTCCGGCCGCCGCTCGGTCCCGCTCTTGACCAGGAGGTCGATCATCTCCTTGCGGACGGCGCCGCCGTGATAGGCTTGGCAGTAGTCGCGCGCGCCCCGCAGCGCGGCGACATAGAAGTTGCGCGCGACTGCAGGATTGCGCCTGGCCCAGTCCGTGTTGATCATGTTCACCGAGATCGTAACCGGACGCGGCTCGACCAGCTCGTCGGAATCCGCAAACGGCACCGCGAGGCCGAGATCACGCAATTGCGACGTGAACGGGTGAATGGCGAGCGCGGCGTCGATCGCCTTGTTGGCGAAGGCGATCGAATATTGCGCGAACGGGATCACCTTGATGTCGACGTCCGCCATCGTCACGCCTGCGGTCTCCAGCATCTTGCCGATCTCGTAGGTCGACACCGAGCCGGGCCCGTTGGTGGCGATCACCCGGCCCTTGAGCTGCCGGATCTCCTTGATCTGATCCTTGAGATCGGCGCGCAGCATCATGTTGTGGCCAAGCGGGGTCGACACCCGCGACATCGCGATGGTGATCGGCAGACCTCGTTCCAGCGCATTGAAGTAGCCAGCCGCGATCCCGCCTTCGATGACCTGGTACTGGTTCTGCGCCAGCAGCGCGATCGCGTTCGCGGCGGTGTCAAGCGGATCGATCACGACCTTGATGCCGACCTCGCGGAAATAGCCACGCTCGATCGCGATCAGGAGCGCGCCGGAGGCGATCGAGGGCGCGTTGCCGACCCGCATGGTGATCTCCTGCGCGCGCGCGCCGCCCGGTACGCCGGCGAGCATGATCGATGCGGCCAGCAGGCAACGGAACAGGGAGGTTCTTTCAGGCATCTCTCGCTGGCCTCAATGCGGGTGGCCGCCGCCGGGCGGGGTCTGCCCGCCGGTCGGCGCGAACGACTGGTTGTTGAACGGCGGCGAGATCGGCTGCTGGATGATGATGAAGCCGTGTTTGGCGACCTGATGGCAGGCGTTGCAGGCGGCGGTGAGCTGATCGAACGAGGCGGTGAACTTGATCTTGTCACGCGCCTCGACGGCGCGGTCGATCGCGCCGATCTCGCGCGCGTTCAGCGCAGCCACAATCGGCGCGACGGTGACACCCTGGATGGTGGGATAGAGCCGGGCCACGTCCGCGAAGCCTGCCCTGATTTCCTCGAGGCCATGCTCGGCAAGCTCCCAATTGTTGGCCGCGACCGCGAACCACAGCTTGGAGTGCCGGATCTGCTGCATGATCATGAGATCGCCAAGGCGCGGGGCATAACCGCCGGCGCCCGCCGCCGGCGTGCCCTCGTGGTGCTGGGCTTGCGCGGCCGTGAGCGCCAGCGAGGCCACAAGTGCGATCATCGACGTTCGTTGCATCACCGTCTCCGGAAGACTTCGCAAGCGTGTGCGCATCGGCCTATCCATACGCGTGTCGGTGGCGGCAAAAGCCCGTGTCACCAGCAGGCTCGCCCTCGCGCGGCCGCCCTCAAGCAGCCATGAGCGGCTGGTATTGCCCGCCGCCATGCTAAATTAGGTGTGGTTGACCTCGCCATGCAAGCCGCATTCGCCCTCCTGCTGGTTCTGTTGTCGGCTCCGGCACGCGCACAGACGATGCCGGCCGAGTTCGTTGATGCCGCCACGGTGGTCGACGGTCTCGTGGTCGATATGCGCTATTTCGGTGCCGACAATTTCGTCGGAACGCGCATCGACGGTTACGAGGCGCCGCGCTGCCTGTTGGCGCGGCCGGCGGCACAGGCGCTGGCGGCCGTGCAGCGGGAGCTTGCGACGCGCGGCCTCGGCCTCAAGGTGCTCGACTGTTACCGGCCGGCGCGCGCGGTCGCGCACTTCATGCGATGGGCGCGCGACGCCGCCGACGTGGCGCGCAAGGCCGACTACTACCCCGACGTCGACAAGCGCGATCTGTTCCGACTGGGCTACATTGCCGGGCGCTCCGGACATTCGCGCGGCTCGACCGTCGACCTCACGCTGGTGCGACGCGCGGGCGGCGATCCTGCCGACAATCCCGATATGGGCACGCCGTTCGATTTCTTCAGCCCGAAGTCGTGGCCCGCGGACAGGAGTGTTGGCGAAACGGCGCGGCGCAACCGCGCGCTGCTTGCGGCCGCAATGGCGCGCGGCGGCTTTCGTGCGTACGCTAAGGAATGGTGGCATTTCACATTACGAAATGAGGCCTTTCCAACGATCTATCTTGATTTTCCGGTGCGGTGACGCGCGGACATTCGTTCTTATGAGCCAGTAGTCTAATTGATCGAGCGATGGTTTCGACGCGTTAACTCGCCGACGTAAAAGCACGTTTGGGTTCTCTGCATGGGTCGAGTGGAGAAATAGTTTACGGTCCGACTTTAGAATAATGCTGATTTTACCGGGATTTCCTGGAGAATTGCTGATGCCGGACTCACGCGTGCAAAGCGCTCGCAAATCCCTGATCGAGGAGCTCGAGCATGCTCTCACGACGGGATCGAGCCAGCAGCGCGCCGAGACGCTGCGGCGCATCACCGATCTTTTCATTGTCTCCGCCAGCGACCTCAACGAGCAGGTCACGCAGATATTCGACGACGTGATGGGGATGCTGATCGAGGCGATCGAGACGAAGGTTCGCGCCGAGCTCAGCGAGCGCCTCGCTCCGATTGCCAACGCACCCTTCAACGTGATTCAGCGCCTCGCGCGCGATGACGAGATCGCGGTGGCGGGGCCGGTGCTGGCGCAGTCCCCGCGGCTGTCGCCGACGGATCTCGTCGCCATCGCCGAAACAAAAAGCCAGGCGCATTTGCTTGCGATCTCGGCTCGCGGCGCCATCGAGCCGACGGTCACCGACGTCCTGGTCCACCGCGGCGACGACAGCGTCGTGAGGAAGGTTGTCGCTAATCCGGGCGCGAGCTTCTCTGATGACGGTTTCGGCGCGCTCGTCCGCCGCGCCAACAAGGACGAAGCGGTTTGCGACCGGCTGGCGCGACGGGCGGACATTCCGCCGCACTTGTTCTGCTCGCTGCTCGTGCAGGCCACCGAGACCGTGCGCAAGCGATTGCTCGCCAACGTTCCGTCCGACGCGAGGGCCGATGTCAATCGCGCTATCAGCAAGGTGTCGGAAGAGCTTGCCGCCGGCAGTAACGCCGGCATCCGGCGCGACTATGCCGGCGCGATCCACCGGTGCTTGATCGACCGCCAGGCGGGCCGCCTCGGCGAGCCGGAGGTCGTCATGTTGGCGGAGACGAGGCAATTCGAAGATGCGGTCGCCGCGCTCTCGTTGCTCTCGGGCGTGCCGGTCGACGTGATCGACCGGGCGATCAACAGCGATCGACTCGAGCCGACGGTGATCCTGTGCCGGGCCGCCGGATTCAGCTGGACGACGACGCGTGCTGTTTTCCTGCTCAGGCCGAAGAACCAGATGCGTCTGGCGGAGGACATCGGCGAAGCCGAGGCCGATTTCAAGAAACTGGCGGTCGCGACCGCCAAGCAGATCACGCAATTCTGGCTCAACCGCTCATCGCTGCATTAGACCCGAGCATCGGCCGCTTGAGGCCGCCTTCTCGCCGGCCGGACGCCTCTTCCGATGACGTAGTCAATCTCGTATTCTGCTTGTGATTTGAGCTGAATCGGCCGTGGCGCAGGTCACGAGACCGAAAGCTCATCGCCACAGGGAGGAGACCATATGCTTGCTCGAAGCTCGCTCGGCGCAATCGCGCTGACAGTGTTCAGCCTGACCATCGGAAGCGCGCAGGCGCATGAGGAATCGAAGTATCCGGATTTCTCCGGGCAATGGAGCCGGGAAGGTGCGCCGCGCTGGTTGGGCCGGGGCGAAAAGGCGCCGCTGACGCCGGAATATCAGGCCCGGTATCAGGCCATCCTGGCTGATCAGGCCGCGGGCGGCACCGGCAACTGGCCGTCGGCATTCTGCATCCCGCAGGGCATGCCGGCGATGATGAATCTCTACGATCCGATGGAAATCGTGGTGACGCGGAACACCACCTATATCCTGATCAGCCACATCAATGATTCCTACCGGCGAATCTACACCGACGGCCGCGACTGGCCCAAACCGGAGGAGGTCGAGCCGACCTATGCGGGCTATTCGCTCGGCAAATGGGTCGACGAGGACGGCGACGGCAAGTTCGACGTGCTCGAGATCGAGACCCGCTATATGAAGGGACCGCGGGCTTTGGAATCGACCGGCCTGCCGCTGCACGATGATAATCAGACTGTCGTCAAGGAGCGAATCTACCTGGACAAGAACGATCCCAACACGCTCTGGAACGACATTACACTGATCGACAATGCATTGGTAAAGCCGTGGACCCTGCACAAGAAGGGCGTGCGCACCAAGAGCGATCGCCCGGTCTGGCCTTCCGAGGTCTGCCCGGACCACAATTCGCTGATCCGCATCGGCCAGGAGGCTTATTTCCTGAGCGCGGAGGGCATGCTGATGCCGGCCAAGAAGAACCAGCCTGCGCCTGACCTGAGATATTTCAACGCGAAGTAACCGCGATCCTGCAGTCACGTTACGGGTGCCGACGCGCCCGGAGCCAAAATCTCCGGGCGCTCATCGCACCGCGAAGGGCGCCTGGTAGGGCCGCCCGTAGGGCACACCGGCGAGGACCACGCCGGCGGGCTTGATGTGCGTCTTGCCCTGTCGCTTGTTGTTGCGCGTATCGACGAATTCGATCGGGCCATCCACAACGTCGAGCAGCGACACATCCGCCGGCGCGCCGACCTGCAGCGTGCCGAGCTTGGCGGCCCGGTTGATCACCTTGGCGGGATTGACCGTCGCCATCGCGACCACCTGCTCCAGCGTGAAGCCTAAGTTGAGGAACTTGCTCATCACCCAGGTGAGATAGGGCATGCCGGGCGTGTTGCCGGAGACGACGTGGATGTCCGAGGAAATCGTGTCCGGCCCGGCGCCTGCCGGGATCGCCACCTCGGCCACGGTGTAGTCGAAGCTGCCGCCGCCATGACCGACGTCGAACACCACGCCGCGCTGCTTGGCGGCAAGCGCCGCGGGCAACAGCCTGCCGTCCTGGACGATGTTGGTGAAGCGGCCGGCGATGTTCGGCGCACCCGAATAGCTGTGGGTCAGGATATCGCCGGCGCGAAGGGTGTCGAGAATCTGGCTCATCAGCTCGGGCGTCTCGACGCCGCCGATATGACACATGATCCTGGCGCCGGTTCCCGCAATCTCGCAGGCCTGGATCGCTCGCTTGAGCGGCTCCAATCCGTTCTTGGCGATCACGTTCTCGCTCATGCGAACCTTGATGCCGATCACCAGATCGGCGTTCTCCGCGACCGCCTTGGCGGCGGCGTCGACCTGCGCGTAGTCAATGTTATAGAGCTCCGGCACCGGAAACCCGGTAAGCCCGATGGTGGCGATGTGCACAAAGGCATAGAGGCGCGAGCGCGTCTGGCCGACGATGGCCCGGCGGAACGCGGCAATGTTGTTGGCGCCGGCGTCGCCGGCTGAGACGAGCGTGGTCGTGGCCTGGAAGGGAACGAGCTCGTCGGCCGGAATGCCGATGCCGGAGCCGTAGGGAAAGACGTGGGCGTGCAGGTCGACCAGCCCCGGTGTCACGAGCTTCCCGGAGGCGTTCAGAACCCTTAAGGCCTTGTCGGCCGGAATGTCGGGCTCGACCGCCTCGATCACGCCGAAGCGGATGCCAACGTCGCGTCGGCCTCGCAGAGCCTGGCTCGGATCAAGCACGTCGCCGCCTTTGACGACGAGGTCAAACTTGTCGTTCGGACCCATCGCGGCGGCCGCGACGCCGGCCTTGAGGCTTGAGGTTGTGAGCGCCAAAAGCGAGGCCGAGCGGGCGAGAAACTCGCGTCGTGAAGAGGTTGGCATGGCACGCTCCTTCCGGTGACATTTGCAAGGCTGTGCGAGGCCGGGGTCCGCCGATCGCCTCGCCTATTCTGCCGCGATCGCTGGTGGGCGTTCGGTCTCGCCGTGTTGCTCGCGACGTTTTCGCCGGAGCCGGGCCTGCAGGCGATCGAGATAGAGATAGACCACCGGCGTAGTGTAGAGCGTGAGCAACTGGCTCAGCGCCAATCCACCGACCATGGCGTAGCCGAGCGGCTGGCGCAGTTCCGATCCGGTGCCGGTGCCGAGCGCCAAGGGCAGGCCGGCGAGCATGGTGGCGGCCGTCGTCATCAGGATCGGGCGGAAGCGCAGGAGACAGGCCTCGCGGATCGCGGCGTGCGGCAGCATGTGACGGTCACGCTCGGCCGTGATCGCAAAGTCGACCAGCATGATGCCGTTCTTCTTCACGATGCCGATCAGGAGAATGATGCCGATGATGCCTATCACGGAGAGGTCCATGTGGCCGAGCTGGAGCGCGAGCAGCGCGCCGACGCCGGCCGACGGCAGCGTCGACAGGATGGTCAGCGGATGAATGAAGCTCTCATAGAGCACGCCCAGGATCATGTAGACGACGATCACGGCGGCGAGGATCAGGATCGGCATGTTGGAGAGCGAGGCCTGGAACGCCTGGGCGTTGCCCTGGAATGTCGAGACCACCGATCCGGGCATGCCGATATCGCGCGCGGCTTGCGTGATCGCGTCGACGGCCTGCCCAAGCGCGATGCCGGGGCGCAGGTTGAAGCCGAGCGTCACCGACGGGAACTGCCCCTGATGCGTCACCGACAGCGGGCCGACCTTGCTTGAATCGACATCCACCAGCGCCGACAGCGGCACCAGGCCGGCGGTGAGCGGCGATTTGACATAGAGGCGGTCGAGCGAGGTAAGATCGTTCTGCAATTCGGGCAGGATTTCGAGGATGATCGGGTTGGCGTTGAGCTGCGTCAGATATTGCGTCACCTGCCGCTGTCCGTAGGCGTCGTTGAGCGTGTCGTCGATCAGTTGCGGCGAAACGCCGAAGCGTGAGGCCTGGTCGCGGTTGATGGTGAACTTCAGTTGCGGCGCATTGGCCAGGAGGTCGGTCGAGGCATCGGCAAGCTCGGGCAGCGTGCGCATCTTCTCGAGCATCTTCTGCGACCACTCGATCAGCTCGTCGACCTCCACCGCCTGCAGCGTATACTGGAAGCTACTCCGGCCGATGCGCCCGCCGACATTGATGTCCTGCGTCACCTGCAGCGACAGGTTCACGCCCTGCACCTGCGCAAGCTGCGGCCGCAGCCGATTGATGATCTCCGAGGCGGTGGCGCTGCGCTGGTCGCGCGGTTTCAATACGATGAAGAAGCGGCCGGTGTTCGCGGTCGATGGCGCATCGTTGCTGCCGGTCTGCGACCCGACCACCTGGACGTCGGGATCGCGCATGATCACCTCGCCGAGCACGCGCTGCAGGCGCATCATGTCGGCGGGTGGCGTGCCCTGCGCGGCCTCCGAAACGCCGGCGATCAGGCCGGTATCCTGGATCGGGAAGAAGCCCTTCGGGATCTGGATCGCCATCGTGATCGTGAGCGCGAGCGTGGCCAGGAAGACGCCAAGCGTGATCGCCTGGTGCCGCAGCACGACGTCGAGCGTCGCCCGATAGCCTGCCAGGAGGCCGTTGAAGCCTGCCTCGATCAGGCGGTAGACGGGGCCGTGGTGCTCCGGCTGGGCCTTGAGAAAGCGCGCGCACAGCATCGGCGCGAGCGTCAGCGACACCAGGCACGAGACGGCGACCGCGGCGGTCACCGTCAGCGCGAACTCGCGAAACAGGCGGCCGACGATCCCGCCCATGAGAAAGAGCGGGATGAACACGGCGATCAGCGAGGCGCTGATCGACAGCACCGTGAAAGCGATCTCGCGCGAGCCTTGAATCGCGGCCTCGAATGCGGGAACGCCGCGCTCCATGTGGCGGTAGATGTTCTCGACCACCACGATGGCGTCATCCACCACAAAGCCAATGGCGATCACCAGCGCCATCAGCGAGATGTTGTTGAGGCTGAAATTGAGCAGATACATCGCGGCAAACGAGCCGAGCAGCGCCAGCGGGATGGTGAGGCTCGGGATGATGGTCGCCCAGGCGTTGCGCAGGAACAGGAGAATGACCATGATCACGAGGCCGATGGTGAGCACCAGAGTGAACTCCACCTCGTGGACGGAGGCCCGAATGGTCTCCGTGCGATCGAGGATGATCTCCACCGCCATCGCGGGCGGGATCTTGGCGGTGAGCCGCGGCAGCTGCGCCTTGATCTGGTCGACGGTCTCGATGACGTTGGCGCCCGGCTGCTTGTAGACGTTGAGCAGGATGCCGGGCTCGTTGTTCTGGTAGGCCGCGACGTTGCGGTTGGACGCTTCGGCAACCGCCTGGCCGACGTCGCGGATGCGGATCGGCGCGCCGTTGCGGTAAGCGAGCACGACCTCCTCGAACGGTTGCGCCTCGCTGATCTGGTCGTTGGCCGAGATCGTGAACGCGGTGCTCGCCGTGTTGATCGTGCCCTTGGCCGCATTGGTGGTCGCGCCGACGATGCTGTTGCGGACCTCCTCGAGCGTGAGCCCGCTGACGGCGAGCTTGGCCGGATCGACCTGGATGCGGATGGACGGCTTGCGATCGCCGCCGATCGACACGCGGGCGACGCCGGAGACTTGCGAAATGGCCGGAATGAGGAAGTTGTCGGCGTTTTCCTGCACGATGGTGAGCGGCAGCGTCTCCGAGCGCAGCGACAGCGTCAGAATAGGCGGGTCCGCCGGATTGACCTTGCGATAGGTCGGCGGCGAGGACATCGCCTGCGGCAGCGACTTGCCGGCGGCGGTGATGGCGGCCTGCACGTCCTGGGCGGCCGAATCAATGTTTCGATTGAGATCGAATTGGATCACGATCTCGGTGGCGCCGAGCGCGCTCAGCGAGGTGAGCTGGGTGACGCCTGAAATCTGCGAGAATTGGCGCTCGAGCGGGGAGGCCACCGACGCCGCCATGGTTTCCGCGCTCGCTCCCGACAAGGTGGCCTGGACCTGGATGGTCGGAAAATCCACCTGCGGGAGCGACGCGACCGGCAGGAACGGAAAGGCCGCGATGCCCATGAACGCCACCGCGGCCATCATCAGCGCGGTCGCGACGGGACGATGAATGAACGGCGCGGAGAGGTTCACTTGGCGGCCTCCGCCGACTGCGGCGGAGCAAAGCTCACCGGAGCATTGCGCACCAGCTTGTATTGTCCTTCGGTCACGACCCGATCGCCCTCGCGCAGGCCCGCGGTGACCACCGTCAGATCGCCCGCGGTGGCGCCGACTTCAATCGTGCGCGGCTCAGCCGTGTTGCTCGCGGTCACGGTCCATGCGAATAGGCCGCGCGGCCCGCGCTGGATCGCCGGGGACGGCACCACCAGCACGTTTGACTGGGTTTCCAGCAGCAGGCGGGCGTTGATGAAATCACCGGGCCAGAGTCGCTCGTCAGTGTTCGGGAACATCGCCTTGAGGCGGATGGTCGAGGTTGCCTGGTCGATCGCGTTGTCGATCAGGAGAAGCTTGCCGGCTGCGAGCGATCGGCGGTTGTTCTGGTCGTAGGCCAGGACGTCGACCGGCCCGCGCGCCATGGCTTCACGCAACTCGCCGAGCACGCGTGATGGCAGCGTGAACATGACCGCCGCAGGCTGGGTCTGCATCAGCGTCGCGATCGCGCTCGTCTCCGTCGCGCGCACAAGGTTGCCGGGGTCGACCAGCCGGATGCCGATGCGGCCGTCGCTTGGGGCGGTGACGGTGGTGTAATCGAGCTGCGTCTGCGCGGTTTCGATCGCGGCTTCGTCGGCGGCGACCGCGGCCTTGAGCTGATCAACTTTGGACTGCTGCAGGTCGACGTTCTGCTGCGAGGCGAAGTCGCGCTGCGCGAGCGTCTTGGATCGCGCCAGATCCTTCTCGGCGGCGACCAGGAGCGCGACGTTCTGGGCCTTCTTGGCCTTGGCCTGATCGAGCGCGGCCTGGAACAGGCGAGGGTCGAGCCTGGCGAGCACGTCGCCCTTCTTCACGCGCTGGCCCTCGGTGAACATCACCTCCTGCAGCTTGCCGTCGACCTGGGCCGCGATCTTGACGGTGAAGGACGCCTGCACCGTCCCGATACCCGTGAGATGGATCGGCAGGTCCTGGCGGATCGCAACCGCGACGCTCACCGGCACCGGCGGTCGAGCGGCTGGACGAGCCACGCGGGTCTCGGTCGCTTGCGGCCAGTACCAGTAGGTTGCCCCGGCTGCGGCCACGATGGCGAGACCGGCGGCGATCAGAAGAGTCCTGCGGCGGGGTCGAGCACCGTCGCTGTGATTGGTATCCACGTGCCTCCCTTGGGAGCGCCCGGGCTCCCCATGGTTGTTGTCCAGCCTTCGGTTCCACGCGATTGCCTTGTTTATAGCAATCCGGCGCGAAGCCCGGAAGCCGGGAGCCTTGCGCGGGGACGCGGCTGGGCGGAAACCTAGTAGCGCTGGGGATGGCGGGGGGGTGAGGATTGCGGTCTGCCAGGTGATCAATCTACAATCCACAAAACAGAACTGCGGGCTGCGGCCTGCTGGGCAGCATTAGGGGGTCTCATGAACAAGTTGCTGGCCGGAGCCTTGTCACTGACCGCAATGGCGTCGCTGACCGCAATGGCGACGCCTGCGGTTGCCGCCGATATGCCGATCAAGGCGCCGGCTTACAAAGCGCCGGTCTCCACCAATTGGAGCGGCTGGTACCTGGGCGGCCATGTCGGCTACCTGTGGGGCCGCACCAGCGTGTGGGACGATGGCGTTCTCACCGAGTCGGACGCCGCGACCAACGGGGCGGTGGGCGGTGTGCTTGCGGGCGGCAATTGGCAGAGTGGCGCGTTCGTGCTCGGTATCGAAGGCGACTTCGGCTGGACCAACGCGCACGGCACGGGCGCTGCCCTGCCGCCGGCCGTGACCAACCGCTACGACTTCAACTGGACCAGCCATATCCGCGGCCGCATCGGCTATGCGACCAACAACGTGCTTTGGTTCGTGGCCGGCGGAGTGGCGTTGGCCGATTTCGATTATACCCAAAGCGTGTCGCCCCTCGTGGTCGGCACGGTCTACACCGGGTGGTCGTTCGGCGGTGGGGCCGATATCGCCATCAACCCGAACTGGATCGCGCGGATCGAATATCTGCACGACGATTTCGGCGACAAGACCTATCTGATCGGCGGCGACCCCTATCGGGTCAAGCTCACCGGTGACACATTGCGCGGCGCGCTGATGTACAAGTTCTGAAGCGGGAGCAGAACGGACGAGTGCAGCGCGGCCGCAATCTCATAGCGGCGGCTGTTCGGCAAGGCCCGCCAGCCAGCGCACCAACGAGGCCCCGCAGCTGATCGACAGGACGGCGACGTCAGGAGGCGGCTGGGCGCAGTCGGCTTGTCCAGGATAGTGGCGGAAGCTGCGCGATGCCTCCACCCATTCCTGCAGGCAGGTCACCATTCGCAGCGCCGCTTTCTGCGAGGTCGGATCGCTCTGGTAGGTGCGCTCGACGAGCGGCGTCAGGTGGCGACCGATCTCCTCGACCGTGAACCGAGCCTGCGGAAACATGAGCGCGAACAGCGCTTCCATCGCCGACAGGGTTGCGCGCCATGCCTGCCGGTAGTTGGGAGGGTTGGCGCTCAGGTTGCCGGACGCTCGCTCCAGCAGATCTCGGACGTTCTGATATCGATCCGGTTCCAGTCCGGCGAGGGCGGATGCGACGTTGCGTTGAAATTCGGTATCGATCCGCGGGTGCACGCCGCCGACGTCGTCGATTTCGTATGCCAGGTTCTCCTCGGCGAGGATCTGGCGGACGGCGTCGCGCCACCAGTTCGCGGTGCTGTCGCCGACATGCCAGAACAGATAGCGGTAGACCACCGTGATCGTGTCGATGAAATCGGCGATCCGGCACTCGCGCATGAACTGGTGCCAGCACGACGGATAGCGATTGTTGTCGGGCAGCGAGACGCCGATGCTGCGCACCAGATAGGCGGAAAGCTGATCGAGCCTCGCGTTGAACACGGTCTCGCGAAACAGCGATCCGACGCGGTGGCGGGCTCTGGCGCTGTCGGGCGCGGGGTCTCCTGGCCGCATGTATAAGACGCTGAATCGGTCCCCCGCCATGCGACTCGTTCCTTAAGCGCGTGCTCCTTCAGACGGCGTGCGTGAACGTGCACCCCTGCACCGGTGCCGTGTCGGCAGGCCGGGTGCAGGCGACGCCGCGCCACGCAAGACTGCCGTCGCCTCGTGCCGCCGATTTGAAGTTCCTACACCACTGGCCGCAAACTCAGTTAGGAACTTCAAATCGAAAAGCGGAACTAGAATCCCGCCGCCAGCGGCATGCCGGGCGAATGAGGAATCTCGATATTGATCTCGAGCGCCGACACGTTCTCGCCGCGCTCCATCGTCACGTGGATGTTGTCGCGCTCGATGATCACATGCTTGGCGACCGCCACCAGGATCTCCTCGCGCAACAACGCGAGCAGGTCGGATTGGCCGCGCGCCACCCGTTCATGCGACAACAGAATCTGAAGCCGCTCGCGCGCGACCACAGCAGTGCTTCGAGGTTTGAACCGGTTGAAGACGTTCATGCCGCCCGTCGTCCGAACAGTAATTCGAGCAGGCCCTTGCGGTCGCTCGGGATGGTCATTGGTACATCCTCGCCCCTGAGCCTCGCCGCCGCATCGAAGTAAGCCCGCGCCGGCGCGCTCGCCGGATTGTTGAGCGTGACCGGGCAGCCGATATTGGAGGCGATCAGGACCTCCTCGCTCTCCGGGATGATCCCCAAGAGCGGGGTGGACAGGATGTTGATCACGTCGTCGATATTGAGCATCTCGCCGCGCGTCGCGCGCTGTGGGTCGAAGCGCGTGACCAGGATGTGCTTCTCGATGCGCTGGCCCTTCTCGGCCTTCTCGGTCTTGGAATCGAGCAGCCCGATGATGCGGTCGGAATCGCGCACCGACGATATTTCGGGGTTGGTCACGACGACAGCGGCATCGGCGAAGCGCATCGCCAGCGTGGCGCCGCGCTCGATGCCCGCCGGGCTATCGCAGATCACCCAGTCGAACTTGCCGCGCATCTCCCGGATGATGGAAGCGACACCGTTCTCCGTCAGGGCGTCCTTGTCGCGGGTCTGCGAGGCAGGGAGCAGCCACAGCGTCTCGAGGCGCTTGTCGCGGATGAGAGCCTGCGACAGCTTCGCGACGCCTTGGATGACGTTGACGAGATCGAACACGACGCGACGTTCCGCTCCCATCACCAGGTCGAGGTTGCGCAGCCCGACGTCGAAATCGACCACCGCGACCTTCTGACCGGTGTGTGCCAGCGCGGAGCCAAGCGCGGCGGTGGTTGTCGTCTTACCAACGCCACCTTTGCCGGAGGTGACGACAATGACCTTA
>DAIUEP010000093.1:16011-17410 GCA_036845065.1 Xanthobacteraceae bacterium | reverse complement strand
TCACTCCGCATCCGGCTGGTTCTCCGGCCGCGCCTTCACGAAGGCGTCAAGCTTGCCGCAGGCGGCGTCGATCGCGACGATCTTGGGGAAGCGGTCGAGCGGCACGTTGAGGCGGCGCGCATTGGCGACCTGCGGCACCAGACAGATGTCGGCGAGCGTCACCTCGGCGCCGGCCGCGTAGGGGGTGCCTGCGACCATGGTCTCGAGCGCGGCGAAGCCTTCCAGGATCCAATGGTGGTACCAGGCGTCGATCTTGGCCTGGTCCTGGCCGAGCTCGTTCTTGAGGTAGCGCAGGGGGCTTGTGTTGTTGAGCGGATGGATGTCGCAGGCGATGAGCTGCGCCATCGCGCGCACCTGCGCGCGCCTGAGCGGATCGCGCGGCAACAGCGGCGGCTGCGGATGGGTCTCGTCGAGATATTCAATGATGGCGAGCGACTGGGTGAGCAGCTCGCCCGAGTCGAGCCGCAGCGCCGGCACCCGCATCAGCGGATTGATCGCGCGGTACTCGGGCTTGCGGTTGAGGCCGCCCTCCTTCTGCAGATGGATCGAGATCGGCTCGTAGGCGAGGCCCTTGAGGTTGAGCGCGATGCGGGTCCGGTAGGCGGCGGACGACCGGAAATAGGTATAGAGCTGCACGTTGCCTCCTGCGGAGTGTGATGCGCTCCACCCCGAGCATCGGGGCGCAACGGCTGTCAAGTCTCGGACGAGCCGTTCTCGGTCTCGCCGACGAGCTTGGCCGAGCGCTCGGTGAGCGCGGCCATGGCGCGGTCGAAGGCAGCGCGGTCGGCGGGCGCGACCGCCTCGGAGAGCTGCTCGGTGAATTCGAGCGCGCGCGGGGCGAGCTCGTCATAGACCGCGCGTCCGGCCGGCGTGAGCGACAGGAAGGCCTCGCGCAGGTCGGCGCGGTTGACCCGGCGGGCGAGGAACTTGCGCCGTTCGAGCTCGGCGACCGCGCGCGACACCTTGGTCTTGTGCATGTGGGTGCGCGCACCGATCGCCTTGCCGGTCATCACGCCGAACTGGCCAAGGCTGACCAGGATACGCCACTCAGGTATTCCAATACCGTGCTGGGCATAGACCCGCGTCAGCGCCTGGGAGACCAAGCTGGAGAGGACGTTGAGCCGGTGCGGCAGGAAATTGCCGAGCTGCAACGGCGGCTGCTCCGGCGTCTGATCGGGCTGATCGGTTCTGCGGCCGGCTTTTGGATCGCCTTTGGTCTCGGCCGTGGCGTCGGTACGAGAATTCATTGTCTGACGCGCCCCTGCGCCAAAGCGGCCTTGGGGGGTGCGTTGACGGCCGCTACGCGCAGCCCTGGACCATGGCGGAAGTGCGGCCCGCGTGCAACGGCGGCCTGTGCAAGAGCGCCGAGCGTCAGCGCGAGCACCCTCAGCGCGAGCAC
>DAIUEP010000093.1:10020-15911 GCA_036845065.1 Xanthobacteraceae bacterium | reverse complement strand
CGGCGGCCTGTGCAAGAGCGCCGAGCGTCAGCGCGAGCACCCTCAGCGCGAGCACTCGATCGCGACGAACTCTTCGCTCTTGGCGATCCCGACCGGGATCGTCCCGGTGAGCTCGTCGCGCTCGACCTTGCGGAAGGAGGCCGCCTGCGTGAATTCGCGCGAGCGGCAATAGGCGGTCGCGACCGCGACCCCGCAACGTGCTCCCGTCGCCAGGCAACGGTCGACGCCGTATCCGTCCGGATCGTTGGCGATGATGAAGATACGATTCTCAGCCTGCACCGACACATTGCCGTAGAGAACGGCCGCAAAGACCAAAGCGGCGGCAAGGAAGCGCATGGATCTCTCGCTGCTGGCTGGCGCGCCCCGGGGGCGCTGATTCGAAGAATGCAGGCGAAGACGTAAACGGTCAGTTAACGACGGCGCGCGATGTCCATCAGGTGCGACGCACATCACGCATGATGAGGTAGCGCTCGAGTGCGACTCTGCCTAGCGCAGAAAAGACACACCGACGAACTGATTGCTGGCTGCCCACAATTCACGGCGCGGGTACGGTTTTTGGTCGTGCGCTTGTTGTGGAATTTGTCGTCGTGGCGCGTATCGTCTTACCGATTGGCGTCCCAATCTCGACCATGCGCGCGATTCGCCTTGCATCGCCACAGTGCGTCCGCCGCGCTGCCAACCGGGCCGAGCTCCGGTCCGTATCAGAGCCCCTTCCGGTCGCGAATCAGCGTGCCGCAAGCGGCTTGTTGCAGCTGCGAAACTTCCGGGGTGGCCGCGAAGGTACCCGCCCAACCCCTTGACGCAACAGGCGTCGTTGCCCATTGTTGAGCCTATGCACGGCCTTAACCAGATCTGCGGCATTTGCCGGGAGATTATTCGCTAGCGACACCCTCGCTGGCTGCGGCCGTCTTTATTCTCCTGTTCGAGATTGAGTGACGCCCCGGCCAGCGGGCCCTGGTGCATTTGGGCCTGACGCAATTGAGCCTTGGCGCATTTGGGCCTTGGTGCATTGCTGTCGGCCCAGGGCCAGGGTAATCGCCAACGGTATGGGACTGCGACCGATGGAGCTTCGTCTTTACGACACGCTCACGCGCGAGAAGCGGCCGTTCCGGCCGCTCGATCCCAAGCGCGTGCGCATGTATGTGTGCGGGCCGACGGTCTACGACTTCGCCCATATCGGCAACGCGCGGCCGGTGATCGTGTTCGACGTGCTCTACCGGCTGTTGCGGCATCTTGCGAAGCAGGGCGTCTGGGACAGCGGCAAGGGTGAGACCGAAGTCGTCTACGTCCGCAACATCACCGACGTCGACGACAAGATCAACGCGCGGGCGGCCGAACGGGGTGTTTCGATCCGCGACCTCACCGAGGAAACCTATCGGAACTTCAAGGACGACGTGGCGGCGCTGGGCTGCCTGCCGCCGACCTTTGAGCCGCGTGCGACGGAGTTTGTCAGCAAGCCTGACGCCAGCGTCGACATGATCCGGCTGATCGAGCGGCTGATCGCCAATGGGCACGCCTACGTGGCCGAGGGCCACGTCCTGTTCAGCGTCGGCACCATGGCCGACTACGGAAGATTGTCAAAGCGTCCACTCGACGAGATGATCGCGGGCGCGCGTGTCGAGGTCGCGCCCTACAAGCGCGATCCGATGGACTTCGTGCTGTGGAAGCCATCATCGCCGGAGCTGCCGGGATGGGACAGCCCGTGGGGCCGCGGCCGCCCCGGCTGGCATATCGAGTGCTCGGCGATGTCGGCGGCCTTGCTGGGCGAGAGCTTCGACATCCACGGCGGCGGCATCGACCTCGTGTTCCCCCACCACGAGAACGAGATCGCGCAGTCGCGCTGCGCGTTCCATGCGCCGGTGATGGCGAACTACTGGATGCACAACGGCTTCTTGCAGGTGGAAGGCCGCAAGATGGCGAAGTCGGAGGGGAATTTTATCACCATCCGGGAACTGCTGGAGACGGCGGCGTTTGGTAGCCAAAAATGGCACGGACGCGTACTGCGCCTTGCAATGCTAATGACTCACTATCGGCAGCCCATCGACTGGACGGCGGATCGCTTGTTTGAGGCGCGTTCGAGTATCTATGATTGGAACATGTTGTGTCCTGATGTGCCCGGCATCGCAGCAATTCCTAGCGAATTACTAGAGCCTTTATGCGATGATCTAAACACTCCGGCGGCGATTGCCGGAATTCACAAATTGGCGCGCGCGGTTGAGCAACTGCCCCCAATCAGTTCAGATCGTTTGCGTGCCGCGCTAAACTTGCGTGTAGCATTGGAAGTTCTCGGCTTATATGAGCCGGGTCCTTCCGTGGAACTCTTGAAGCAAGATGTTCGGGATCGAGTTCTTGACTCTCAAGTCAATTCCTTAATCGCGGCCCGCGACGCCGCACGCAAAACGAAGAACTTCAAGGAGGCTGATCGGATTCGTGATGAGCTCAAGGCGATGGGAGTTGTGCTGACAGATTCGAAAGATGGCACGACCTGGGAGCTTGCGCGATGAGCGCGAGGCAAACTCCGTCACCCTCTCCCGCAAGGGGAGAGGGTACGGAGTGTGCCTCACGCCATGCGCATACGTCAGCGCGTGCAGAGCGAGCTCGTCGATGACCGCGGCCGCGAACCCCAAGCTCTCGCTGCGGCCGTTTCTCGCCGCCGACACGCCGCTGGTCGCGGAGATCTTCCGCGCCAGCGTTGATGAGCTTGCCGCGGATGATTACAACGATGCCCAGCGCGAGGCCTGGATCGCGGCGGCCGATGACGAGGAAGCATTGGGCGCGCGGCTGGCGGGTCAGCTTACCTTGCTCGGCATGATGGACGGCTCGCCGGTCGGCTTTGCGTCGCTCAAGGGCGCCGACGAGATCGACATGCTCTATGTTCATCCCGCCGCGGTCGGTCACGGCGTCGGCATGATGCTGATCGAGGCGTTGGAGAAGCTCGCCGAGGGGCGCGGCGTGCGCCGCCTGACCGCTACGGTGAGCGACAGCGCGCAGGATTTCTTCACCAAGCGCGGCTTCGTGCCGCAACAGCGCAACACCATCCAGCTCGGCGGCGAGTGGCTGGCCAACACCACGATGGAAAAGAAGCTCGCCGCGAAGGAGCGTCCGCAATGACCAAGCCGGAAACCCCGTTTCCCCGCCACTGGCTTTATTACATCTTGCTCAAATACGGCGTGCTGATCGCCGCGCTCGTGATCACGATCTATACGATCTACCGGTTGGTCTAGCTATCGAGTGGTTTTGGACAATGGCCCGCGAACGCCTCTATCTCTTCGACACCACGCTGCGCGACGGCGCGCAGACGAACGGCGTCGACTTCACGCTCAACGACAAGCTTGCCATCGCGAGCCTGCTCGATGATCTCGGCATCGATTATGTCGAGGGCGGCTATCCGGGCGCCAACCCGACTGACACCGCGCTGTTTGGGAAGTCGCGCAAGCTCGACACCACGTTCACCGCCTTCGGCATGACGCGGCGGCCCGGCCGCTCGGCCTCGAACGATCCCGGCCTCGCAGCGCTGCTCGAGGCCAAGGCGGACGCGATCTGCTTCGTCGCCAAGTCGTGGGACTACCACGTGCGGGTCGCGCTCGAGACGACGCTTGAGGAAAATCTCGCTTCGATCCGCGACAGTGTGCGTGCCGCCAGGAAGAAAGGGCGGGAGGTGCTGCTCGACTGCGAGCACTTCTTCGACGGCTACAAGGCCAATCCGGACTTCGCGCTCGCCTGCGCCAAGGCGGCCTACGAGGAGGGCGCGCGCTGGGTGGTGCTGTGCGACACCAACGGCGGCACGCTGCCGCACGAGGTCGAGGCGATCGTCACTGAGGTCTGCAAGCTCATCCCCGGCGATCATGTCGGCATCCACGCCCATAACGACACCGAGCAGGCGGTGGCGAATTCGCTCGCCGCCGTGCGCGCGGGTGCGCGCCAGATCCAGGGCACGCTCAACGGGCTCGGCGAGCGCTGCGGCAACGCCAATCTCGTGTCCATCATTCCGACCCTCAAGCTGAAGCCCGAATTCTCGAAGCGGTTCGAGATCGGCGTGACGGACGCCAAGCTCAAGGAACTCGTCCATGTCTCGCGCAGGCTCGACGAGATGCTCAACCGCGCGCCCAATCGGCACGCGCCTTATGTGGGCGAGAGCGCGTTCGCGACCAAGGCCGGCATTCACGCCTCCGCGATCATGAAGGAGCCGAAGACCTACGAGCACGTCGCGCCCGAGACCATCGGCAACCACCGCCGGCTCATGGTCTCCGACCAGGCCGGGCGCTCGAACGTGCTGGCCGAGCTCGATCGCATCGGGCTCAAGGTCGACCGCAACGATCCGCGCATCGCCACGCTGCTCGATGTGGTGAAGGAGCGCGAGGCGCTCGGCTATGCTTATGAGGCGGCGGACGCCTCGTTCGATCTGTTGGCGCGGCGAACGCTCGGCAAGGTCCCGAACTATTTCGACGTGGTGCAGTTCGACGTCAATGTCGAGCAGCGCTACAACGCGATCGGCGAGCGCGTCACCGTCTCGATGGCGGTGGTGAAGGTGAAAGTCGGCGACGAGACGCTGATGTCGGCCGGCGAGGGCAACGGCCCGGTGCATGCGCTCGACGTCGCGCTGCGCAAGGACCTCGGCAAGTACCAGCGCTACATCAAGGGCCTCGAGCTCACCGACTACCGCGTGCGCATCCTCGATGGCGGCACCGAGGCAATCACCCGCGTGCTGATCGAGAGCCGCGACGAGACCGGCGAGCGCTGGACCACGGTCGGCGTGTCGCCCAACATCATCGATGCGTCGTTCCAGGCGCTGATGGATTCGATCGTCTACAAGCTGGTCAAGGCCAAAGCGCCGGCGTGAAGCACGCGCCCGCGCTCAGAGTCGATCAAAGCTGAAATGTGATCTGGCCCAGGTTCCGCCTCAAAACAGCATGGATCGCCGCGCGCGTCTGCGCGAACGGGTGGTCCACCCACGGGGCATGCGTGCTTGTTGCCTTACTCAGTTATTCGTCGGGTGAGCGACTTCGCCATGGCGATACCGGGACGCGGTGCCCTTGTAGAGACGATTCCGAATTGACGATTCCACGAAGGTAATGCGCGCGATCTGCGCCGAAAAGCCACGGTCGGCTGTTCCTCTGTGTGAGCAAGCAATGTTCATTTTGGGGGTATCATGTCCATGCGTATGTCTCTGAAGAGCGGTCTTGCGGCGGCGGCATTGCTATCGACGCCAGTTGTGGCTGGTGCCGCTGATGCCGTACGACCTGCGCGGCTTCCCGCGTATTATGACTGGACCGGGTTCTACGCCGGCGGTCATGTCGGCTTTGGCTCGACTGGCGATAGCGACAGCGGCATTCTCGGCGGCGGTCAGGCCGGGCTTAATTATCAGATCGGACGGTGGGTGCTCGGCGTCGAGGGCGAGCTGGCGGCGGCCAGTAAAAGCTTCAACTGGCTTTCCACGGTCTCTGGGCGGGCCGGCTATACTTTCGATCGTTGGCTCGTGTACGGCAAAGTGGGCGGCGCCTGGGCCAACGTCGATGACGAGCATGCCAAGCGGGGGAGATCCTCCGACCATACGTCCAGCGGCTTGTTGCTTGGCGTCGGCGCCGAATATGTTCTGCAGAACAACTGGACGGTCAAATTCGAGTACAACAGGATGGATATTGACCACACCGCCGATGTCTTCAAGGTCGGCTTGAACTACCGTTTCGGCTTGGGTCCCCTGCCGGGGCCCGGCAGGCGCTGACCAAGTTGACCTAGCTCAAGGCTGCCGCCGCGATTTGCGCTCTATGCTGCGCTCGATCAGGTATCGGGCGCAGAATAGCCAGAACAGGTTGGCTGGACGATGCGGGTTCCGGCGGTATTTGCAATCGCTGCCGCGCTGGCGCTGACAGCAGGCGGATACGCATACTGGC
>DAIUEP010000093.1:0-9920 GCA_036845065.1 Xanthobacteraceae bacterium | reverse complement strand
GTATTTGCAATCGCTGCCGCGCTGGCGCTGACAGCAGGCGGATACGCATACTGGCAACATTCAGTGGCGTTGCGTCCCGGCGAGGGGCTGGCAACCGCCAACGGCCGCATTGAGGTGATCCGCGTCGACATCGCATCGAAGCTCGCCGGCCGCGTGGCCCAAATTGTCGTAAGCGAAGGCGATTCCGTTCAGAAGGGCGCATTGATTGCGCGGCTCGACACCGCCGAGCTGCGGGCGCAGCTTGCCGGCGCCAAGGCCTCGGTTCAGCGCGCGCTCGCGAGCGCCGGCCGGGCCGAAGCCGACATCGCGATCCGGGAAGCCGAGCACAATCTGGCGGGCATCGAAATGCAGCGTGCCGCCGAGCTCGAGCAGCGCGCGGCCGGCACCCGGGCGGAGCTCGACCGGCGCCGGGCGCAGCACGTCGTCAGCGCCGCCAATATCCAAGGCGCGCGGGCGGCGCTGGCCGAGGCCAAGGCGGCGCAGCAGGCGGCCGAAGCCCAGGTCGCCCAGATCAAGGCCATGCTCGAGGATTCCGAGCTGCACACGCCGGTCTCCGGACGGGTCGAATACAAGCTGGTGCAAGCCGGCGAAGTGGTCGCGGCCGGTGGCCGCCTCGTCACGATCCTCGATCTCACCGACGTATTCATGACGATCTTCCTGCCGACCGGCGAGGCTGGCCGCGTCGCGCTCGGCTCGGAGGCGCGCATCGTGCTCGACGCGGTGACGGACGCGGTGTTTCCGGCGACCGTATCGTTCGTGGCGGCGGAAGCGCAGTTCACGCCCAAGACGGTCGAGACCGCCAACGAGCGCGAGAAGCTGATGTACCGCGTCAAGCTCGCGATCGATCCGAAGCTGCTCGATATCTACCGCGACTACGTCAAGGCCGGTCTCACCGGCAATGCCTACGTCCGGGTGCGCGCGAGCGCGACCTGGCCGGCGTGGCTTGCCGTACGGCTGCCCGATGTCGCCCGCTGACGGCCTTGCGGTCGAGGTGCGCGGCGTCGCGCATCGATACGGCGGCGTGGCTGCGCTCAGCGATATCAGCCTCGACATTCAATCGGGGGCGGCGACCGCGCTCGTCGGCCCTGACGGCGTCGGCAAGTCGACGCTGCTTGCCCTCATCGCCGGCGTGCGGCGCCTGCAATCAGGCCACATCTCGACGCTCGGGGGCGATGTGGCGCTGCGCGCGCATCGCGACCGCATCATGGCGCGCATCGCCTATATGCCGCAGGGCCTCGGCCGCAATCTCTATCCGAGCCTGTCGGTCGCCGAGAATATCGACTATTTCGGGCGTCTGTTCGGGCATGCGCCGGCCGAGCGGCGCGCACGCGCCGAGCGGCTCTTGCGCGCCACAGGTCTCGATCCGTTTCCGGACCGGCCCGCCGGCAAGCTCTCCGGCGGCATGAAGCAGAAGCTCTCGCTCTGCTGCTCGCTCATTCACGATCCCGATCTGCTCATCCTCGATGAGCCGACCACCGGCATCGATCCGTTGTCGCGCCGGCAGTTCTGGCGGCTCATCGACGACATCAAGGCGGAGCGCCCCGGGCTCACCGTGCTGGTCGCCACCGCCTACATGGAGGAGGCCGAGCGCTTCGACCGGGTGGTGGTCGTCGATGCCGGGCGGGTTCTGGCGCAAGGAACGACGAGCGACATCCTGGCACAGACCGGCGGGCGCACGTTCGAGGAGGCCTATGTGGTGTTGCATGGCGGCGCGCGGCCGTCGCCCGCTGCGGTTGAGGTGCGCAATCCGGAGCGTTCCCTGCGTGACGGCCCGCCCGCCATCGTGGCGGAGGGGCTCACGCGCAGGTTCGGCGATTTCACCGCGGTCGATCATGTGAGCTTCAGCATTCGGCGCGGCGAGATCTTCGGCTTTCTCGGCTCGAACGGCTGCGGCAAGACCACCACGATGAAGATGCTGACCGGCCTCCTTGGGATCACTGAAGGGAAGGCCGAGCTGTTGGGGCGGCCGGTCGAGGCGAGCGATATCGATACCCGCATGCGGGTCGGCTACGTGTCGCAGAGCTTCTCGCTTTACGAGGAATTGACCGTGCGGGCGAACCTCGACCTGCACGCGCGGCTCTACCGCATCCCCAACGGCGAAGTGCAACGCCGCGTCGACGACGCGTTGCGTCACTTTGGCCTCTCCGAATCTGCCGACCAGAAGCCGTCTAACCTTCCGCTCGGCATCCGGCAGCGGCTGCAGCTTGCGACCGCCTGCCTGCACCGCCCGGAGGTGCTGATCCTCGACGAGCCGACCTCGGGCGTCGATCCGGCTGCGCGCGACATGTTCTGGTCGCTGCTGCGCGAGCTCTCGGAGCGCGACGCCGTCACGATCTTCGTCTCGACCCATTTCATGAACGAAGCCGAGCGTTGCGATCGCGTATCGCTGATGCACGCGGGCCGGGTTCTGGCCGTCGGCACGCCGGACGAGCTGCGGCAGGCCAAAGGGGTGGCGAGGCTGGACGACGCCTTCGTGGCCTATCTCGAGGAGGCAGCGGGTGGGGGCGCGGCTGCGGCGCAGGCCGCCCCGACCACGTTGCTGCGGGGGGCGAACAGCGAGCCTGCGCAGGGCGAGGGGCTGCGTGCCTCGATGCGGCGGGTCTGGGCCTTCGCCTATCGCGAGATGCGCGAGCTCATGCGCGATCGCGTGCGCATCAGCTTTGCGCTGCTTGGACCCCTGATCCTGCTCCTGACCTTCGGCTACGGCATCACCTTCGATGTCGAGAACCTGTCGTTTGCGGTGCTCGACCGTGACCAGAGCGCCGACAGCCGGCAACTGATCGAGAGCTTTGCGGGGTCGCGCTACTTCCGCGAGCGGCCGGCGCTGCGCAGCGAAGCGGAGATCGACCGCCGCCTGCGTTCAGGCGACCTGCGCGTGGCGATCGGCATCCCGCCGGCATTCGGCCGCGATCTGCTGCTTGGACGGCGGCCGGAGGTGGCGTTCTTCCTCGACGGCGCGATGCCGTTCCGCGCCGAAACGACGCGCAACTACGTCGATGGGATCGTGCTCTCCTACGTGCGCGATCTGGCGCGGCGCGCGTATGGGCAGGTTCCTAGTCTCGTAGCGGTGAATGTCGAGCCGCGCTTTCGCTACAACCAGGACTTCCGCAGCGTATTCGCGCTTACGCCCGGCCTGATCATGATCTTCCTGGTCCTGTTCTCGACGATGCTGGCGGCGCTCGGGGTGGTGCGCGAGCGTGAGCTTGGATCGATCAACAATCTCTACGCCTCGCCCGCTTCGGTTGCCGAGTTCCTGATCGGCAAGCAGGTGCCCTATGTGGTTGTCGGCTTTGCGAGCTTTCTCAGCCTGGTGGCGTTCGCGGCCTTTGGGTTCGGCGTGCCGGTCAAGGGATCGCTGCCGGCGCTGGTGCTCGCGGGCGCGCTTTACGTCTTCGCGACCACGGCGCTCGGGATTCTGATTTCCGTATTCGTGCGCACTCAGGCCGCCGCGATCGTGGTGACCGCGATCGTCAGCACCGTCCCGGCGATCAATTTCTCCGGCTATCTCTATCCGACCGCCGGCCTCGACAGCACCGGTCGTGTGATCGGCATGAGCTTTCCGTCGCTGTGGTTCCAGAACGTCAGCCTCGGCACCATCACCAAGGCGCGTGACTTCGCCGCCTTCTATCCCGAATACCTCGTCCTGTTCGCGTTTGGATTTTTCTATCTCGTCGCGGCAAGCCTGCTGCTGCGCAAGCAGGAGGTCTGATCATGCTGCGCTGGCTTGCCACCGTGTTCCGCCTCGGCCGCAAGGAATTCGCGAGCCTTGCGAGCGACAAGGTCCTTGCGGTATTCATCGTCTATTCGTTCACGTGCAGCATCTACAGCATCGCGACGGGCGTGAAGACCGAGGTTGCCGACGCCCGCATCGCCATTGTCGATTCCGACCGCTCGGCGCTGTCGGCCCGCATCCACGATGGCCTGCTCAAGCCCTATTTCCGTCGTCCCGACGTGATCGATCGGTCCGCGGTCGACCCGGCGATGGATACCGGCGCCTACGCATTCGTGCTTGATGTTCCGCCTCGCCTCGAAGCCGACGTGCTGCAGGGGCGCAGCCCGGCGCTGCAGCTCAACATCGATGCGACCGCGATGACGCAGGCCGCTGTCGGCGGCGGCTACATCGCATCGATCGTGCAGCAGGAAACCACGAACTATCTGCGGTCGCGCGGCATCGACAGCCAGCTGCCGATCACGCGGGTGTCGCGCGCCTTCTTCAATCCGAACCTGGAAGGGGTGTGGTTTCGGGCGATCTACGCGGTGCTCGAGAACGTGACGATGCTGTCGATCCTGCTGGTCGGCGCGGCCATCATCCGGGAGCGCGAGCGCGGCACGATCGAGCATCTTCTCGTCATGCCGATCCGGGCGAGCGAGATCGCGGCTGCCAAGATCTGGGCCAATGGGCTCGTCGTCATGGTGGCGGCGGCGCTGTCGCTCCTGCTGGTGGTCGAACAGATCTTGCGGGTGCCGATCGTGGGATCGATCCCGCTGTTTCTTGGCGGGCTCGCGATCTACCTGTTCGCGATCGCCTCGCTCGGCATCCTGCTCGCGACGATCGCGAACACCATGCCCCAATTTGCCTTGCTCTCCATCCCGGTGTTCCTGATCCTCAACATGCTCTCGGGCGGGCTCTCGCCGCTGGAAAGCATGCCGGCTTCACTGCAGATCGCGATCCAGGTCTCGCCGGCGATGCATTTCGTGTCATTCGCCCAGTCGGTGCTGTGCCGCGGCGCCGGGATCGACGTGGTGTGGCCGCAGCTTTGCGTCTTGGGCCTGCTTGGCGCGGTTTTCCTTGCCTTCGCGCTCGGGCGGTTCCGCTCGATGCTGGCGCGGTCGCAATAACCCCAGCCCTTCGACGGGTGGGGTGAATTTGATCTATTGCAAAAGGCGAGCCGGCACAAAGGCCTATTTTAATTATAGGATTGTCGATGCACCGCGTGGAGAAAGCTCATGTACAAACGCATATTGATTGCCACGGAAGGGTCCGAGTTCGGCGGCAAGGCCTTGAGCCATGGGCTCAAGCTCGCCAAGGCGCTCAATGTCCCGGTCGTCGTTGTGACGGTGACGGAAGCCTGGTCTGCCTTCGACCTTGCCCACATGGCGCGGGTCGGCAACCGCAATCCGATCCAGCAATTCGAGGACATGGTGACGGCTGCGGGCAGCAATATTCTCACCCACGCGGCCGACCTCGCCAAGTCGGAAGGCGTGAGCTGTGAAACGGTTCACGTGCGCGACAGCCACCCGGCCGAGGGCATCATCGCGACCGCGAAGGAGAAAGGCTGCGACCTGATTGTCATGGCCTCGCATGGCCGCCGCGGCGTCGACCGGCTGCTGTTGGGCAGCCAGGCCAACGAGGTGCTCAGCCACAGCAAGGTGCCGGCGCTCATCGTTCGTTAGCTGCAGTCGCGGGCGCCGCCGGGCTGCAGGCGGAGCCCTCAAGGCCCGGTGGCATACCCCGGATGGCTCCTTCCAAAGGGGTGCGCAAACCGCTAGCTTCCCATTGCTTGGTTCATGCACCGGCGTTTCCCACAAGCCGGGCCAGGGAAAGGGAGTGAGCTTATGAGGAGGTTATTCCTTACCGCGACTGCTGTCGCGATCTGCACATGGGTCGGAGCTGCCGCCAGCGCGCAGGCAGCCGACGAGCCGCCGCCGTGGGCCTATGGCTTCACAGCGCCGCCACCGCCCAATACGCCACGGGCAACGCCCAATCCGGCGCAGCCGCAGGACAACGTGGTCCAGCACTCGATCGAGGGATCGCCGCTGAAGTTCACGCGGGCGCAGATCGCCAATCGCTTCGGCCCGGCCGACTGGTTCCCCGGGGATCATCCGACGATGCCGCTCGTCGTCGAGCGCGGCCGCGAGGCGGCGAACATCTATGCCTGCAGCCTGTGCCACTATCCGAACGGCAAGGGCCGGCCGGAGAACGCCAACGTTACCGGCCTGACCTACGAGTACTTCGTGCAGACGTTGAAGGACTTTAAGAGCGGCGCGCGCAAGACCTCCGATCCGCGCAAGGCCAATACCGGCTTGATGGAGCACTTTGCGAAGCAGATGACGGACGCGGAGATCGAGGCCTCGGCCAAGTACTTTGTGTCGATCCCTGCGACGTCATGGATCAAGGTCGTGGAGAGCGATACCGTTCCGAAGACCAGGCCGCAAGGTGGCATGTACCTGGTGGTCGAGGGCGCCGAGGCTGGCAAGGAGCCGATCGGCAATCGTATCATCGAGACACCTGACAAAGCGCATGACACCGAGTTCCTGCGCAACCCGCGTTCAGGTTTCACCGCCTACGTGCCGCCGGGCAGCCTGAAGAAGGGCGAGGCCCTGGTGAAGGAAGGGACCACGGCAAGCGGCAAGAAGGTCACCGCCTGCACGATCTGCCACGGCTCTGATCTGCGCGGACTGGGCCCGCTGCCGACGCTCGCCGGCCGCTCGCCGAGCTATCTCGCACGGCAGCTCTATGACATGCAGCACGGCAACCGTAACGGCGCCTGGACGGTGCTCATGGCCCCGGTGATCGCGGGCATGAACGCCGACGACGTGCTGAACGCTTCCGCCTATCTCGCGTCGCTGCAGCCGTAAGGCGCCGCGGAGCGACGGACGACGCATGCGCAAGATCATCGACGGACCGGCCGACTGGCGCGGAGCAGACCTCCAAGCCTCACGCGACTGGATCCATGAATTTACGAGCGATGAGATTGCGGAGATCGAAAATGCCCTGCGCGCCGCCAAGGCGCGCGGGGCAACACTTGATACGCTGACGAGAGAGGACTTTCCGCTTCCGACGGTCGCGCGGCGGATCGCGGCCGCGCGCGAATTCCTGGAAGACGGCAAGGGCCTCTATCAGTTCCGCGGCATCAAGATCGACGGCTATTCGAAGGACGACCTGCGGCTGCTCTACTGGGGCATGGGCCGCCACATCGGCACCGCGGTTTCGCAGAGCAAGGACGGCGATATCCTGGGCGACGTCCGCAATGTCGGTATCGACATCCACTCGCCGCAGGGGCGTGGCTACAAGTCCAACCAGCGCCTGAACTTCCACACCGACTCGGCCGACGTGGTCGCGCTGTTCGTGCTGTGCGTGGCGATGCGCGGCGGCTTGAGCAAGGTCGCAAGCTCGGTCGCCGCCCATAACGAGATCCTGCGCCGGCGGCCCGATCTGCTCGACGTGCTCTACCTGCCGTTCTATTGGAGCTGGAACCAGCAGGAGCCGCCGGGCGAGAAGCCCTACTACCCGCAACCGATCTTCAGCATGCAGGACGGCAAGTTCTCCTGTCGCTATATCCGCGGCCAGATCGTCAACGCCCAGCGCTTTCCCGAGGTGCCGCGCTTCACGCCCGAGCAGATCGAGGCGCTCGACCTCCTCGACGCCATCACCAACGACGAGCGCTTCCACATCACCTACGAGTTCAAGCCGGGCGACATCCAGCTTCTCAACAATCACGTCTGCTTCCACGCCCGCACTGCCTTCGAGGACTATCCGGAGCATGCGCGGCGGCGGCACCTGTTGCGCATGTGGCTCGCGGTGCCGAACAGCCGCCCGCTCAGCCCCGCAATGGGCACGATCTATCAGGATCAGCGGCCGGGCGTCGTGCGCGGCGGATTCCCCTCCCGCACCGGCCGCCACATCTACGCATCGACCGGCGAGCTGGTCGATTGATCTATCAGTCCGAAAACGGATCGATCCGCATGCTGCTGGCCGGCGACGCGATGCCGTCGCGGCGGCTCTCGCCATTTGACGAGCCCGACTATGTCGCGCTGGTCGAGCGTGTGCGGTCCGCCGACATCGCCTTCGTCAATCTCGAGACCACAGTGCGCAATCGCGACGAAGGCGCGCCCGGCTGGACGCAAGGCACGCCGATGACCACGCCGCCGGTCCTGCTCGAGGACCTCAAGTGGATGGGCTTCGGCCTGCTCTCGAACGCCAACAATCATGCGACCGACTATGGCACCGGCGGCCTGATCGCGACGCTCAAGCATGTGCAGGCGGCCGGCTTGCCGTGCGCGGGCGCGGGCCAAAACCTCGCCGAGGCGCGGATGCCGGCCTATGCGGATACGCGTGCGGGCCGCGTCGGCCTCGTCGCCACGACCTCGTTCTTCCGGCCGTGGAATCGCGCCGCCGACCAGCGGCCGGATTCGCCCGGCCGGCCCGGCATCAACCCGCTGGGCTTCTCGACCAGCTACACGGTCGACCCCGCCATGTTCGCCGAGCTCCAGCGCGGCAGCGACCGGCTTGGCCTCACCGCCGAGCGCGCGCGCCACCGCGCGGCGTTCTTCAGCGCCAAGGAGGCGCCGAGCGACGCGGACGACACGCTCACCGTCCTGGGCAGCCAGTTCCGCCGGGGCGATGGCTTTCATGTCACAACGAAGGTCAACCGCGAGGATGCGGATGCAAACCTGCGCCAGATCAAGGAAGCGCGCCGGCAGGCGGACTGGGTGATCTTCTCGTTCCACTCGCACGAGTTCGGGCCTGGCGGTCGCCTGACCGCGGCGACGGATGTCGGCATGGAGGAGATGGCGGACTTCTATGTCGAGTTCGCGCGCGCCGCGATCGATACCGGCGCCGACGTGGTGGCCGGTCACGGCCCGCACCTCACGCTTGGGGTCGAAGTCTATCGCGGCCGGCCGATACTCTACAGCCTCGGCAACTTCATCTTCCAGAACGACACCGTCGAGGTGTTTCCGGCGGAGGCCTACCAGCGCTTCGGCCTGCCGCATGAGGCGACGCCCGCCGATTTCCTCGACACGCGCACCGACCAGGGCCGGCGTGGCTTCCCGGCTTCGCCCGAGTTCTGGGAGGGGCTTGCCGCCGAATGCGAGTTCCGCGATCGCGCGCTGAGCGCCGTGCGCCTTTATCCGCTCGACCTCGGCCATGGACGCCCGCGTGCGCAGCGCGGCCGACCGCTGCTCGCCCGTGGCGATATCGCGCGGCGTGCGCTCGAACGGGTTGATCGACTTTCGCAGCGCTATGGAACCACAATAACGATCGAGGGCGATACCGCGACGGTGCGGCTCGACTGAGCGCACGCCGGTTGGGAGGATGGCACAATGATCAAGCACATGTTCGCGGCGGCCATCATCGGCCTTGCGGCAATGAGCGAGGCCGCCGCGCAGCCCTATCCCAACCGACCGATCAAGATGGTGGTGCCGTTTGCGCCCGGCGGCGCCGATGTGATGGCGCGGCTGGTCGGCGACCAGATCACGGCTGCGCTCGGCCAGCCGGTGGTGATCGAGAATCGGCCGGGCGGCGCCGGTGGCACGGTCGGCACCAAGTTCGTCACCACCGCCGAGCCCGACGGCTACACGCTGACGCTCGCCTCGCCGGGACCGATCACGGTCGCGCCCGCCGTCAACAAGACCCTCGACTACGATCCGATCAAGCAGCTCGCGCCGGTCGCGATGATCGCGGCGAGCCCGTTCGTGGTGACGATCAATCCCGGCGTGCCGGCCAATACGGTTCGTGAGTTCGTAGCCTACGCCAAGGCCAATCCTGGCAAGGTCAATTTCGCCTCGCCGGGCTTCGGCACCTCCTCGCACCTGTTCGGCGAGCTATTGAAACAGCGCACCGGCATCGAGATCGTTCACGTCCCGTATCGCGGCGCCACGCCCGCGATCGCTGATTTGTTGGCGGGGCAGGTGCAGATGTTCATCGACAACCTGCGCAACGTGCAGTCCCACATCCAGGCGGGCAAGCTGCGCGCGCTCGCGGTGACGAGTGAAAAACGTCATCCCGAGATGCCCGAATTGCCGACCATGGCGGAAGCCGGAGTGCCTGGCGTCGTCGGGTTCTACTGGAATGGCGTGCTGGCGCCCGCCGGGACGCCGCAGCCGATCATCGAGAAGCTGAATGCGGTGATCAACGACGGGCTACGCTCGCGCGAGACGCAAGCCAATATCATTCGGCTCGGGATGGAGCCGCGCCT
>DAIUEP010000092.1:13382-17501 GCA_036845065.1 Xanthobacteraceae bacterium | reverse complement strand
AAGCTCGGTGTCGGCACCGACGCAGTCGTGCGCGTCGCGACCGAGCGCGGGCGCAGCATCCTGGTGCGGCTCGATCCGCCCTTCGACGGCGACGCCTCAACCGGCGTGATCCGGCTCGATCGCTTTGTGCGCCAGGCGCTCAAGGCCCATCTCAACGAGCAGGTCGAGGTCGAGACCGCCGAGATCGGCGCGGTCAAGCGCATCGAGCTCAATCCTGCGGTCGACGTCACGATGGCGCACGACCTCGTGCCGCATCTCAAGACGTGCCTCGCCATGAGCCGCACGCCCGCCAGCAACGGCGCGGTGCTCTACATCCCGTTCCCGGGCTCGCATGCCGGCACCACCTACGAGATCCAGAAGGTCGCGGACGGGCCCGGCGTGGTCGATGACTCGACCGAGATCGTCATCAACTATCACGACAGCCATCTGCCGGAAGGCGCCTTCGAGGTCACCTTCGAGGACGTCGGCGGCCTGAACAAGCAGATCAAGCTCATCCGCGAGCTGGTGCAGCTGCCGCTGAGCCACCCGCATGTCTACCGCCATCTCGGCATCAATCCGCCGCGCGGCATTATTCTCTACGGCCCGCCCGGCTCGGGCAAATCGCACCTTGCGCGCGCGGTGGCGAACGAGGTCGACGCGCGTTTCTACTACATCAACGGCCCGGACGTGATCGGCACCTATACGGGCGAGACCGAAGCCAACCTGCGGCGCATGTTCAACGAGGCCGGCCACCATTCGCCCTCGATCATCTTCATCGACGAGCTCGACGCCATGGCGCCCAAGCGCGGCGAGACCGGCGCCCATTCCGATACGCGGACAGTGACGCAGCTCCTCGCATTGATGGACGGCCTCAAGCGCGTCGATTCCGTGATCGTGATCGGCACCACCAACCGCATCGACGCGGTTGATCCCGCGTTCCGGCGGCCGGGGCGCTTCGACCGCGAGATCTTCATCGGTCCGCCCGACGTCGCCGGCCGGCGCGAGATCCTGGAGATCCACACCCGCGAAATGCCGCTCTCCGACGACGCGCAGGCGTTCCTCGACGAGATCGCAAAGCGCACCCACGGCTTCCTGGGTGCCGACCTGATGGAGCTCTGCCGCGACGCCGGCCTGAGCCGGCTGCGCCGCAGCGCCGGCAACCTGCAGGACCATCGCGCGGCGTTCCGCATTCCGCTGCAGGATATGCGGGTCGAGCGCGAGGACTTCGAGGTGGCACTGTCGCAGATCCGCCCCTCGGCGCTGCGCGAGACGCTGATCAGCATCCCGGACGTATCGTGGAACGACATCGGCGGGCTCGAGGAGGTCAAGCAGCGCCTGCAGGAGACGGTCGAGCTGCCGCTGCGCAACCCGCAGGTGCTGACCGCGAGCGGCCTGCCGCCGCATGTCGGGGCGCTGCTGCACGGGCCGTCCGGCACCGGCAAGACGTTGCTCGCCAAGGCCATTGCAAAAGAGTGCGGCGTCAACTTCATCTCGGTCGACGGGCCGGAAATCTTCACCAAGTGGCTCGGCGAATCCGAGGAAGGCGTGCGCCAGATCTTCCGCATCGCCCGCCAGGTCGCGCCGGCGGTGATCTTCTTCGACCAGCTCGACGCCATTGCGCCGGTGCGCGGCCAGCATGCCGGCTCGATGACGACTGATCGCGTGGTCAGCCAGCTCCTCGCCGAGCTCGACGGCGTCGAGCAGCTCTCGCGCGTGATCGTGCTCGGCGCCACCAACCGGATCGACCTGATCGACCCATCGATCCTGCGACCGGGCCGCTTCGGCGTCCATATCGCGGTTGGCTTGCCCGACGCCGAGGCGCGCCGGCAGATTCTGCGGATTGCGCTGCGCACCGCCACCATGGAGGGTGCCATCGACGCGATCATCGAAGCGGTCACGCCGCTCACCGAGGGCTATTCGGGCGCGCAACTGCGCCAGCTCTGCGATCAGGCCAAGCGCATCGCGATCAAGCGCAACGGCTTCACCAAGGCGGCGGCCCCAACCGTCGATGACGCCCTGCTGGCACTGCGCCAGGAGGGCTCGGGGGGCAAAGGACATGGCTGAATTCGAGCGCACGCGCGAGCGGGAACGGCCGCCGCTAACTGACAATCCGTATGAGCGCACGCTGAAGTATCGGCGCGCGCAGGCCGAGCGCAACGCGCACGGTCCGATTGTGATCAAGAAATCGGCGCGCCAGGTGTTCATGGCGCGCCAGGGCCGGCTGCGGTTCTTCCTCGACCCGGGCTTCTATACGGATGTGCCGCTGCTGCAATGGCGGGTGTTCACGCACGAGATCCGCACCAAGTCCGGACGCCATCGTCATCAAGGCGGCCTCGTCATCTATGTGATCGACGGCAAGGGCTATTCGATCGTGGAAGGCCAGCGCATGGACTGGGAGAAGGGCGACCTGGTGCTGCTCCCGCTCAATCCGGACGAGGTCGAGCACCAGCACTTCAACCTCGATCCCGAGAAGCCGGCGCTCTGGGCGGCGTTCATTCACATTCCGATCCAGGAGCATCTGGCGTCCGACCTGCAGCAGACCGAGAACTCGCCCGAGTTCAAGGAATAGCGCTGGCTGAAGCCGGCGACGTGGCGACGCAGGGACGACTTCCGTCTCGACAGGCCCGCGAATTCAACAGACAATTCGCCTTACGCGCCGGCGGGCACCAGCCGAGCCAGCGGACCAACTTGGGAGGACATTCGATGGACCTCATGCGACGCGACTTCTTGCTCTCCGGCACCATCGCAGCAGCCGCTATGAGCGGAGCCGGCCCGGTTCTGGCGCAAAACAACCCGCCCGAGGACGCCGGACAACAGCGGCCGGCGCCGTCCACCGCGCCCTACGAGGGCAGCAAGCTCAACCAGAAGATCGACATCGTCAATTTGCTCGAGCTCGAGCCCGAGGCGCAGAAGATCCTGCCGCAAGGCGGCTTCGGCTACATTTCGGGCGGGTCGGGCTCGAACTGGACCCGGCGCGAGAATATGGCCGCGTTCGAGCGCATCCAAATCGATCCGCAGCCGCTGGGCGGCACCGACAAGGTAGACCTGACGACAGAAATCCTCGGGTCGCAGCTCACGATGCCGATCGCCATCTCGCCCGCCGGCAGCCACGGCCTCGCGCATGTGTCCAAGGAAGAGGGCACCGCCAAGGCGGCGCACGCGGTCGGCGCCCTGATGATGACGTCGACGCAGTCCAACCTCAGCATGGAGGAGATCGCCCAGCACAATCCGGGACCGAAGTGGTTCCAGCTCTACGTTCCAAAGGATCATGGCGTGCTGCGCGAGCTTTTGCAGCGAGCCAAGGCGTCGGGCTACACCGCTATTGCACCGACGGTCGACAATCTTTTCAGCTATCCGCGCGAGGAGAACATCCGCAACCGGTTCCGGCCGCCGCGCTCGCTCGGCAAGGGCAACGCGCCGCGCTCGATCAGCGACCCGGCCGCCGCCATCGCGGCGCTCGACGACCGCAAGCGCGACCTCGATTGGGACGACCTCGACTACATCAAGAAGGAGTCCGGCCTGCCAGTCATCGTCAAGGGCGTGCTGTCCGCCAAGGTGGCGGCGATGGCGGTGCAGCGCGGGATGGACGCGGTTTACGTCTCCAACCACGGCGGCCGCGCCTTCGACGGCGTGCAGGCTACGATCTCGGTGCTGCCGCGGATCGCCGACGCGGTCGAAGGGCGCGTGCCGATCATCCTCGATGGTGGCATCCGCCGCGGCATCGACGTGTTCAAGGCGCTGGCGCTGGGCGCCGACGTGGTGGCGTGCGGCCGGCCGATTCTTTATGGGCTCGCGCTCGGCGGCTCGCTCGGCGTGCAGAGCGTGCTCGAATATCTGCGCGACAATCTCGCGCTGGTGATGCGTCTCGCCGGCACGGCCTCGCTCGAGGACATCACGACCGAGAACCTGGTGCAGCCGGAGCACGAGGCGTAAGCACAAATCTCGAAGGACTCGATAGCCGTCTCCGCTCGCGCGGGGACGGCGTTTGTCATTCCGCCCTGATGCCGGAGAACCTGATCACGTCCTGCGACTGGGCGACCTCTTCCGCCATCTTCTTGAGCAGAGCATCAGGCCCCGCACCGATCCATTCGTAGCCGGCGCGCCTCGCCTTCTCGACCACGGCCGGGTCACGCGCGAGCC
>DAIUEP010000092.1:0-13282 GCA_036845065.1 Xanthobacteraceae bacterium | reverse complement strand
CATTCGTAGCCGGCGCGCCTCGCCTTCTCGACCACGGCCGGGTCACGCGCGAGCCTGGCGACGTCCGCGGTCAGCCGCGCCACGACATCGCCCGGCGTACCGGCAGGTGCCAGCAAGGCGGTGAAGATCTCGGCGACGAAATCGGCATAGCCCTGCTCGGTTATCGTGGGCACGTCTGGCAACGTCGGCCAGCGCTGGCTCCCGCTGACCGCGAGGCCTGCGAGCGCGCCGGCGCGCACCAGCGGCTCGCCCGCCGGCAGCGCCGTCGAGCCGAGCTGGGTCGTATCCGTGAGCAGCGACTGCGTGACCAGGCCACCGCTCGCATAAGGCACATGCGCGAGATCGATGCCGGCGCGCAGCTTGAGCAGCTCGGCGGCGAAGTGCCCCTTGGTGCCGATGCCGGGGCTCGAATAATTCAGCATGCCCGGACGCGCCTTGGCCTTGGCGACGAATTCGGGGAGCGTGCGCGCGAAATCGGGCTTCGCCAGCATCAGGTTCGGCGACGTCGCGAGCAGCGCAATCGGCACGAAATCCTTGTACGGGTCGTAAGGCACGCTCTTGTAGATCAGCGGATTGACGACCAGCACGCTCGAGGTGAAGAGGAGCGTGTAGCCATCGGGCCGCGCCCGCGCCGCAGCGCCCATCGCGATATTTCCGCCAGCGCCGCCGCGATTCTCGATCACGATGCTCTGGCCGATCTGCTTAGAAAGCGCATCGGCCACGATGCGGGCCAGGATGTCGACCGGCCCGGCCGGCGCGAACGGAACGATGACGCGGATCGGACCAGCCGAGGGATAAGGCGGCTGCGCCGCCGCGAACGATGCGGGCGCGACAGCGAACGAGGCTGCGACACCTTGCAAGAAATGTCTGCGCCTGGCGTGCATTGTCATCCTCGGTGGCCACGGCGTCGTCGCCGAAGCCTCAGTCCGCTCGGCTTGTCGCCGCAAGATGCGCTAAGGTTCTAGCATGAATCCCACCGCCATCGCTTACGCCCTTATCGCCGCCGCCCTGTTCGGCGTGTCGACGCCGGCGTCCAAGGTGCTGCTTGGAGCGATCGATCCGACGGTGCTGGCCGGCCTGCTCTATTGTGGCGCCGGCCTCGGCGCCGCAGTTCTGCGTCGCATGATCAGGGGCGCAACAACCGCGCCGCAGTCGCGCCAGCAGCCGCTTGGACGCCCCGATTGGCCCTGGCTCGCGGGCGCGATCCTGGCCGGCGGCATCGTCGGCCCGCTGCTCCTGATGGCGGGACTGAGCCGCAGCCCCGCGACAACCGCCTCGCTGCTGCTGACCTTCGAGGGCGCCGTGACCGCACTGATGGCGTGGTTCATATTCCAGGAACCGGTCAATCGGCGCGTCGCGCTCGGCCTCGGGTTCCTCGCAGCCGGAGCGATCGTGCTGGCCTGGACCGGCGCCCCCACTCTGGGGGGCCTTCTCGGCCCGCTGGCCATCATCGGCGCCTGCGCGGCCTGGGCTCTGGACAACAACCTCACCCGCAAAATCTCGCTCGCTGATCCCCTGCAGATTGTTGAGCTCAAGGGGCTGATCGCAGGCCCCTTCAATCTCGCGCTCGGCCTATTGGCCGGCGCAGCTCTGCCGCCCGCCGGCGCGACCATCGCGGCCGGCGTGGTTGGCATTCTCGGCTACGGCGTGAGCCTTGCGCTGTTCATCGTGGCGCTGCGCCATCTCGGCGCGGCGCGCACCGCCGCCTATTTCTCCACCGCCCCGTTCGTCGGAGCCGTCGCTGCGGTGATCGGCCTCGGCGAGCCGCTATCGCTGCAGCTCATCGTCGCCGGCCTGTTGATGGGGCTCGGCGTCTGGCTGCATCTGAGCGAAAGCCACCAGCACCGGCATATCCATGACCCGTTGACACACGCGCACTCCCACACCCACGACGAGCATCATCAGCATCGCCATAGCACCGATGATCCGCCGGGAGAGCCCCATACCCACGTTCACACGCACGGCAAGCTCGAGCATGTGCATGCACACGCGCCCGACATGCATCACGTCCACCGGCATGAGAGCTGATGTGACGAGAACCTGGGCGACGACAACCGGCTTGGTTCCTGTATCCTTCAATGCCCGTTGGCCCAGCTCGACGCCTTGCGCCGCGACTGGTCGGTCTTCTGCCAATAGCTCTGCCAAGGCTCGCCCGATGCGATGCCGTCGATCGCGGCAGGGCCGGTGATGGCCGCGGCCGCCGCCGCGTCGAGCACCATCGGGGGCTTGCCGCCGCTGCCCGCCTGCTCGATCGCCTGGCGCAGGATGCGCCGGTAGGCGCTGATCGCCTTGTCGGACTGGCCGAGATGCTCCTTGGTGCGATCCTGGATCGCGCCCATCGACTCGCAGGCCCATTGGTCGTGCACGTTGATGTCGGCACCCATGCCGGTAAAGGTCGCGTGCTGCTGCTCGTGCGGATCGAAGCCGTAGTCGTTGCTCTTGTTCTTGCGCGGGATGTAGTCGGGCAACTCGTAAAGCTCGAGCCGCTGGCGCCGCATCTCGGCCTTGTTCACCGGCGCACCGAAGCTGGTAAAGATCGCGTACCAGTAGTGGCGCGTGTCATCGATCGGCACGTGCCACTGGCTGATGGTCATCTCGCTCGACATCGGAATTACGAAGGCGTGCGGGAACACCAGATTGGTGACGCGCACGTGGGTCTTGTCATCGTTGATGCGGCGCAGCGTGGCGATGCGCATGCCGTAGTCGGTCGGCTCCACCTCGATCTGCGGGCGCGGATGCTCGCGCATGATGCGCGTCATCGGTAGATCGGAATCGATCGACTTGTCGCGGAACAGCTTGCCGTAGCCGGTGCTGGCATCCTCGTCGTGGAAGAAGCGGTGCAGAAACGAGGTGTGCGCCGGATCGATGCCGACCTCGAGCGACTGCAGCCAGTTGCAGTCGATCATGCCCTTGAACGCGAAGGTGTGGCTTGCGGGCGCCACGAAGCAATCGAAGTGCGGAAACGCGGGCGGCTCGCCAGGCCCCAGATAGGCGAACAGGATGCCGCTCTTCTCCACCACCCGGTAGGCGGTCTGGCGAATGTTGGCGCACAGCCGGCTGCCATCAGGCTCCGCCGGGGTCTCCAGGCATTGGCCGCTCACATCGAACAGCCAGCCGTGGAAGGCGCAACGCAAGCCGCCATCCTCCAGCCGCCCGAAGGCGAGATCGGTGCCGCGATGCGGACAAGCACGCTGCAACAGGCCATGGCGGCCCTTGTCATCGCGGAACAGCACGAGGTCCTCGCTGAGGAGCCGCAGCGCCTTGACCGGCCGGTTGCCCGCAAGCTCGTCGACCAGCGCGGCCGGCTGCCAATAGCGGCGCAAAAGGGTGCCGGCGGGCGTGCCTGGACCGATGCGGGTGATGAGATCGTTCTGTTCGGCGCTGAGCATAAGGCGGAAGTCCTCGCTCGATTGTCGTAATTATAGCATCGCAATTGGCCGCGACATATCATGGATACGTTCGCCCGCGCCGCGGGCTCAAACCCTCTCCCCTTGCGGGAGAGGGTAACGGAGTTCGCGGCTCGAGCGGTGCAAATCGCACGACAGCATCCATATGCCGAGGCAATCGGCAAAACTCACCGGCCCGGTAGCACCAGCACCTTGGGCGTCGCCGGCAGCGTCGTCTTGGAAACAGTGGTCGACGGCACCGGCGCGAACTCGACGTCCCACTTGTGGCTCTTGGCACTATCGAGAAAGCGGTGCAGCGTGAACGAGCTGAAATAGTGCATCGGGATCACGAGCTGCGCCTTCATCGACTGCAGGACCTCGATCATGCCGTCGGTATCAAGCGTCAGCGTGCCGTCGACCGGGGCGAACACCACGTCGATGCGGCCGATCTCGTCGAGCTGCTGCTGGGTCAGCGTGTGATGCAGATGGCCGAGATGCGCGATGCACATGTTCGCCATCTCGTAGATGAAGATCGAGTTGCCGTGCCGCTCGGTGCCGCCGCTCCAGTCGCGGATGTTGGTCGGCACATTGCGCACCCGCACATCGCGCACCTGCACGTCGTGGCGCGCGGGCTGCTCGGGGCTCGGCCCCCAGCCGCGCAGCACATGGGGAATGCGCGGATCAGGACGATCGGTGTAGTGGGTCGAATGCGCGTGATTCATGGTCGCGACGTCGGGCAGGACCATCGGCCGCACATAGTCGTTGTAGTCGGTCGCCACGCGCACCAGCTGCGGGCTCTCGACCAGGAACGTCGAGTGGCCCGAATAGCTGATGCGGACCTGATCGGGATTCAGCGCCAAGCGAAAGGCCGCCGGCATAACACGCGGCGCGGTCGAGGCGACCAGGCCCGGGCAGTTTTCGCGCATCTCCGGCTTGCCGGCGGGCGGCGATTGCGCGGCCGCAGGCTTGATCGCGACCAGCGCGATACCGGCGGCGAGCGTCGTCACAACGGCAAGACGAACCAGACCAGCCATGCGGTGCTCCTGTGCTCGGAGGAGCAACAATCTGCCACGGATTGGCGCTGCAGGCCACCTCGCCTTAGCCGGCTGCAGGCAAGAAAAATGCCCCGCTTGCGCGGGGCATCAATCGACTGCGCAACTCTGCCTTGGTCAGCGCGGCGAGGTGATGATACCGCGTGACGTCACCACGACCCAGCGCCCGTCCTGCTGGCGGATCGAATGAACGCGGCCGAGACCCGGAATGTTATCGCCGGGCGAGACTTCGATCATGCCGAAGCGGGTGCCCTGGATAAGCGCCGCGTTGCGATAGACATCGCGCACCGACCAGCCCGAAAGAGCCGACTGCCCCGACGTGCCACCCCGCTGCGGAGCCAGAGCTTGCACCGGCGCCGTTGTCGGCACCGATCCGGTGGTTTCCTTGGCCACCAGCGCATCGATGCGCCGCTCGATGCGGTCGAAACGCTCTGTGAGGTTTGAGAGCTGACCGGTCGCGCCGTTGCCGATGGCGTTGCTGTTGCCGGTGCTGCTGGGGGTGCTCACGGTGTTGGACTTGAGCACCGCCATGTCGTTCTGCAGCTGCGTGACCGCGCTCCACATGGCGCGGGTTTCATCGACAAGGGTCGGCATGGGCGCCGCTTCGGTCACCTGCGTGAGTTGCGCATACTGCAGAAAGCCGAGCGCGCTGAACGTGCCGCCCGTGGCTCCGATCGCGATTGCGAGCGCAACAGTGGTGCCGCGCAGGAGCTTCTGGCCGATGCTCGGGGACGCTGGCGCACCGCCCTTGTCGAGCTTCGATGCCCCGTTTGCTGCATTTTCCGTGGTGGTTGCGGCGCTCGACAGGGCCGCGCTCGTGCTACTCTGGATCATACCCAAGGTCCCCATTCGTGGTTGATGAATGTGAAACCATGGCAGTTACTAAACGGTTACACTTTACCATCGGCATGAGGAAATTTTGCACTATTTCAATTGGTCGAAGGCTGCCAGCGCGCGCTTACGCGCCGCCGCATGGTCGACGATTGGGTTCGGATAGGTGTCGCCGAGCCTGATCCCGGCCTCCTGCAACAGCAGCGGCGGTGCCATCCATGGTTTGTGCAAGACGTGATCGGGAAGCCCGGCCAGTTCCGGAACGAACTCGCGCACGTAGCGGCCCTCGGAATCGAACTTGTCGCCCTGCAAGACGGGATTGAAGATGCGGAAATAGGGCGCGGCGTCCGCTCCGCAGCCGGCCACCCATTGCCAGCTTGCCGGATTGTTGGCCGGGTCGGCGTCGACCAGCGTGTCCCAGAACCAGCGCTCACCCTCGGTCCAGTTGACGAGCAGATGCTTGACCAGGAACGAGGCCACCACCATGCGCACGCGATTGTGCATCCACCCCGTGCGCCAGAGCTGACGCATGCCGGCGTCAACAATCGGGTAACCCGTGCGGCCCTTCTGCCAGGCGCGCAGCGCTGGCGCGTCGTTTGACCACGCAAATGCGTCGAAGCGCGGCTGCAGATTGCGCGAGGCCAAGTCGGGAAAGCCGCGCAGCAGGTGATAGCTGAACTCCCGCCAGCCCAGTTCGGAGAGGAACTTGTCGATGTCGCTGCGGGCGCGCGCGCTCTGCTCGGCCGCGAACTGCGCGGCGTGCCAGACCTGGAACGGGCTGATCTCGCCAAAGCGCAGATGCGGCGACAGCCGCGAGGTGGCCTCATCGTCGGGTCGGTCGCGCCGCGCCGCGTAGCCTGGAAGGCGCTCACGCAGGAATTGCTCGAGGCGCGCACGCCCACCCGCCTCGCCCGGCGTCCAGATGGCACGTAGTCCGCCCGCCCAATCGGGCTTGGTCGGCTCGAGCCGCCAGTCGTCGAGATGGTCGCTCGCAGCATCAGGCGACGCAGCAAGCCGCGCCGGCGCCGGCAGCGGACGGCGCGGCGGCGCGCCCGCGCACATTCGGCGCCAGAATGGCGTGAACACCTTAGGCGGCTTGTCCGACGGCTCGAACAGCAGGTTGGCGTGATGGGTTTCGACCGTGACCCCACTGCGCTTGAGCGCGACTGCGCCGGCGTCGTCAACCGCGATGCCCGGGGCATCGTAGCGCCGGTTCCAATGCACGGCGCGTGCGCCAGTCTCGGCGGCGAGCGCCGGTATGACGCGCGGCGCCGCCCCGCGCCGCAAGACGAGGCGATTGCCCTTCGCCTGCAGGTCCCGATCAAGCGCGCGCAGCGAGCCGGCGAGCCACCAGCGCGCCGCACCGCCGAGCGGCCGAGTGCTCTCCTCGTCCAGCACATAGACGCAGATGAGCGGCGCGCCAGCGCGCGCGCCTGCAGCAAGCGCCGGATGGTCGGCGAGACGCAGGTCGTCGCGGAACCAGACAATGACGGGGGGGTTGCCGCTCATGCGGGCAGGTCTACCTTCAAACGCCGAGGTACCGATGCTGAACGTCCGGAGCGGCCGCGAGTTGCACCGACGCTCCGTTCCACACCACGCGGCCGCGCTCGATCAGGTAATGCCGATCCGCGATCCGGATCAGTGCATCGACGTTCTTGTCGATCACCAAGATCGACAGGCCCTGCGCTTTGAGCCGGGTGAGGCACTGCCAGATCTCGGTGCGGATGAGCGGCGCCAGGCCCTCGGTTGCCTCGTCCAGAATGAGCAGCCGCGGATTGGTCATCAGCGCCCGGCCGATCACCAGCATCTGCTGCTCGCCGCCGGAGAGCAGGTTTGCCATCGTGTCCAGGCGCTCGGACAGCCGCGGGAACAGCTCGCACACCTTGGCGAGCGTCCACGGCTCGGCAGCGCCGCCGCGATTGGCCGCGGTCGCCACCAGGTTCTCGCGCGCGGTGAGATTCGGAAACACCTGGCGGCCTTCCGGCACCAGGCCGATACCGAGCTTCGCCACCTGATAGGCCGGCAGGGTGCGGATCTCGCGGCCGGCGAAGCGGATCGAGCCCGCCATGGCGCGGGTGAGCCCCATGATCGAGCGCACGGTCGTGGTCTTGCCCATGCCGTTGCGGCCCATGAGCGTGACCACCTCGCCGGGCGCGATGGCGAGCGAGATGCCGTGCAGCACCTGGCTGAAGCCATAGGTGGTCTCGACGCCATCGAGCTCGAGCAGGTTATCCATGTGCCACCTGTTCGCCGGCCTGCTCATCGGGCGCGCCGAGATAGGCCTTGCGCACCTCCGCGTTGGCACGGATCGCCGCCGGAACGTCACACGCGATGACGCGGCCATAGACCAGCACGGTGATACGGTCGGCAAGCGCGAACACCGCCTCCATGTCGTGCTCGATCAGGAGGATCGTCAGCCTGCTCTTGAGCGCCTTGAGCGTCTGCACCATGCGCGCCGATTCATCGGGACCCATGCCGGCCATCGGCTCGTCGAGCAGCAACATGCGCGGGCGGGTCGCGAGCGCCATCGCGATCTCGAGCTGGCGATGCTCGCCATGGCTGAGATTGGCGCAAAGCTCATCGGCGCGTTGGGCGAGGCCGACCTGCGCCAGCACCGCGCGCGCCGGCTCGCGCAGCGCCGCATCGGTACGCGCGTTGCGCCAGAAGCGGAACGAGTGACCGGCATGTGCCTGCACCGCCAGCGCGACATTGTCGAGCGTGGTGAAATCGAGGAACAACGACGTGATCTGGAACGAGCGCGCCAGCCCGAGCGCGCTGCGCCGGTAGACCGGCAGCGTCGTGATATCGCGGCCTTCGAACCGGATCAGCCCAGAGTCGGGCGCGATCTCGCCGGTGAGCTGTCCGATCAAAGTGCTCTTGCCGGCGCCGTTCGGCCCGATGATGGCATGAAGCTCGCCTTGCGGAATGGTGAGCGTGATGCCGTCGGAGGCGACAACGCCGCCAAAGTGCTTGGTCAGCCGGTCAATCTCGATCAGCGCATCAGCCACGGCGCATGCCCTCCAGGAGGCCGTTGATGCCGCCGCGCGCGAACAGCACCACCAGGAGGAACAGCGGTCCGAGCACGATCTGCCAATATTCCGAGACCTTCACGGCGACCTGCGGCTCCACGAACCCGGACGCCAGCAGGCGGATCAGCACCGGCAGTAGTTCTTCCAGCACCAGCAGCGTGACCGCGCCGATCAGCGGGCCGAACGACGACGCCATGCCGCCCAGCACGACCATCACGATGAGGTCGCCCGAGCGCGTCCAATGCATGGTGGCCGGGCTGATGAAGCCGGTGTGGTTGGCAAGGAGCGCGCCCGCGAGCCCACAGATCGCGCCCGCAACGACGAAGCAGGTCAGGCGATAGCGATAGGTCGGAAATCCGATCGCCCGCATGCGGCGGTCGTTCGAGCGCGCGCCCTGCACCACCAGCCCGAAGCGCGAGTTGATCAGCCGCCAGACCAGATAGATCGTCCCGATGAGCAGCAGGAGGCAGAGATAGTAGAACACGGTGCGGTTGGAGAGATTGATCAGCTCGCCAAACTGGCTCCGCCGGTAGACGGTCAGGCCGTCGTCGGCGCCGTAGCGATCGAGCCCGACGCCGAAATAGTACACAAGCTGCGCGAACGCGAGCGTGATCATGATGAAATAGACGCCGCGCGCGCGCAGCGACAGCGCCCCAACGATGAGCGCAAGCAGCGCGGACACGCCGATCGCGACCGGCCATTGCGCGAAGCCGGACGCAACGCCCTCATAGGCCAGGATGCCGACCGCATAGCCGCCGACCCCGAGATAGACGGCGTGCCCGAAGCTCACCATGCCGCCATAGCCGAGGATCAGATTGAGGCTCGTCGCCGCGATCGCCAGAATGATGATGCGCGTGAACAGCGTCATCAGGAACGCGTTGCCGGTCGCCGCCACATAGGCCGGCACCAGGGCGAGAAACACGAGGAGGCCGGCGACGACCAGGCTGCGGGGCGTAAGCGTCATTTGCTCGACACCGGGAACAGGCCGGCCGGCCGCACCACCAGCACGATCGCCATCACCAGATAGATCAGCATCGACGACAGCGCCGGCGCCACCGTGGAGGCGCCGCGCGAGCTCAGCACCAGGCGCAGCAGATCCGGCAGGAAGGCGCGCCCGATCGTGTCGATCAGGCCGACCATGATGGCCGCGATGAAGGCGCCACGGATCGAGCCGATGCCGCCGATGATGATCACCACGAAGGCGAGGATGAGAATGTTCTCGCCCATGCCGATCTGCACGGTCTGGATCGGCGCCTGCATCAGGCCGGCGAGCGCCGCAAGCGCGGCGCCGAGCCCGAAGACCAGCGTATAGAGCAGGCCGATATTGATCCCGAGCGCGCCGGTCATTTCGCGGTTGGAGGCGCCGGCCCGGATCAGCATGCCGATCCGCGTGCGCATCACCAGGACGTAGAGAAACAGCGCCACCGCGAGCGCGGTGACGATGATGGCGATCCGGTAGGTCGGATAGTCAAGGCCGGGCAGGACGCGGACCGAGGTGCTGAGCCAGTCCGGCAGCCGCAGCGTCAAGCCGGCCGGGCCCCAGACGATCCGCACCGCCTCGTTGAAGAACAGGATCAGCCCGAAGGTGCCGAGCACGTGATCGAGGTGGTCGCGACCATAAAGCCGGCGCAACGCGACGACCTCGACCGCCATGCCGACCACAACGGTGGCGCCGAGCGCCAGCACCGCGCCGAGCAGGAAGCTGTCGGTCAGCGCCACGAAGGTCGCGGCGAAATAGGCGCCGACCATGTAGAGCGAGCCGTGCGCCAGGTTCACCAAATCCATGATGCCGAACACCAGCGTGAGCCCGGCGGCAAGCAGGAACAGCAGCAGCCCGAACTGCAATCCGTTCAAGCACTGTTCGAGGAAGAGCAGCATGGGACTGGATCAGGCCCGCTTCAGGACTCTCTCGGCCTCATGCTGAGGAGCACGCCCATGCGCCCCTCTGCGCATGGGCGTGCGTCTCGAAGCATGGGCCGCCCTCACCCTTCGAGACGCGCCCTACGGGCGCTCCTCATGACGAGGGCGGAATTGGCCTTCTACCACTTCATCGGGCACTTATCGTGGAACTTGTCCTGGCTGTCCTTGACGATTGTCGACACCGTCTTCAGCGTCAGGTTGCCCTCGGCATCCTTCACCACGTCCTGCAGGTAGAAGTTCTGGATCGGGAAGTGGTTGTTGCCGTACTTGTATGGCCCGCGCACCGACGCGTAATTGACCTTGCGCATTTCGGCCCGCATCACGTCCTTCTTGCCGAGATCGCCGCCGGCCGCCACCACCGCGCTGTTGATCAGGTTGACCGCGTCATAGGACTGCGCGCCGTAGAACGACGGATAAACCTTGTGCTTGGCGCGGAAGTCGGCGACGTACTTCTTGTTGGCGTCGTTGGGCAGGTCGTTCACCCACTCCTGCGTGCCCGGCACGCCGAGCGCGAGATCCTTCTGCAGCGGCAGCGAGAGCGAATCGATGGTGAAAGCCGTATAGAGCGGGATCTGGCCCTTGAGCCCGGCCTGCGCATATTGCGTGAGGAACTGCACGCCGGCCGCGCCCGGATAGAACACGAACACCGCATCGGGCTTGGCGGCGCGCACCTTCGACAGCTCGGTCGAGAAGTCGAGCTGATCGGGCCACTTGGTGAGCTCTTCGCCGATGATGCGGCCCTTGAAGGTGGTGCGCACGCCGGTCAGCATGTCCTTGCCGGCGGCATAGTTCGGCCCGATCAGGAACACCGACTTCACGCCCTTTTGGTTCATGTATTCGCCCATCGCCTCCGGCGTCTGGTCGTTCTGCCAGGAGGTCGAGAAGAAGAAGGGCGAGCAAAGCTCGCCGGCGATCTGCGAGGGACCGGCGTTGGCGCTGATCAGGAAGGTCTGCGAGTCGACCGCCGGCTTCAGCGAGGCGAGCAGCACGTTCGACCAGATATAGCCGGCGATGAAGTTGACCTTGTCGGACTCGATGAGCTTCTGGGTCTTCTGGACGCCGACCTCGGGCTTCTGCTGGTCGTCCTCGTAGATCACTTCGACCGGCAGCCCGCCCATCTTGCGGCCGAGGTGGTCGAGCGCCAGCTCGACCGAGTTGCGCATGTCGTTGCCGATGACGGCGGTCGGACCGCTAAAAGTGCTGATGAAGCCGATTTTCACGGTTCTTTGCTGGGCCAGGGCCGGCGCGGCCGCCAGCATGGCGAGCGCGGTGGTCGCAAGAAGTATGCGCCTCATTTGCAATCTCTCCCCTTTAGGACGATGACGCTGGCGCGATCTTAGAGGATCGGCCGGGGGGCCAAAAGGGCCTCGGTCGCCGCATCCGCTCCCGACTATTGGCTGACTATTGGCTTATGCCGTTGAGGGCCCTATAAAACCGAGGAATTTCCCCTCCCGAAGACGCTCCGGCAGCGAGAAAGATCGAAGACCATGCATGAAGTAGGCGAAAAGACCCACTGGCACGAGCCGACCGGCATCGACCGGGCCGGCGTCGGCAAATTCAACCGTCCCAAGACGCCATACGACATGTTCATGGAGTCCGACGGAATCCCGATTTTCCGCGACGTCGGATTGAAGACCGTGCTCGATCTGCCGATGAAGCCGTGGAAGCGCCTGGGCGGCAAGGGCACCTACATCCAGCTTTACGGCACCGAAGGGAAATGGGGCTGCTACGTCGTCGAAATTCCGGGCGCCGGCGCGCTCAACCCGGAGAAGCACATCTACGAGGAAATCTATCTGGTCGCCGAGGGCCGCGGCACCACGGAAGTGTGGCTCGACGGCGACAGCAGGAAGCACGTGTTCGAATGGCAGAAGGGCTCGCTGTTCTCGATCCCAGTGAACGCTTCGCACCGGCTCGTCAATGCAAGCTCGTCGCCGGCAGTACTGATCGCGGGCACGACGGCGCCGAACCTGATGAACCTCATCAACAACACCGATTTCGTTTTCAACGCGCCCTACCAGTTCAAGGACCGCTTCTCGGGCGCCGACGACTTCTACAAGTACAAGGACGACATCGAGCCCGATCCGGTGCGCGGGCTTGCCATGCGGCGCACCAACTTCGTGCCGGACGTCATCAACTGCGACCTGCCGCTCGACAATCGCCGCTCGGTCGGATGGCGCCGCGTCGAGCCATTCATGACCGGCAATACGTTCTACCTGTGGATCGGCCAGCACGAGGTTGGCCGCTATTCCAAGGCGCACGCCCACACCTCGGCAGCCGTGCTGATCTGCCTGAAAGGCAACGGCTACACCTATACTTGGCCCGAGCGCAACGGCGTGACGCCCTGGAAGGACGGCAAGGCCAGCGAGGTCAAGCGGGTGGACTATTCCCAGTTCGGCATGGTGTCGGCCGCCCCCGGCGGCGCGCGCTGGTATCACCAGCACTTCAACGCCTCCAAGGAGGGCTTCCGGCTGACCGCCTGGTTCGGTCCCCACAATCCCGGCCGCGAGCCCGGCCCGCCCGGCGAGAAGCACACCGACTACACCGCCATGGACATCCCGGAAGGCGGCACCGCGATCCCCTACTACATGGAGGATCCGTATCTGCGCGACGAATTTGCCGAGAAGCTCAGGGCGGAAGGCGCGCAGAACCGGATGGAGCCCGACTTCTACAAGAAGGGCACCGTGGTGCCGAAGTTCGTGGGCGCTTAGTGCCAATGCACAAGCCTCTCAGCCGTCATGCCCGCGCTTGTCGCGGGCATCCACGACTTGATGGCGACTCAACAAAGAAGACGTGGATGGCCGGGACGAGCCCGGCCATGACGTGTGGTTGGGGCAAGGCATGACTGAGGAAGCCCAAGGCGGACGTGTTTTCTTCTCCTCGACCGGCCGCTCGCTGGTCGACGAGGATGAGATCGTCGTCCTCAGCGTCGGCGTCGACATCGGCTCCTCGACCTCGCATCTGGTGTTCTCGCGCATCGTGCTGGAACGGCTCGACAGCCGCTATGTCGTGACCACGCGCGAGACCTTCTACCAGTCCGACATCCTGCTCACGCCCTATTCGACCC
>DAIUEP010000091.1:0-17544 GCA_036845065.1 Xanthobacteraceae bacterium | reverse complement strand
CTAGACGCCTATTTCAATGATGCGCCGAACGACGGGGAGGGCGCCTGATCCCGTGCTACGATCGCGCCCTTCGCGCGTTATCCTCGCGCGCCGCATCAACGATCGGAACACTTCATGTCCGCCCCCGCCCCCAGCACCACTCCCGAAAACCGCCTCGCGCAGGAGACCTCGCCTTATCTCCTGCAGCACAAGCACAATCCGGTCGACTGGTGGCCGTGGGGGCCGCAGGCGCTCGCCGAGGCGCAGCGCACCAACAAGCCGATCCTGCTCTCGGTCGGCTACGCGGCCTGCCACTGGTGCCACGTGATGGCGCACGAGAGCTTCGAGGACGACGCCACCGCCAAGGTGATGAATGCGCTGTTCGTCAACATCAAGGTCGACCGCGAGGAGCGGCCCGACATCGACCAGATCTACATGTCGGCGCTGCATCTCATGGGCGAGCACGGCGGCTGGCCTTTGACGATGTTCCTCACGCCCGCAGGCGAGCCGTTCTGGGGCGGCACGTATTTTCCGAAGACCAGCCGCTACGGCAAGCCCGCCTTCGTGGATGTGCTTGAAAACGTTGCGCGCATCTTCCGCGACGACCCCAAGGCGGTCGAGCAGAACCGATCGGCCTTGATGGCGAGGCTTGCCGAAACCGCGCGGCCGCAGGGCAGGGTGGTGATCGGCAGGCCTGAGCTCGACCGCACCGCCCAGCAGCTCGGCGGCATCATCGATCCGGTCCATGGCGGCACCCGCGGCGCCCCCAAGTTCCCGCAGCCGATGCTGCTCGAGTTCCTCTGGCGCGCCGGGCAGCGCACCGGCGAGGCGCGCTATTTCAACGCGGTCGAGCTGACGCTTGAGCGCATCGCGCAAGGCGGCATCTATGACCATCTCGGCGGCGGCTTCTCGCGCTACTCGGTCGACGAGCGCTGGCTGGTCCCTCACTTCGAGAAGATGCTCTACGACAATGCCCAGCTCCTGGAGCTCCTGGCGCTTGCGTATCAGCGCTCCGGCAAATCGCTTTATCGCACGCGCGCGCAGGAGACCGTGGCCTGGCTCGCGCGCGAGATGACGACGCCCGATGGCGCGTTCTGCGCCTCGCTCGATGCCGATTCCGAAGGCGAGGAGGGCAAGTTCTATGTCTGGTCGCTCGCCGAGATTACAAAAGTCCTCGGGGCGGACGATGCCGCGTTCTTCGCGCGCCACTACGACGTGACGGCAGAGGGCAATTTCGAGGGCCACACCATTCTCAATCGGCTCGCGCGGGTGCCGGCGAGCGACGCGGAGGAGGTGCGGCTTTCGACACTGCGCACGCGGCTGTTGGCGGCGCGCGAGCCGCGCGTGCGGCCGGGTCTCGACGACAAGGTGCTGGCGGACTGGAACGGCCTCATGATCGCGGGGCTTGCCAATGCGGGTGTCGCCTTCGGCGAGCCCGCCTGGCTCGCGATGGCGGCGCGCGCGTTCAAATGTGTGTCGACCAACATGAGCCGCAGCGACCGGCTTGGCCATCGGCTTGGCCATTCCTGGCGCGCCGGAAAGCTCCTTTTTCCCGGGCTCGCCTCCGACCACGCCAACATGATCCGCGCCGCGCTCGCGCTGCACGAGGCGACCGGGGAGGGCAGCTATCTCGACCACGCGCTCGCCTGGCAGGGCGCGCTCGATCGCCATTACGTCAACCCCGACACCGGCGGCTACTTCCTCACCGCCGACGACGCCGAAGGCCTGGTGGTGCGGCCGAGCGCGACCGCCGATGAGGCGACGCCCAATCCGAATTCGGTCGCCGCGCACAATCTGCTGCGGCTCGCGGTCGTGTCTGGGCAGGACCGCTGGCGCACGCAGGCCGACACATTGTTCGACGGGGTCACCCCGCTCGCGGCCGACAACATCTTCATGCATCTCGCCTTGTTCAACGCGCTCGACCTGCGGCTGCGCGCGGCCGAGATCGTGGTGGCGGGCGAGGGCGACGGAGCCAACGCCCTGATCGTGGCCGCGCTGGCGCTGCCGGCGCTCGACCGCATCGTGCTGCGCGCACCTTCTGCCGATGCGCTCTCGGCCTCGCATCCCGCGCAAGAGAAGATCAAGGCGACGACAGAGGCCGCCGCCTTCGTCTGCGTCGGCGAGCGCTGCTCGCTGCCGGTGTCGGAGCCGGCACGGATTGCGGAGGTGGTGAAGGAGATGCGAGGCTGACAAGGCGCCGGGGTAAGCGGCTTGGTCCCATTTCCACCACGAGGCGCTCCGTTCGGGGCTTCACAATGATCAGGCGCTCAGCCGACCCTGCGAACACCCTCCGGCCGAATGAAACCCATCTGGTCCGTGGCTGCCTCGAGCGCCCCCGCGATCCTGTCGCGCAGGCTGTCCAGACGCTGTGGCTCGAACATGTTGACATGGGTTCCCTCGATGTTGACGATGGTCAATTGCCTGCTCAACGCACTCCAACCATAGTCGTGCGGGCCAGGCCATTGCTCGGCAGTCCGGAACAGCGTTGCCGGTAATTCGAGGGGCTCGACGGTCGCATCCTCCAGAGCCTTGCGCCGCAACAGGATGCCCAGGTGCATTCGGAATCGCGTGGACTGTTTCGACGGCAGGAGCCTCCCCATCGCGAGCAGCATCCGCAATCGCCTGGAGGCAGACTTGGCGACCAGTCTTTGCGTCAGATCGCCCAGGCTGCTCGTTGGCCGAGTCAGGAGTCCGCAGACTTGAGCGACGAGGCTGGTGCGCAGGGGGAGCGGTTGCACGGAACGTCGGGCGTCGATGAGCCCGATGAACTCCACACGCTCGCCGGCCTTGAGCAGGCAGCGGGCCGCTTCCCAGGCCACGAACCCACCGGATGAAACCCCGAGGAAACAATATGCGGCGGCCTCGCCCCGCGCGCGAACCTGGGCAACCGCGGCATCGACGACCGTGTCGAACCCGCCGCCGCCAAGCATTTCTGGCGCTGCCGGATAATGGATAACTTCGAACCGAACGCGTCCCGCAAACGCTGCACGGAAGCGCGCAAAATGCGGCATGTCGCCTTCCAGCGACGGCATGAAAAACACCAATGGAGTTGCTTTGCTCGCGGCGCCGTTGCGATCGGCTGAAGCGGAGCCCTGGCTCTGACGGATCGCCGCGACCAGCGTGTCGAACGTCGCCCCGGGCGCCAGGAGATCGAAGCTCATCGGAACCCCGACCTGCTCTTCAATTGCAAACCAGAAACGCAGGGTATCCATGGAATCGCCGCCGGACTCATCCCACGGCAGATTCTTCACCAGCGACTCCCTTCCAAACGCCTCGGTCCATGCCCGCTCGACCGCATTGCGCACCCCGTCATCCGCATTGCGGGCGCCTTGGGGCGGCGTCGCGCCTCCGTCGCCATAGGTGTTGCAAGCGGGAACAAGTATCCGCCGCACCGCATCGCGACTGATCTTTCCACGCACATTCCGGGGAAGCGCATCAACAATGAACCAGCGCTCCGGAACCGCCTCTTGCCGCAGCCGCTCGCGACACCAGGCCTCCAGCGCTTTCGGGCCGATCTGTGCGCCGTCCGCAGGCTTGATCGCCGCCGCAACCAATTCGCCGCTGACGGCGTCAGGCACGGCAAAGACGCAGGCCTCCGCGACGTCGGGATGGCGCTCAAGCAGCAAGTCGACTTCGGCCGGCTGTATTTTGATCCCCGCGCGATTGATCTCCTCCTTGATCCGGCCGGCAAGCCAGAGCCGGCCGCGCTCGTCGAGGACCCCGCGGTCGCCCGTATGGAGCCAGCCGTCGCGCAGGACCGCTGCGGTGAGATCGGGGCGACTGAGATAGCCTGACATCATGGCGGGCGATCGCACCACGATCTCGCCTTCGCCGGAGGCTCGGATCGTCCCGTCATCGCACACGACCGCCACCGTCGTGCCCCAGGCCTCCCCGACGAGGCCGTCGGCAATTTCTCCGCCACGCGAGGACGCGCCCGCAACCCAGTTGGCGGTCTCGGTCAGGCCATAGCAATTGACCACATTGGCACGCGTCCATTCCGCAACCGCCGACCATAGTTGCGCAGCGAACGGCGCCGAACCGACGTGGACTCGGAGCAGCGAGCGCCCCCCCGGCTGATCGTACCGTGTCGCCATGCGCCACAACGCCGGTACCGAGCTCAGGAACGTGATCTGATGGTCGTCGATGATGCGGCCCAGGTTCTGCATCAGCGCAGTCCCCGGTGGATGCAGGACGATCTCGCCCCCGGACAGCAGCGGCGTCAGCGAATTGCCGATCAGGCCGTGCCCGAAATGCGTCGGCAACGTCACGAGCGTTCTTCTGAGCGCGGTCGTTCCGATGGCTTCGACATTCGCCGAAAGGCGAATTTGGATCGCACCGAAGCTCAGCACGACGCCTTTCGGCACACCTGTGGTACCGGAGGTGAACAGGATCAGCGCCGGATCGGCGGGATCGATCTTGACGGGCGGCGGCGACAGTCGCGAAGGCGGCTCACTCGCAAGGTCGACGACCCTGAGGGGTGGCGTGCCGGGAGGTCCAGCACCATTGACGAGGAGCACAGCAGGCCTGGAAAAACCGATGATGGTCTCAAGCTCGGGCTGCGTCAGCGAGCGGTCAAGGCAGGCTGCGGTCGCACGCAATTGCCAGGTGGCAAGCAGGTCTGCGAAAAAATGCGCGCTTGCACCATGCGCAATCGCCACAACTGAGCCGCGCCCGATGCCCATCGCATGGAGCGCGGCCGCCCTCCGAGTGACCTCGCTCGCGAGCGTCGCCGCGTCCCAGCGCAGACCGAGCCCAACGTCCTCGATGCCACCAAGACGTCCCCGCCAAAACGGTGCCTCAATCGCCTGCCCCTGAGCGACGTCCTGCTGCGCGGCACGGTGCAATCCTGATCTCCGAATATTGGACACTGATGGCGGGTCTATTCTGCGTCGTCTCCTGTGGGAGCAGACCAGCTGTAGAGGCTGGCGCTCAATCGCACACTATTGTCCTGCCCGGCTTTTGATGGAAACAACGGCCCCGCCTGAGATATACACCGTATTTCTTGTGCAACCGGTTCCGCTGTCGATCGAGGCTCACTGTCATCAAGAAGTCGCGCCCGGTCCCGGCACACAAAACCCAACCGATCAATCAAGCACTTGGCGTCAAGACCCATTCGCGAATGCCTGCCAAGGCGCTAGGGTTCGGACTACCATTGCGACTTACGTGGCGAATTGTCGCTACCGGAGCAACACCCGCGAGTGAACCAGGGAGAATAGCCGTGGTGAACCCATTCAGCACCATCGCTCTATCGATTGCGGCGATGACTGTCGCAACTGGCGCGGCACTCGCCCAGAGCGACTATCCGAGCCGGGTGGTGCGGATCGTCAATCCGTACGTCGCCGGCAGCACCACCGACATCCTCGCCCGCGCGCTCGCGGTCGGCCTCTCCAGCCGGCTCGGCCAGCAATTCGTGGTCGAGAACCGGCCGGGCGCCGGCGGCTCCCTGGGTGCCGCCGCGGTCGCGCGCGCGGAAGCCGATGGCCACACGCTGCTGTTTGCTCCGGCGCTGGTGCTTTCCGTCTATCCGCAGGCGCGCGGCGCCGACACCGGCTACAAGCCCGACGCGCTTGTGCCGGTCTGCCAGACCTTCAGCAACGCAATGGCGCTCGCAGTCCGACCCGATTCGCCGATCAAGACTGTCGGTGATCTCGTGGCGATGGCGAAGCAAAGGCCGGGAGCGCTCAATTACGGCCACCAGGGCCCGCTGACGATCCCGCATCTGGCGATGGAGGAATTCCTGCAGGCCGCCGGGATCGCGATCGCGGACATCCCGTTCCGAGGCGAGCCGCTGGTGATCACCGATCTCATCGGCGGGCGGCTGCATGTCGCCTCGATCGTGCTCGGCAGCGCAGCCGGCCAGAACATCCGGCTGATCGGCGTATTCGACGAGACCCGCCATCCGGCCTTCCCGAACGTTCCGACTGTCAAGGAGCAAGGCTACGACGTGAGCCCGGCGAGTTTCGGGGGATTGCTGGCGCCGGCGGCAACGCCCGCGCCGATAATAGACAAGCTCGCCGGCGCTTGCGCGGGCGCCGCCCGGGACGAGGCCTACCAGACCGTCGCCAAGCGCGCCGCACAGCCGGCCGATTACTACGCGGACGCCGATGCGTTCAGGGAACGGCTCGAACGCGATATCGAGCGCAAGGCTGCGGTGCTCGCACGCGTCAAGACGCAGCCGTGAGAGGTTGGCCTATTTTCCGAACGGATGGCCCGCCTTCTGCCACTCCGCCAGCTCCACGATCACCGCGGTGACATTGGTAAAGCCGATGTCCTTGAGCTGCTTGGTTGCCAAGGTGGCGCGGCCGCCGGTGCGGCACTGGACGTAGATCCTGCGGCCGGTATCGACCGGTTGCGGATAGCCGAGCAGCCGCCAGATCCGGAACTCGAGCACCCCGCGTGGAATATTGACCGTTCCGGGAATGTGACCGGCTTTGAATTCGTCGTCCTCGCGTACGTCGAGCAGCAACGCGCCGCCCGGGTCTTTGACCACCGCCAGGTAGCCGGCCGTGTCGGTTGTCTGAATGGTCTTGCGGACCTGCTCGACATACTGGTCGATGGAATCGGGCCAGTTCTCCGCAGCCAAAGCGGATTGCCAGACCAGCGCGCCGAGGAGAACAATAACTATGCGCAGGCTGCGCCTCATGCCGTGGTCCTTTCATAAAGGCAAGCGCCCGCTACATTCAATTCCCATATCCCGGCCCAGACTCATTGATGTAGGTCAAGGGGCACGTGGACCGCGGCGACCTCATATGATGGTGATCCCACCAGGCTCATGTGACGTATGTCGATCATTCCGTCAGAACGCCTTGTCCGCAGAGCGCTGATCGCCACGGCGCTTGCGGGGCTTCTCGTCGGGCTTGCGGCCTGGGCCACCGATCACACGACACTCGCCGATTGGGTCTGGGGTGCCGCGACCGTGCCGGTCGTGATTGGTCTTGCCGTTGCGATCATCCGAGACTTGCTGGCCGGCCGCATGGGGGTCGATGCGATCGCGCTCCTGTCGATGGCAGCCGCGCTGGCCCTCGGCGAAAATCTCGCTGCCGTCGTGGTCGCCGTCATGTACGCGGGCGGCAACGTGCTCGAAGACATCGCGGTGGCGCGCGCCGAGCGGGACCTCAGATCATTGGTCGATCGCGCGCCACGCATCGCTCATCGCCGGCGGGAATCCACAATCGCCGATGTTGCGGTCGAGCAAGTCGCGATCGGCGACACAATTCTGGTGCGCGCCGGCGAAGTGATCCCGGTCGATGGGATCATTGCAGGCCCAGGCGCCGTGATCGACGAGGCCGCGCTCACCGGCGAGCCGATGCCGGTCGCGCGGCGCGAAGGGGAAGCGGCCCGCAGCGGCACCGTCAACGCCGGCGAGTCGTTTGAGATCCGTGCGACTGCAACGGCCGGCGAAAGCACCTACGCCAGCATCGTGCGTATGGTGCATGCGGCACAAACCGCCAAGGCACCATTCATCCGGCTCGCCGATCGCTATGCGTTGCTGCTGTTTCCGGTCACGCTCGCGGTCGCGGGCTTCGCCTGGTTCTATTCGGGCGATCCCATTCGCGGCCTTGCGGTGCTGGTTGCGGCGACACCCTGTCCGCTGATCCTTGCCGCCCCGGTCGCCTTCATCGCGGGGGTCGCCCAGGCGGCCCGGCTCGGCATCTTGATCAAGGGCGGCCAGCCGTTCGAGGCGCTCGCGCGCACGCACACTGTCATGTTCGACAAAACCGGCACCCTGACGGTCGGCGGGGCGCGCCTGGTCGCGATCGAGACCGCACCCGGCGAACGCGCCGAGGAAGTGCTGCGGCTTGCCGGCTCGCTCGAGCAGGCCTCGCACCACGTGGTGGCAGCCGCGATCGTGGCGGCCACGCTCGCCAAGGGCCTCACGCTGCGCATCCCGACGCAGGTGCGCGAAACGCTCGGCTCCGGGCTGGAGGGGCTGATCGACGGCCGTCAGGTCCGGGTCGGATCGCATCAGATGGTCTACGGGGCGCGCAAGCCGGAGGAATGGGCAGTGCGGGCGCTCCGGCGGGCGGCCTGGCGGTCCGCGCTGAGCGTGTTCGTGGCGGTCGACGGCCGCACCATCGGGGCGCTTCTTCTCGGCGATGAGCTGCGACGCGAGACGCCACGCGCCGTGCAGGCGCTGCGCTCGGGCGGTGTCGCGCGCATCGTCATGCTCACCGGCGACCGGGCAGACGCCGCGGAGACGATCGCTGCGGCGCTCGACCTCGATGCCGTGCTCGCGGACCGTGTTCCATCCGACAAGGTCGACGCAGTGGCAACAGAGCAGCGTCTCGCCCCGACCATCATGGTCGGCGACGGCATCAACGATGCGCCTGCGCTTGCAGCCGCCAGCGTCGGCATCGCCATGGGCGGGCGCGGCGCCAGCGCCTCCTCGGAAGCTGCCGATGTGGTCATTCTGGTCGATCGGCTCGACCGCGTCTCCGATGCCGTCATCATCGCCAAGCGCGCCCGCCGCATCGCGGTGCAGAGCATCGTGGCCGGCATGGCGATGTCCGGGATGGCGATGGGCTTCGCGGCAATCGGTTGGCTGCCGCCGATCGCCGGCGCGTTGACACAGGAAGCAATCGACGTAGCGGTCATCCTCAATGCGCTGCGCGCGCTCACCCCGGGCCGCAGGATCCGGCGGCCGGCGATGTCGGCCACGACGGCGACGGCCCTGCGGCAGGATCACGAGAAGATGGAGGCAGGCCTCGACCGGCTGCGCGAGATTGCGGACGCGCTCGACGACGCGCACGGAGCGGCCGCGGTTGCCCTGATCTCGGAAGCCGACCAGATCATTGCCCGGCAGGTGGTCAGGCACGAACGCGAGGACGAGACCAAGGTCTATCCCGGCCTCGCAAAGTTTCTCGCCGATGGGCACGGCCTCGGCGCCATGAGCCGGGCGCACCGGGAGATCATCCACCTGGCGCGCCTCCTGGGCCAGCTCGCGGACGGGCTTACAGCGGACGACACCGACCGCTATCTCATCCGTGACGCGCAGCGTGTCATCGAATCGATCGAGGCGCTGGTGCGGATTCACAACGCCCAGGAGGAGGACATCTACGAGCACGCCATCACGGGGCGGACCTGACCGGCACGATTCCCGCGGCGCGTTTGATGCAGGTCAAGAACAGATCGCGGCAGTGAGGTCGTAATCATGCCCGGTTGCCCGGACTTTCCGGCACCCCAATGGGCCTTGATGGAGGCTCGCATGATCACGCTTGAGGATTGCATCGGGCTTTGCGGCTTGACCGAGGAAGAGGTGCTCGCGATCGCCGAACACGAGCATCTGCCCGAGATCGCCGCGACCGCGCTCGCCCAATACCTCATGGGCCACGAGCACGGCAGCGAGAAGGTTCGCGACATGATCGTGGACGATATCCGGCTAGCCGAGGCCACCGGGGACAAGGCGCACGCGCTGACCCTGCTGCATGTCCTGCACCACTTCCTCAAGACGCATCCGGAGGCCAAGCCGGCGCACCACCCTTGGAGCGGGCAGGTGCAAAGGCCTTCTGCTGGTTAGGCGCCCGAAGCTGCCGGTCTGCCGTCGGTCGTCCTGCCGCGTTCGAGCACCAGCCACTCGGAACCATCGCGAACTGATCGACCCTTTCGCCTGTTGTGCATGCCCGGAGGCGCCGCTAACAATGTCGCGGTTGCGCGGAATGCAGCGGGAGAGTTGCGATGCGTTGCGTACGGCGTGCAGTTCTTGCCTTGTGCCTCCTCATTCCGGTGTTCGCGCAGGCCGAGGAAGCCACCCACGACGACTTGGCGCGGCTCGAGCTCAATGCCACCGAGACCGCCGACAACCGCTGCCGAATGACCTTCCTGATCGAGAACAAGACCAGCCGCAATATCGACAGCCTCAAGCTCGACTTCGCGGTGTTCAACCCCGAGGGCGTCATCCAGCGCCGCATGATCACCGAGATGGGACCGGTGCGCGGCAAGCGCACCAATGTGCGCACGTTCTCGACCGATGGCGATTGTGGGCAGATCGGCGCGATCCTGGTCAACGACGTGACCGCCTGTACGCCAGGCGAACCGTCCGCCTGCATGGACGGGCTCGCGTTGTCGTCGCGGGTCAAGACTATCCGGCTTTACAAATGATCCGGCCACGCCTGTAAGATGCGTCCCTGACCTCATCATGATGGCGCGGCGCACGGAGCCGCCTCCGCCAAGCATGGGGCGAAGGGGAGGGGATGGTGGGCGACGGCATTGTGCGCGACGGCATCCGGCCGGGCGACCTGGTGGTGGTGACCGGCGCCGGCGGCGGATTCGGCCGCGCCTTCTGCCGGCGCTTCGCGCGCGACGGCGCCAGGGTGGCGGTCTGGGATATCGACGCGGCGCTTGGCGAGGAGGCGGCACGGGAGGCGAGGGCGGAAGGCGGCGAGGCACGCTTCTTCAAGGCCGACCTGGCGCATCCTGCCGAAATCGACCTGGCCGTCAAAGCCACGCGCGATGCCTACGGCACGCCTTATTGCGTGATCAACAACGCCAGCATCTTTCCGCGCGCCAGCGTGCTCGACATGCAGCCAGAGGTCTGGGAGCACACGCTCAAGGTCAACGTCACGGCGCCATGGCTGATCGTGCGCGCGTTCGGGCCCGGCATGATCGCCAACAAGCGCGGGGTGGTGATCAACATCGCGTCGGGCCGCGCGCTCGAAGGCGCCGTCAACGGCGCGAGCTATGCCTGCAGCAAGGCCGCAATTCTGTCGCTGACGAAGACGCTCGCGCTCGAGTGGGCCAAGCACAACATCAGGGTCAACGCCATCATCCCGGGCGTGTCGCTGACCGCGCAGCCGCTCGCAAACACCACGCCCGAGGAGCTGATCGAGCGCGGTCGCACCACCATCCCGCTCGGCCGGCTCGGCTATCCGGACGACATGGCGGGGCTTGCCGCCTATCTCGCCAGCGCCGACGCCGCCTACATGACCGGGCAGGGGGTCGCCATGAATGGCGGCCGCGTGCTCGTGCCGCAATGAGCGCGTCCCTCACTCCTTCTTCCGAACCTGCATCTTGAGGAGATCATCATGGCATTCACCAGTTGGCGCGGCGTCGTCGGCTGCATCAAACCGACGTTGCGACCGGGCGGGCTCGAGGAGCTGATCCGCATGCTGCCGGACGGCATCGGCGTGCTGCCGCTGTTTCTCAACATCAGTCACGGCACCACCGATGAGTTCAAGCGCGCGACCGCGCCCTACGAGCCGCTGGTCAAGCAGCTCGCGGACGCCGGCTGCGACCTGATCCACCCGGAAGGCGCGCCGCCGTTCATGCTGCTCGGCTTCAAGGGCGAGGCCGAGCTCCTGAAGAAGTGGGAGAAGCAGTACAAGCTGCCGTTCTTCACCTCAGGCTCGAACCACGTGCGCGCGCTGCGCGCGCTCAAGGCCAAGAAGATCCTGGGCGCGACCTATTTCGTCGGCGGCATCAACGACCTGTTCGCGAAATACTTCGTCGAGGCCGGCTTCGACGTGCTCGGCATGGAAGGCGTGAAGGTCGATTTCGACAAGGTCGGCCAGCTCTCGGCCGAGCAGGTCTACGCCCACGTCAAGCAGGCCTTCCTCAAGCATCGCAAGGCTGATGCGATCTATCTCCTCGGCACCGGTTGGCGCGTGCTGCCGATCATCGATCTCCTGGAGCAGGACCTCGGCGTGCCGGTCGTGCACCCGGTGCCGGCACGCTGTTGGGAGATGCAGTTGCGGCTCTCGGTACGCCAGCCGGTCAAGGGTTACGGGCAACTCTTGGCCGAGATGCTGCCGGGTTGACTCGAACGCGCCCATCACCCTGCGGCAGCGTGCCGCCAATACAGCATGCGCCGGCCGAGGCCGGCCGCAAGCGCCGACAGCACGGCGGTCACGCCGATGTGCCAGAACAGTATCATCACGCTGGCGTCGCCGACGTGAAACAGCCGCAGCCCGAGATTGGCAAGCGCCGCCACCGCCAACGCACCGAGCGCGATCGTCACGCGGCGGGTTGACATATTATCATATGGTATATATGTCTAGACATATGGCCGAGAGAACGACCGTCAGGCTTCCCGAAGACTTGCTCAGCCGCGCAAAGCGCAAGGCAGCAGCAGAAGGCCGCACGCTCACGTCGCTGATCGAAGAAGGGCTGCGGCTGGTCGTGGCGGAGCAACGCCGAGCAGTCAGGGCAAAGCGCCTCCTACCGCGCATCAGCAAGGCAACCGGCGGCCCGATGCCCGGCATCGATCTCACCGATCTCTCGGCTCTTCAAGAGATGGACGACCTCGAATACGTCGAGCGCATGAAGCACTTCAAATGATTCTGCCGGACGTGAACGTTTTGATCTATGCCTTTCGGCAGGATGTGCCGCAGCATGCAATTTGCCGACCATGGCTCGATCGGATCATTCAAAACGACGCCCGTTTTGGCGTATCGCCGCTGGCGTTGGCAGCCGTCGTCCGCATTACGACAAATCCGCGCACCTACGTAACTCCAAGCTCGATCGAGGAAGCGTTCGGTTTCTGCGAAGATCTTTTGGGCCAGCCTCACTGCCAGGTCGTGGAGCCCGGCGACCGACACTGGGATATCTTCACGCAACTCTGCATCGACACTGATACGCGCGGTTCGCGCGTCACCGACGCATGGTTCGCTGCGCTCTCTATAGAATGGGGCTGCGAGTGGATTACGCTCGACCGCGATTACGCGCGGTTTCCAGGACTGAAGTGGCACGTGCCTGCCTGATCAAGCTGTTCATTAGGATCTTCAATCAAGCAATTCACGCATCGACCGCAAAGCTGCGTGGCGCCTCGCCGCGTTGCCAAGTCTCCCACATGGTCGTGTAGGCGGATTCGATATGGCGGCAGAAGCGGCCGGTGTCGAACAGCGGATGAGTGAGCCGGTTGGCGGCCAGCCGCGCACGCAGCTCACCGAGCAGCAACGGATCGGTCGCAAGCCGCAGCGCCAGCGCCTCATATTCGGGCAGCGATGTCGTTACCAGCTCCGGCAGGCCGACCGCGCACAACAGGCTCGATGCCACGCGCGCCGCAAACGCCGTGCCCTGGCAGGTCAGCACCGGCAGGCCAGCCCACAGCGCATCGCTCGCCGTGGTGTGGGCGTTGTAGGGCAACGTGTCGAGAAACAGATCGGCGAGCCGATGGCGTGCGAGATGCTCGGCCACCGGCAACCGCCCCGCGAAGACCAGCCGTGACGGATCGACGCCACGCGCCTTGGCCTCGCGCTGGAGATTACCTTCCGCGACCACATTCTCCCGCAGCAGCCACAACACGCTGTCCGGAACCGCGCGCAACAGCCGCATCCAGACGTCAAACACCGGCGCCGTGATCTTGTAGGTATTGTTGAAGCAGCAGAACACGAAGCCTTGCTCGGGCAAGGCGGCATCGGGACGGCTCGGAGTCGTTTCCGCGATCGCACGCTTGCCGTCGTTGCACTGATAGCAGTCCGGCAACCGAACGATCTTTTCGCTGTAGCAGTCAGTCTGATCGGTCGGTATGACCACGTGATCGGCAATGATGTAGTCGATGAAGTCAGCGCCCATCGTGCCCGGATAGCCCAGGTAGCTCGCCTGGATGGGTGCCGGCCGGAAGGCTAGGATCTCCGGGCGCGACTCCTGGGTGTAGCCCTTGAGGTCGACCGCGATGTCGACCTCCCGTTCGCGCAACAGCTGGGCGATCTCGCGGTCACTGTTCGAGCGCGTTGCGTGAACCGTCTCGAACGCGGCAATCAGCCGCCGCCTGATGTCGCTGCCATCGTCACGACCGAACGAGATACCGATCACCTCGAAGCGGGCGCGGTCATGCCGCTCGATCAGCTCGGCGATCAGATAGGCGGTCGCATGTTGGTGGAAATCGGCGCTGAGATAGGCGACGCGAATGCGGTCGTGCGACCAGCGCTCACCCGTCCAGAGCGGGGTGGGCGCTGCACCGATCTTGTCGGCGATGAACGCGCGCGCGCATTGCAGGTGCAATGCCGGCTTGTCGCTGAACCGGATGAGCGTGAAGGGATTGACGATCGCCTTGCGTTCGGCGACCAGCGTTTCGAGGCGCGGCATGAGCTCCGCGGTCCGCGGCCAGTCGCAGATCGAGAGCGCCGCCTCGGCGAGGCCGCTGAGCGCATACGGGTGGTCGGGGCGCAGCGCGATAGCCTTCTCATAGCTCGCGATCGCATCCTCGTGGCGCTTGAGCGCGTTGAGCGCATCACCGCGGCTGAACTGCGTCTCGGCGTGATCCGGCCGCCGTCCCTGCGCCTGGTTGAAGTATTGGAGCGCCTCGCCGAACTTTCCGAGCGCATAGAGGGCGCTACCGCAATTGTAGAGCGCATCCGGATAGTTCGGCCGCAGCTTGAGCGCGCGCTCGTAGCTCGCGACCGCCTCATCGTAGTGCTTGAGACCCTGCAGAGCGTTGCCGCGGTTGTTGAGCGCCTCGATATGGCCCGGCGCAAGCGCCAGTACCTGGTCGAAACACGCCAGCGCCTCCTCGTTGCGCTTGAGGCGCTGCAGGGTGTTGCCGCGGTTGTTGAGGGCGTCGACCGAGGCCGGCTCGATCGCCAGCGCTTGGTCAAAGCTCGCGAGCGCCTCCTGGTAGCGACGCAACGCATAGAGGATCAGACCGTGGTTTGAGAGCGCGCGCGCCGAGCTCGGGCTGGTCTTGAGCGCCGCCTCGACCAGCTCGAGCGCCTCGGCGTTGCGGCCCTGCTGATAGCGGATGACGCCCAGCATATGGCGGGCGTCGAAGTGCCTGGGCTGCACCTGCAGGATCTGCAGATAGAGCGTTTCGGCCTGCGGCAACTGCCCCTGTCGATGGCAGGCGATCGCGCGGTCGAGCAATTGGCTAAGCGATTGCGCTGTCTGCCCTGGCCTCTTCATGCGCACCTTATAACGCCGGATCGCGCAGCCCGTCACTCCCGCGACGGCGACGAATCACCTTCCACCACAAAGGCCCGCGGCGCCTCGCCACGCTGCCAGATGTCCCACATCGTGCGGTAAGCCGCCTCGATGTGGCGGCGAAAGCGGTCGGCATCGAACAGGGGGCAGGTCGCCCGGTTCTGCGCGAGCCGCTGCCGGAACCCGCGCAGGAGCGCCGGGTCCGAGGCAAGCCGCAGCGCCAGCGCCTCATAGTCGGGCAGGCTTGTCGTCACCAGCTCGGGAAGGCCAACGGCCCGCAGCAGGCTTGCCCCCACGCGGCCCGCAAAGGCGTTGCCCCGGCAGGTGACGAGCGGCACGCCCGCCCATAGCGCGTCGCTTGCCGTGGTGTGGGCGTTGTAGGGCAGCGTGTCGAGGAACAGATCGGCGAGACGGTGGCGCGCCAGATGCTCGTCGAGGGAACTGCGGCCAGCGAATATCAGCCGCCCCGGATCGACATCACGCACTTGCGCCTCGTGGCGCAGGTTGCGCTCGGCCCCGGCATTGTCGCGCAACAGCCAGAGCACGCTTCCGGGCACCGCGCGGAGCAGCCGCATCCAAACGTCAAACACCGGCGCGGTGATCTTGTAGTTGTTGTTGAAGCAGCAGAACACGAAACCCGTCGGCGGCAGCCCCGCCTCCTGGCGACTTGGCACCTGCTCGGCGATCGTCCGCTTGCGGTCGTTGACCTGATAGCAATCGGGCAGTTGCACGATCTTCTCGACGTAGTAGGGCGCATGCTCAAGCGGCGTGACCACCGGGTCGCCGATGACATAGTCGATGAAGTCCGCCCCGATCGTGCCCGGATAGCCGAGATAGCTCGCCTGGATCGGGGCGCCACGATGGGCGAAGATGCCGAGTCGGGAATCGCCCGTGTGGCCCTTGAGGTCGACCGCAATATCGATCTCAAGCTCATGCAACAACCTGGCAACCTCGTGATCGCCGCGCGCGTGCACGTCATGGAACTGATCGAACGACTTCACCAGGCGGCGGCGGACGTCGCTGCCGTCGTCCCAATCGAAACCCACGCCCACGAACTCGAAGCGCGCGCGGTCGTGCAACTCGAACAGCTCGGCGACCAGATAGGCAGTGGCATGGCGGTGGAAGTCCGCCGACAGATACGCCACGCGGATCTTATCGTGCCGCCGCGGCTCGCCGCTCCACAACGGTGTCGGCCTGACCGGCATACGGTCGGACACGAATGCTCGGGCGCACTGGGCGTGCCGTGCCGGATCGTCGCAATAGGCGAGCAGCGTGAACGGTGCGACGGTTGGTTCGCCAGCCAAGACCCGCGCCCCGAGCTCGTCTGCAAGCGGGGCGGTCCTCGCCCAATCGCAGACGGAGAGCACGACCTCCGCCATCCCGACCGAAGCGTCGACATGCTCCGGGTCGATCGCCAGCGCGCACTCGAAGCTCGCAAGAGCCTCATCATGGCGCCTGAAATCTTTCAGCGTATTGCCGCGATTGGCATGCGCGTCGGCGAAATCGGGCTTGAGCGCGATCGCCTTGTCATAGCTCGCAAGCGCCTCCTCGTGCCGCTTGAGCGCGGAGAGCGTCGAGCCCTGATTGTTGTGCGTGCCGGCGCTCGCCGGATTGAGCGCCAGCGCCCGCTCGATGCTCGCAAGCGCCTCCTCGTGTCGATTGAGCCGCAAGAGCGCGTTGCCGCGATTGTCGCACGCCTCCGCATAGTCGGGCGCAAGCGCGAGCGCACGGTCATAGCAGGCGAGCGCGTCCTCGTAGCGCCGCAGGGCCGAGAGCGCATTGCCGCGATTGTACCAGCCGATCGCATAGTCGGGCGCCAGCGCCAGTGCCTGTTCGAAACGGGCCAGTGCCTCCTCATGCCGGTCGAGCGATGACAAGACGTTGCCGCAATTGTTGATCGCTTCGGCATAATCGGGCTTGAGCGCGAGCGCACGCTCATACCTCGCAAGTGCCTCCTCGTGCCGCCCGAGCGCGGTGAGCGCATTGCCGCGATTGTTGAGCGCCTCAGCATAATCCGGCTTGAGCGCGAGCGCCCGGTCGAACCCCGCCAGCGCCTCCTCCTGGCGCTTGAGCGTTGCGAGAAGCGTCGCCCGGTTGTTATGTGCTTCGGCGTAGTCGGGCTTGAGCGTAAGCGCACGATCGTAGCTCGCAAGCGCTTCGTCGTAGCGCATCAGCGCCTCGAGCGCATTGCCGCGATTGCTGAAGATCTCCGCAATAGTCGGCCGCAGCGCAAGCGCGCGGTCGTAGCATGCGACGGCATCGCCGTAGCGCCCGATCTGCGCCAGCGCATTGCCGTGCAGGAAGAAGCCCTCGGCGTAGTCGGGCCGCAGTTTCAGCAGCCGCTCGAAATCGGCCGCCGCCGCGTCATAGCGGCCGGCGCGGTAGTGCAACTGGGCGCGGTTGGCGAGCGCATCCGGAAATGTCGAATCGAGCGCCAGCGCCCGGTCGAGGCTGGCCAGCGCCTCATCTTGCCGACCGAGACCGAACAGCACCAGTCCGTGATTGGACAGCGCACGGGCAGACCGCGGATCAACCGTCAGCGCCTTGTCGATCAGTTCGAGCGCCTCGGCGCCGCGGCCCTGCTGGAGGCGCACGACGCCGAGAAGATGCAGCGCGTCGAAATGGGCTGGCTCCCTGGCCAGGATTTGCCGATAGAGAATCTCCGCGTCGGCGAGCCGCCCTTGCTGATGCAGGCCGATCGCCTGCTGCAAC
>DAIUEP010000090.1:0-17563 GCA_036845065.1 Xanthobacteraceae bacterium | reverse complement strand
TCATGGGGTTCAAAGGCGTCAAAATCGATACCCGTTGGTCAGGACCGAGCCAGTCATCCGTCTATGGGGATCCCAATCTAATCCAATATAATATGGTGAGCCCTATATGGTGAATGCGACAGGGCCAGCTTTCGCCGGCGATGTAACTTCGCTGAACAAGCTGCGGGCGCTAAATTGATGAGTCGTGTCGAGGCCCAACAGTGACATGGGGCACGTTCATGGCGGCGGAGGACGACGATTGAGCGGAGATCATTCGCACGGACCCGATCACGCGCACGAATGCGAGCGTGGAGATTCGGGCCATGTTCATCTGCCCGTGAGCTTCGGCCGCGCCTTTATGATCGGCATTGCGCTGAACCTGATCTTTGTGGTCTTCGAGTTCGTCTGCGGGCTGCTCGGCAACTCGATTGCGCTCATGGCTGATGCGGGGCACAATCTCTCTGATGTGCTCGGCCTCGCGATCGCCTGGATCGCAAGCACGCTGGGGAAGCGACCGCCGTCTTCGCGCTATACCTATGGGCTTGGCGGGTCATCCATCCTGGCGGCGCTATTCAATGCGGTTTTCCTGCTGGTTGCGGTCGGCGCGATTGCTTGGGAAGCCATCCTGCGGCTCTGGCGGCCCGAGCCGGTCGCCGGCGTGAGCATCATGATCGTGGCCGCGATCGGCATCGTCATCAATGGATCGACGGCCTTGTTGTTTGCGTCGGGGCGGCACGGCGACCTCAACATTCGAGGCGCCTTTCTGCACATGGTGGCCGATGCGCTGGTTTCGGTCGGAGTTGTCGGGGCAGGCCTTGCGATTCTCCTGACCGGCTGGCTCTGGGTCGATCCCATTGTCAGCCTTGTCATTGTCGGCGTTATCGTGTGGAGCACCTGGGGACTGCTGCGGGAGTCGCTGGCAATGTCCGTGAGTGCGGTACCGTCAAGCATCGATCCGCGCGCCGTAAAGGTGTATCTGGAGAGCTGCGCGGGCGTCACCGAAGTGCATGACCTCCACATCTGGCCGATGAGCACAACCGAGAATGCGCTCACCGCGCATCTTGTCATGCCGGGTGGCCATCCGGGCGATGAGTTCCTGATGATGGCGGCCGACGAGTTGAAGCGTCATTATTCGATCGGACACGCCACGTTGCAAATTGAGACCAGCCAGAAAACGGCTTGCCATCTCGCGCCCGATCACGTCGTCTGACTTGATCGAACGTCTGCTCCTGGCAGACGTTTTTCGAGGGACGATTCTGCGGTTGCCATCACCTCGGACGCGTCATGCGATCTGTTATTTACCGCAAGCGAAATAATTCTTGACTTCACTTGCAGCGTAATTATCTGACGACGTGGCAACGGCCATTGCGCGCGCACGGATACGAGCGCGAGTGCGCCGGGCTCCAAACCCTCTCCCCTCGCGGGAGAGGGTGCCCGAGCAAGCGAAGCGCAGCGAGGGCGGGTGAGGGGCGAACGTGAAAGCGATTTGCGAAAATAGCCCCTCACCCGGCTCAGTCTCGCATACGCTCGACTTCGCCACCTTCTCCCACAAGGGGAGAGGGTTGGGAGCCCGCGTGTCGCGCAATCGCAGAGGCTTTGGACGCTGCCAGCAATGCGCGTCGCAGCGTGGCCAAAACGAACCCACCGAGACAAAAGCCGGCTTCGTCTCAACAGCTTGCGCCCTAATTGGCGCGCCGCCGCGGGGTCTCGTTGGCGGCGATCTCGATGATCATCTTCTTGAGGATGGCGTCGCCGAACGACTCGAAATCCTTGGCGACGATCATGAACGCGCCCGGGCCGCCGATGACGTAGTCGCGGAAGTACTGGTCGAGATAGGGCTCGACCGCGAGGATCGGCAGGCCGTTGATGGTGACGTCCTTGGCCACGGCCTCGTCGCGGGCGCGGATCACCGAGCGGCCGCCGTTGTTGGAACCGTCGCCGGAAATGTCGATGACCTGCCGCTCGGACTTGAACGGGGCTTGCGGGAACATCGCCATCGCGTAATCGATCGCGCCCGAGATCGAGGTGCCGCCGCCGAACAGCTGGCGCGGGGTGCGCTCCACCACCGAGGCGGCTGCGTTGATCGATGCTTCGTCCTTGATCACCGTCCAGGGCAGCACGACGATCTGCAGAAACGGGCCGGTCCATTGCACCATGCTGATGGCGATCGACTGGGTGCGGCCGCCCATCACGGCGCCAAGCACGCGCGGATTGCGCAGCGCCGACACATAGCCGCGCTTCTGCAGCTCGAACCGGTATCGGTCCACGCTGCCGGAGGCATCCACCATGAGCGCAAGCTTGAGGTCGACCTCGGCCTGGGCCCGGGCCGGCGCCGGCCCACCGAGCAGGGCGGCGGCAAGGACGGTGAGCGCGAGGCTAAGGCGGCATCGGATCTGCATGGTCCCTGCCTGAACTCCTGCCTGATGGCTCATCGGACGTCTCCCTGGCATTTTCCAAGAATACTGACCCATAGCGATCGCCGCGTCGACTCGCTTTGGCGCCAGGGAGGCATTAGATTAAGGGGAGAGGGTCATCCCATGTACGACCGCCGCCCGTCCGATCTTGCCCGCCGCAGCGCCCGCGCCCTTGCCAGCCAGGAGATCCGGCGTGGCGTCGACGCCTTCCGGCGCGACACCTTTGCGCTGCCGCGCGCGGCAGCGCGCGAGAAGGCGCGCGAGCTGCTGCAGCGCTTTCCCAAGGCCGCCTATCAGACCGAGATCGAGAGCTGGCGCGTGCTCCCGGACGATTGCATCGAGTTCACGGTGCGCCGACTGCCGAGCGCGGATTGACGTAACATAAGCGCCGGCTGGACCGTAATTCCCTGTGTCGAGGATGAAACGGCGAGGGCGCACCATGCGCGGGCTTTGGCGCGGGGTTATGATCTTTCTGATCGGCGGCCTGTTCGGCACGGGCTTCGGGGTCGCGCTCGGGTTCTTCATCTTTCCGTTCGTGTTCCCGCCGCCGCCCGCGGCCGAAATGCTCGTCGGGATCGAGCGCACTCAGCTCGTTGCAACCGGCAGCTTCATCCACGCCAATCCGTCCGACCCGGTGCACTGGGGCAAAGGCAAGGTCAGCGTCTATGAGCGCGCGGTGTTTCTTGAGCCCGACTTCGAGGTCGGTCCCGGACCGGCGTTCCATGTCTACCTGGTGCCCAAGGTGCCGATCCGCACGTCGTCGGATCTGACGGGCGTCAAGCACGTGGACCTCGGGGGCCTGCGCGCCTTCAAGGGCAGCCAGCGCTATGCGATCCCGGCCGGCGTCGACCTCAAGGACTATCCGAGCGTGATCATCTGGTGCGAGGCCTTCAGCGTGCTGATCTCGCCGGCCGATCTGCAGATCGTGCAGTAGGGTTCTGCGCAGCTTTCCCGGCACAAGCGCGATGCGGGCGGCTAGAATGCCAGCCACCCGATGCTCGAATCGCTCTCATCCGCCCTGGCCGGCGTCTCGCTCGTGCAGTTCGCGCTGATCGCCGCGCTGGCGCTGTTCGCGTCGATCGTGGGGGGTGTCTCCGGCTACGGGACCGGCGCGCTGATGCCGCTGGTGCTGGTGCCGATCTTCGGGCCGGAGCCGGTGGTGCCGATGCTGTCGATCTCGGCGCTGGTCAATAACGCGAGCCGGGTCGGGGTCTACCGCCATCTGGTCGACTGGCGCCGCGCGCTGGTGGTGCTGCCGGCGGCGCTGCCGCTCTGCCTCCTTGGCGCCTGGGGCTACACGCAGCTCAGCGGCCGCGGCGCCGCGCTCCTGATCGGCAGCATGATGATGCTGAGCGTGCCGCTGCGGCGCCTGCTCAAGCGGCGCGGCTTCGGGCTGTCCGACCGCGGCCTCATGCTCACCTCCGCTGGCTGGGGCGCGGTCGCGGGCGGCACCACCGGCGCCGGCGTGATGCTGTTGTCGATGCTGATGGCGGCCGGCCTGCAGGGCGCCGCCGTGATCGCGACCGATGCGGTGATCTCGATCGGCATCGGCGTCGCCAAGGTGTTGGTGTTCGGGCTCGCCGGCTCGCTCGGGCTGCGCGAGATCGCGATCGCGTTGCTGATGGGCGCGATGGCGGTGCCGGGCGCCTTCATCGCGCGGGCAATGGTCGACCGCATGCCGCTGCGCGTGCACACAGCGATCCTGGACGCGGTGGTGATCGTGGGCGGCGCGGTGATGCTGACGGCCGCGATCACGCGCTGAGGGGTGCGGCCGATCAGGCGGACTTGCGGGCCGCGTCCTCGTCGTCCACGTCGTCCTCAAGCAGCTCGCCCTTGGTGAGGGCGACGCTTGGAATCGTTTCGCGGAAAAAGTCCCCGCTGTCGCTAATCCACACGCACTCGATGTTGTCCTCGTCGACGACGACGACCGTTAGCGCCTGGCTCCCCGACTTCAAGTAAACCACGTCCCCCGGCTCGAAAGCCATGTCGTCCTCCTCATCATGAATCGAATCACTATAGGCGCTGTTCATGACGACATGGTGTTCCCGTTGACGATTGTCACGGCCATTTCACCACCGGCGGCATCGAGGACAGGATCGAATCGACATTGCCGCCGGTGCGCAGCCCGAACACGGTGCCGCGGTCGTAGAGCAGGTTGAACTCGACGTAGCGCCCGCGCCGGATGAGCTGCTCCTCGCGCTCGGCCTCGCTCCAGGGCGTCGCGAAGTTGCGGCGCACGAGGTCGGGATAGATCTTCAGGAAGGCGCGGCCGACGTCCTGCGTGAAGGCGAAATCGGCGTCGAAGTCGCCGGAGTCGAGCCAGTCGTAGAAGATGCCGCCGATGCCGCGCATCTCCTTGCGGTGCTTGAGGTAGAAGTACTCGTCGCACCAGCTCTTGTACTTCTGATACGGCGCGATCGCCGCATGCGCATCGCAGGCATCCTTCATGGCGGCGTGGAAATAGACCGTGTCGGGGTCGTCCTGGGTGCGGCGCTTCTCGAGCACCGGCGTGAGGTCGGCGCCGCCGCCGAACCAGGCCTTGGTCGTCACCACGTGACGCGTGTTCATGTGCACGGCCGGGACATGCGGGTTCTGCAGGTGGGCGATCAGCGAGATGCCCGAGGCCCAGAAGCGCGGGTCCTCGGCGGCGCCCGGGATCTCCCTGCGGAATTCGGGCGCGAATTCGCCGAACACGGTGGAGACATGCACGCCGACCTTCTCGAACACGCGCCCTTTCATGATCGACATGACGCCGCCACCGCCGGGGGCGCCGGTATGGTCGGCGCGCTCCCACGGTGTGCGCACGAACCGGCCGGCGGCGCGCTCGGCGAACGGCACGCCATGTGGCAGATCATCCTCGATCGCCTCGAAGGCCTTGCAGATGTCATCGCGCAGCCGTTCGAACCAGGCACGCGCGCGCGCCTTGCGGGCTTCGATCTGTCCGGCATCCATCACAATCGCGCCACCTAGCGGCCCGAAGCCTGCAGATAGGCGATGAGATCGCCACGCGCTTGTGTATCCGGGATGCCGGCAAACGGCATACGGTTGCCGCGGAAGGGAGGTGCCTGCGGGTCCTTGAGGAAGGCGTCAAGCAGCTCCGGCGTCCAGGTCACATTGGCGCGGCGCATCGCAGGCGAATAGATGAAGTCGTCGACGCTCGCGGACTTGCGCCCGAACAGGCCTTTGAGATGCGGCCCGAGCTCGCTGCGTGTTGGATCGAACGAATGGCAGGCCGCGCATTGCTCGAACACGGCCTTGCCGCGTCCGGCGTCTTGCGCAACGGCGGCTTGCGAGATGGCCATCGCGCCGGCGATGGCCATCAGATGGCGTGCATACGTCTGCATATTGATCATCTTGCTCACTCAGATCAGCGGTCCCGGATTCTTGAGATACTTGTCGCGGATCGTCTCCGCCGCCATGTAGGCCAGCGCCCCGACCGGCCCGGTCGGATTGTAGCCGGAGTTGTGCGGGAACGCCGAGGCGCCGGTGACGAACACGTTCGGCATGTCCCAGCTTTGCAGATATTTGTTGAGCGCACTGGTCGCCGGATCGGTGCCCATGATGGCGCCGCCGGTGTTGTGCGTGCTCTGATAGGGCACCACACTCCAGGTGAGCCGCGGCGTGGCTGCGCCCATCTGCGTCGGATTCATCGCCTTGGCGATGTCGCCGATGACCTGGGCGGCGTGCCGGTTGATCTTCTTCTCGTTCTCGCTGAAGTCGAAGGTCATGCGCATCAGCGGCTGACCGAACCGGTTGGTGTAGGTGCGGTCGAGATCGAGGTAGTTGTAGCGGTTGGGCATCACCGAGCCCGACGCGGCGATCGTCAGCGCGCCGTGGTACCACTTCGCGGTCGCGCGCTTCCACGCCGAGCCCCATTGCGGTGTTCCCGGCGGGACCGGCCGGTAGCTGATCGGACGGCCATTCGAGCCGCCGACCGAGATGTAGGCGCCGCCGACAAAGCCGTGCGGCCCGCGGTCGAAGTTCCAGTTGGTGTGGAAGTCGTCGATCGACGTGCCCCAGCCGCCGGTGGCGATGAACGGATTGAAGCTCTTGCCCTCGAAGAACAGCGTCACGTTGGCGCCGCCCTGATAGGCGTAGTTCTTGCCGATCACGCCGGTCTGCGTCTCCGGGTCGTAGGGCTTGCCGATGCCCGACAGCAGCATGAGGTGGACGTTGGAGAGCCCATAGGCCGACAGAATGACGAGATCGGCCGGCTGCTCCATTTCCTCGCCGGTCAGCACATTGGTGTAGAGCACGCCGGTCGCCTTCTTGCCGGTCGAATCCTTGAGCACCTTGGTCACCCAGGTATAGGTGCGCAGCTCCACGTTGGGATTGCGCAGCGCCACCGGGATCACGGTGATGTTGGGGCTGCCCTTGGCATTCGCCTCGCAGCCGAAGCGCTCGCAGAAGCCGCAATACTGGCACTGCCCGATCTTCATCCCGTCCGGATTGGTGTAGGGCTGCGACGCGTTGGCGGTCGGCCGGACGAACGGGTGATAGCCAAGCTCGCGCGCGGTCTTGGCGAACAACTGGCTGGCGTGGTTCGACACGAGCGGCGGCAACGGATATTCGCGCGAGCGCGCATCCTCGAACGGGTTGCCCTCCTTCTGGATCTGGCCCTTGAGGTTGCCGGCCTTGCCGGAGACGCCGGCGGTGTACTCGAACCTGTCGTAGTAGGGCTCGAGCTCGGGCCCGGTGACGCCCCAGTCCTGCGCCGGCATGTCGGCCGGGATGAAGCTCTTGCCGTAGCGTTCCTCGTATTTCGAGCGAATGCGCAGCTCGTGATCGGGCCAGCGCCAGGTGACGCCGTTCCAGTGCGCGCCGGCGCCGCCGACGCCTTCGCCCGGCAGGAACGAGCCAAGCCGGCGCATCGGCAGCGCGGGTTCCGAATGCTTGTTGCGGATGGTGTAGGTGTCGATCGACACGTCCATCATCAAGTCGTGGCGCTGCGAGTAGCGCAGCTCATCGCGAATGAGCGGCACCGCGAAGTCATTCTGCGGGGTGCGGGAAGCGCCGCGCTCAAGCGCGACGATCTTGAGTCCGGTCGAGGCGAGCTCCTTGGCGAGGATGCCGCCGGTCCAGCCCATGCCTACAATCACAATGTCGACGGGGGGAAGCTTGGTTGCCATGACGCACGCTCCTCAGGACATGTCGGCGATGCCGACGGGGTTGGCGGGGAAGCGCCGACCGTCGTTGTATTGCTTCACGTTCTCGGCGTTGTTGGCCATCACGCCCGGGAAGCCGATCATCTTCCAGCCGATCTTGTCCTTGTTGCCGCCGTAGATCGGGTCGGAGAACATGCCCTCCATCACGTTCTCGTAGAGCACGCCAAAGAAAACGCGTCCCGGCAGCCCGCCATCGAACGTGATCTTGCCGGCCTGCAGGTCCTTGAGGAACGTTTCCTTCTGCTCCGCGCTGCAGCGGTCGAAGCCCTGTCCGAAGGTCTTGCGGCAATAGGCGTTCGAGCCTGCGATCGAGGCGCGATAGAGCGCGGCCGGCGTCAGCGGCAGCTGATAGCCCTGGTTGGGCGTGCCCTTGCCCCAGGGGCCCTGCATATAGAGCCGGTCGCCCTTGCCCCAGGAGCCGGCCAGCGCGCGATCGATGAAGGTGGCGATGCCGATGTCGGTCCCGCTCGGCGTGAGCTCGTCCTTCGGCACCATGTGGTCGACCAGCGCCTCGATGAACTGGACTTCGGTCGGCTTGAAATAGGTGTAGCCGGCCGCCTGCGGCGCGGGGGTCTGATCTTTTTGCTGTGGCGGCGTTTGCGCCATCGCCGGAGCGGCCGGCGACAGGGCAGCGGCGGCGCCCGCGACGCCGACGCCACTCAGGAATGCACGGCGAGCGACCTTCAGATCGGGTTTGTCGTCGGACATCGATCTCCTCCCTTGATATCGTTTTCAGGCGGCGGCAAGCCTCCGCATGGGTGTCAAAGTTATAGCAAGGGCGTAGCCGCAAGTCTCAGGGGATCGGGCCGGCTCTGCTCTGATCCAGCCGCACCTGCCGCAACGCCTCGCCGACCGCCATGGCGGCGACCATCGCCACATTGACCGAGCGCAGGCCTGGGCGCATCGGAACAACGAGGCGCGTGTCGGCGGCGTCATGCACCGCAGCCGGAACGCCGGAGGATTCGCGGCCGAAGAGGAGGATATCGTCGGGCCGGTAGGCGTGGTCGAGGTAGCTGACGCTTGCTCGGGTCGTGAACAGGATCAGGCGGCTGCTGGCTTGCGCGCGCCAGTGCTCGAACGCCGCCCAGCTGGCATGCCGCACGATCTCGACTTGATCGAGGTAGTCCATGCCGGCGCGGCGAAAGGCACGGTCGGAGGTCGGAAAGCCCGCCGGCTCGATGATGTGAGCCTCAACCCCCAGGCACGCGGCCAGACGGAGAATCGTTCCGGTGTTCTGAGGAATGTCCGGCTCAAAAAGCGCGATCCGCATGGGAGGTATCCCGATTTTATGCCGTCATAACACCGCGCGGCCCGCCGAGCCGACTTTGTACCGGGACGTCGCAAGCAAATTCATGATTCTAGAGCGGTTTTGGATGTGAGCGGGCAACGCGATGGCGCAGCGCACGGCTACAGTTGCAACGCAGGAGCGGCACTGGCGGCTCGCGCGCCGCCGATTTGTGTGGCCTTTCGGTCATTGGGGCGATGGCGCACTTGCACTCCCTCTACAAGGGTGCCAATAAACGCCAATCGGTACGTTCCATCCCGCCTTTTCCGGGACCGGCTGCGGCCGAACCGTCCGCCAGCCCCGGGGCACCTCAGGGTGATCCGTGGGGCCTCCTCGTGCGGGCAGGCCATCCCTCGACAAGGGAGAGGATTGACGTGACGACGATGTCTTCGGCCGAACCAACGCGCCGCGACTTTCTCTACATCGCGACTGCTTCGGTGGGTGCGGTCGGTGCTGCGGCGGCCGTTGTGCCGCTGATAGCGCAAATGAACCCGGATGCTTCCACCATCGCGGCAGGTGCGCCGATCGAAGTCGATCTCGCGCCGATCACGGAAGGTCAGGTGATCAAGGTCTTCTGGCGCGGCAAGCCGATCTTCATCAGCCACCGCAGCAAGAAGGAGATCGACGAGGCGCGCGCCGTCAATGTCGCGAGCCTGCCCGATCCCGAATCCGACGACAAGCGCGTCAAGGCGGGCCATGAGCAGTGGCAGGTGCTGATCGGCATCTGCACGCACTTGGGTTGTATCCCGATCGCGCATCAGGGCGACTACAACGGCTATTTCTGCCCATGTCACGGCTCGCAATACGACACCTCCGGTCGCATCCGCCGCGGGCCTGCTCCGAACAACCTGCCAGTCCCGCCCTACGAGTTCGTCTCCAACAGCAAGATCCGGATCGGCTGACGGCCGCCACCATCTCCACAAGGGTCCACAATGAGCGGACAATCGACCTATCAGCCGCAGAACGCAGTCCTGCGCTGGATCGAACGGCGGCTGCCGATCGGCGGGCTGATCCATTCCTCGTTCGTCGCCTACCCCACGCCACGTAATCTCAACTACTGGTGGACCTTCGGCGGCATCCTCTCGATCATGCTGGTGGTGCAGCTCGTCACCGGCATCGTGCTCGCCATGCACTACACGCCGCATGTGGACCATGCCTTCAATTCCGTCGAGCACATCATGCGCGACGTGAACTACGGCTGGCTGTTGCGCTACCTGCATGCCAATGGCGCCTCGATGTTCTTCCTGGCCGCCTACATCCACATGCTGCGCGGCATGTATTACGGCTCCTACAAGGAGCCGCGCGAGGTGCTCTGGATCCTCGGCGTGATCCTGCTGCTGCTCATGATCATGACCGGGTTCATGGGCTACGTGCTGCCGTGGGGCCAGATGAGCTTCTGGGCCGCGACCGTCATCACCAACCTGTTCTCCGCCATTCCCGTCGTCGGCGAAGCGGTCGTGAGCTGGCTGTGGGGTGGCTATGCGGTCGGCAACCCGACGCTCAATCGCTTCTATTCGCTGCATTACCTGCTGCCGTTCGTGATCGTCGGCGTGGTCGTGCTGCACGTGTGGGCGCTGCACGTGGTGGGACAGAACAACCCGACCGGGGTCGAGCCGCAGTCCGACAAGGACACGGTCGCGTTCACGCCCTACGCCACCATCAAGGACGCGTTCGGGCTTATGGTGTTCATGATCCTGCTCGCCTGGTTCGTGTTCTACGTGCCGAACTACTTAGGCCATCCCGACAACTCCATCCCGGCCAATCCGGCGGTGACGCCGACCCACATCGTGCCGGAATGGTATTACCTGCCGTTCTACGCCATCCTGCGCGCGATCCCGAACAAGCTTGGCGGCGTGGTGGCGCTCGCGGCTTCGATCGTCGTTCTCGCGTTTCTGCCTTGGCTCGATACGTCGCGCGTGCGCTCGGGCCGCTATCGCCCGCTGTTCCGGCAGTTCTTCTGGGTCTTCGTCCTGGTCTGCATCGGGCTCGGCTGGCTCGGGTCGAAGCCTGCGGAAGGGGGCTATGTGATCGCCGCCCGCGTACTGACTGCCTATTACTTCATCCACTTCCTGATCATCCTGCCGCTCCTCGGCGTGTTTGAAACCACCAAGCCCGTGCCGAGCTCGATCTCGGCGGATGTGCTCAAGGGCAAGGGCACTATGGCGGCGATCCTGCTGGCGCTCGGGCTCGTGACACTGCTTGGCACGTCGTCGCCGACCGTTGCGGCGGACGCCGATACTCCGCCGATGAACAAGTGGTCGTTTGCCGGTCCGTTCGGCAAGTTCGATCGCGGCCAGCTGCAGCGCGGCTTCAAGGTCTATCGCGAGGTCTGCGAGTCCTGCCACGGCATCCAGCTGCTCTCGTTCCGCAACCTGTCCGAGCCGGGCGGGCCGGGCTTCACGCCCGCGCAGGTCGCGGTTGTCGCCGCCTCCTACAAGTACAAGGAGCCCAACGATCAGGGCGATATGGTCGAGCGCAATGGCCGTCCGGCGGATCGCTTCCCGCCGCCGGCGCTGCGCTTCCCGGCCGGAACGCCGCCGGATCTCTCGGTGATCGCCAAGGCGCGCGGCTACGAGCGCGGCTTCCCGGGCTTCCTGATCGATATGTTCACGCAATACCAGGAGCACGGCGTCGACTACCTGGTGGCGCTGCTCAAGGGCTACGAGAACCCGCCCGCGGGCGTGCAGGTGCCGCCGGGCATGATGTACAATAAATATTTCCCCGGCCATGGCATCTCGATGCCGCCGCCTTTGTCGGACGGGCGCGTGACCTACACCGACGGCACCCCCGCGACGCTTGATCAGCACGCCAAGGACGTCGCGGCGTTCCTCGCCTGGGCGGCCGAGCCGCACCTCGAGGCGCGCAAACGCATGGGCATGCAGGTGATGGTGTTCCTGATCGTGCTCTCGGGCCTGCTCTTCTTTACCAAGAAGAAGGTGTGGCGCGCGGTCAGCGGCCACGCGTAAGGTCGAGGTTGCGCGCGGCAGTGCGCGGCAGCAACTGGGCCCGTCCATGACCAAAGCGGTGCTCGGCATCATCGGCGGCTCCGGCATCTACGATCTGCCTGGCCTCGAAAAGGTGCGCCAGAAGAAGATCAAGAGTCCGTGGGGCGAGCCGTCGGCGCCGCTACGCGTGGGTGAGATCGCAGGGCTGCCGGTCGTGTTCCTGCCGCGCCACGACAAGGGCCACCGGCTGCCGCCCTCCGACATCAACTATCGCGCCAATATCGACGTGCTCAAGCGTGCGGGCGTGACCGACCTCATCTCGCTGTCGGCATGCGGCTCGTTTAGGGAAGAGCTCCCGCCCGGCACGTTCGTGCTGGTCGATCAGTTCGTCGATCGCACCTACAAGCGCGAGAGCTCGTTCTTCGGCAAAGGCTGCGTGGCGCATGTCTCGATGGCGCATCCTGTGTCGCCGCGGCTGCGCATCCACCTCGCGGCGGCCGCGGAGGCCGAGGGCATCCACGTCGTGCGCGACGGCACCTATGTGTGCATGGAAGGCCCGCAGTTCTCGACGCTGGCCGAAAGCCTGACTTACAAGCAGCTCGGCTACGCGGTGATCGGCATGACCAACATGCCGGAAGCCAAGCTCGCGCGTGAAGCCGAGCTCTGCTACGCGACCGTCGCCATGGTCACCGACTACGACTGCTGGCATCCCGACCATGACGCGGTGACGGTGCAGGACATCATCAAGGTGCTCACCGACAATGCCGACAAGGCGAGGCGTCTGGTCGCGCGTCTGGCGCAGGATTTTCCGCGCGAGCATGAGCCATGCCCGATCGGCTCCGACCGCGCGCTCGACACCGCGCTGATCACGGCGCCACAGGCGCGCGACAAGAAGCTCCTCAAGAAGCTCGATGCGGTGGCGGGCAGGGTGCTGGGGCGAAGACGGAGCTGAGCCTCCATTCGGGGCCGGCCCTCAAGCCATGGGCTGTGCGGGCTCCCACGCCTGCGAGAAGGTCGGCAGCGTGCACGGGTCGTCGCACAGGATCGGGCCGCAGTTGCCGCAGCGGCGGAGATACCAATAGGCCGCGACAGCGCCGAGCGCGAGCACGCCTACGACGATCACGGTCATCCACCATCGGCGTTTGCGCGATGGGACGGCGGTTGCACCAGAGCCGCGCTCCGGGAAATTCATAGACTGGAAATTCTTGGGCTTGCCAATTGCGTCGGGCATGACACTCGCTTATTCGCTTTGAAGCCAGATGTAGCCTATCAATCTTGTCCGATCTTTGTGAGCCCGCAATGACCTCTCCGGCCCTCGAGAACGACCTGAAAGCCGCCATTCGCACGATCCCAGACTATCCCAAGCCCGGCATCATGTTCCGCGACATCACCACGCTCCTTGGCAATGCCCGCGCCTTCCGCCGCGCGGTCGACGAGCTGGTGCAGCCCTGGGCGGGCGGCAAGATCGACAAGGTCGCCGGCATCGAGGCGCGTGGCTTCATTCTGGGCGGCGCGGTGGCGCACCAGGTCTCGGCTGGCTTCGTGCCGATCCGCAAGAAGGGCAAGCTGCCGCACCAGACGGTGCGGATGGCCTACGCGCTCGAATACGGCACCGATGAGATGGAGATGCACGTCGACGCCATCGGCCCGGGCGACCGGGTGGTGCTGGTCGACGATCTGATCGCCACCGGCGGCACCGCCGAAGGCGCCGTAAAGCTCCTGCGCCAGATGGGCGCCGACGTGGTGGCGGCCTGCTTCATCATCGACCTGCCCGAGCTCGGCGGCGCCGACAAGCTGCGCAAGCTCGACGTGCCGGTGCGCACCCTGGTCGCGTTCGAAGGGCATTGAGCAGCAAGCTGCAAGGGGAGCCGTCACGTCCGCAGCGACGTCCGCAGCTTCTCCAGCGTCAGCCGCAACTCGAACTCGCGAAACTCGAGGAACACGCGCCGCGTCCATGAGCGCAGCTCAAGCGCATGGCCCATCGGCATGTTGGCCGGCAATTGGGCGCGGACATGGGTCAGCGATTGGCTGAGCCGCTCCGCATAGGCTTTGAGTACCGCGGGCATGAGCGGGATTTGCAGCGCAACGGCGGACTCGCGATCGACCGGATAGCTCTCGCGGACCCGGTTGCCCTTGAGGATGGCCTCGTTCAGCACTGCCACCACGACGGCGGTGGGGAAGCGTCGCTGCAGGTCATCGTAGGCCGCCGTGGCGCTCGGATGCGGCTCGGCCGGAAACAGGATGATCACCTCGAAGCCGCGCCGTCTTGCGGCGTCGACGAACCCGATCTCCTGGCAGACCGCAAAGAAGCGCTCGAACAGCGCGTAGCCGAGATCGATGAGCTTGGCCTTTCCGTCGTTCACGATCAGGCGGTCGAACAGCGCGATCTGCGCCGGCGTCGTTGCAAGGTCGGCCTTGGTGGTGACGCCTGGCCGGCAGGCCGCCAGCGCATACTCGCCCGGATTGAGATCGTAGGCGTCGACCCGTCCGTTGTCCTGGCACAGGTAGTCGGCAATGAGCAGCGCCAGGAACGTCTTGCCGCATAGCGCGCGCGGCGACGCGATGACGTAAAACGGCGTCTGCCTAGTCGTGTTCGACACCGGCACTGGCGCCGGCGTGTTGTCATAGAGTGCCGCTAGCACCCGGTCGCTGTAGCTGTTGGGCACGATGCGCTCGCGTCTTCAGCAAATCCGCTTCCGGGCATGCCATTGCGGGGCAGCCCGGTGCACTGCGGCCCGACGCAGTCCCTCACCCGGCGGCCTGCGCCCGCTGGATGGTGTCGGTCTGCGCGCGCGCCGATACGAGGTCGGTCAGCTTGATGCGGTCGTATTCGGCCCAGACGTTGCCCAGCCAGTGCCGGACGTAGCCTCGCAGCACGAACGAATAGGACGCCGGGTCTCCGCTCAGCTTTTTGTTGGCGATGAACGAGAGATACGGAACGGAGGCGAGATCGACCTGCTCGCAAGCCATCTCGTTGAGCTTGGGGATCGAGATCTCGACGGCGTCCTTGACCTTCTTGAAGTAGGACGCGCTGGTCTGCTCGTCCCATTGGAAATAGTGGGTGTTGTTGATGAAGTTCTTCACCATGAAGTACTTGGCATCGCCCAGATAGGAGGCCGTCTCGGCGATCTCGTCGAGCGAGGTGATGGTGGGGCCGAGGATGTGGAACACCCCGAAGGTGATCTGACCCTTCTTGGCCGCCTCGATGAAGCCGATGTCGCGCAGCGACTGCAGCGTCGGCGACAACAACCCGGCGCGCACGTCGATGACGGTGACCGACGCCTGGGCTGCGCTCAGCGTGTCGAAGATCTTCATCTGGTCGGGTACCAGATTCATGTCCACGATCTCGCTCACGTCAGGATAGAAGCGCTTGAGCGTGCCTTTCGGCGCCTCGGTGTCGAATGCGCGCGTCGGAATCTGATGCGCCGCGAAGTAGTCGAGCAAGGTGCGCGACACTGTTGTCTTTCCAACTCCGCCCTTGTCTGCGCCGACAATGAGCACTGCTGGTTTCGCCATGGTATCCCCCACGAATCAATTGTGATTCACTTCAGTCCGGGGGCGGTCTGGAAGCAAGGGCCGGCGGTGGCGGCATACAGTTTTTTATCGCGTTGCTGTGGAAACTCTCAGCGATGCGCGCGCGGGCCTTCGCTGCGCGAGTGATGTGCGCTCTTCGCGAGCGTATGGATCAGCGCTTGGAGTCCCAGGGACCGGGAACGCGAGAGGCCGGCGGCGTCTCGCCGATTCGAATCGGCGGCTCCGGCGGCAGGAATGGTTTGGGCGCCCCGCCTGGAGGCGATTGCGGCTCGCCCGACTGGCCGACTGGCCCAGTTGGCGAAAGCTGGTCCATGGCCTCGTCGCCGCCCTCGTCGATGCGTGCCGGCTCTGGCAAGGCGATCGGACCGGGGTCATGGCCGCCGGCAAACTTGACCAGCGCCTCGACGCGACTGTCGATCGAGGGGTGAGTCGCAAACAGGTCGGCAAAGCCCGAGCGCGGATTGTCGACGCACATTTCCATGACGGCGGAGGTCGAGCCTTCGAGCTCGCCGCGGCCTTCGATCTTGCGCAGCGCCGTGATCATGGCGTCGGGATTCTTGGTGAGCTCGACCGAGCCTGCGTCCGCCAGGAACTCACGCTGCCGCGAGAGCGCGAAGCGGATCACGATCGAGAGCAGCCAGGCGATCGCAATGAGCGCGAGCGCGATCAGGATCGCCACCATGGCGCCGCCCTTGCCACGGTCGCTGTTGCCGCCGCTGCGCGAGCCGCGCCAGTTGAACCCGCCCTGGAACAGCGCGCGGAACACGAGCTCGGCGAAGAACGAGATCACGCCGGCGATGATCACCGCGACGATCAGCAGGCGGACGTCGCCGTTGCGAATGTGGGTCAGCTCATGGCCGAGCACGGCTTCGACCTCGGGATCGTCGAGGCGCGCGAGCAGGCCGGTCGTGACCGTGATCGAATATTGTTTCTCGTTGAGCCCGGTGGCGAAGGCGTTGAGCGCGTCGCTCTCCATCACCTTGAGCTTGGGCATGGTGAGGCCGCGGGAGATGCAGAGGTTTTCGAGCAGATTGTAGAGGCGTGGCTCGTCCTGCCGCGTCACATCCTGGCCGCCGGTGATGGCGTCGATCATCGCCTGATGAAACTTGTAGGCGATCAGGATCCACAGCACGGTGCCGATCGTTACAAAGGGCAGGGAATAGAGCGTGCGGCGGACGGCGGCATCGAGCAGGAACGACAGGCGGGCATCGCCGCCAATTACGACCTCGGCGACCAGCGCGCCCGCGAACGTCAACAGATAGACCAGGAAGAACAGCCCGATCAGCAGAATGACCGATCGTCGCCGGTTCGACTGGATATGGCTGTAGAGACCATAGGCCATGGGGCCTCAGATTCTGATGGTGTCCGTCGATCGCTTAGGAGGCGGACGGAGCGCCGCCTCCTAACCCCGGGACCCGTCTAGAACTTCACCTGCGGCGCCTGGTCGAGCTGCTTGCGCTCCTCGGTGCCGACGTCGAAGAACTCCTTCGAGGTGAACCCGAGCGAGCCGGCCAACAGCACGGCGGGGAACTGCTGGATGCCGGTGTTGTACTCCTGCACGGCATTGTTGAAGAAGCGGCGGGAAGCCGCGAGCTTGTTCTCGATGTCGGAGAGCTCGGTCTGCAGCTGCTGGAAGTTCGTGTTGGCCTTGAGATCCGGATAGGCCTCGCTCAGCGCGAACAGCTGCCGGAGCGTGCCCGACAACACATTTTCGGCGGCCGCCTGCGCGGCGACGCCGCCGGATCCCGCCTGGATTGCGGCGTTGCGGGCCTTGACCACGGCTTCGAGCGTGCCGCGCTCGTGCCCGGCATAGCCCTTCACGGTCTCGACCAGGTTGGGAATGAGATCGTGCCGCTGCTTCATCTGCACGTCGATGTCAGCAAAGGCCTGGCTGACGCGCTGGCGCATCGCGACGAGGCCGTTGTAGACGACGATGATCCACAGGACGAGAAGGACGATCACGCCGAGGACGATCCAGGTGGTCGTAGACATGGGGTCTCCTTGAGGCTCCACGGGGCGCCCGGCAGGGCGGTCGGTGGGCACCATAGCGCATCAATTGTGGCCGAGGCGAGGGATACGGAAGGCTGCCGGGCCAGTGCGATGGCGATGTGTGGACAGCGCCGAGTGGCGCCGTCCCCGGTGATGCAACCAGTCCTCGGTGCCCGATGGGCTCTACACCGCCTCTCGCAGCCTGACCGCGCCTTCGAGGTCGACCGACACCAGTTGCGAGACGCCGCGCTC
>DAIUEP010000089.1:14233-17588 GCA_036845065.1 Xanthobacteraceae bacterium | reverse complement strand
GTGTCAACATACATTTCACTGATGGCTAACGCGCGTGATCACGCTACGTTCAACCATCCTGCATCCTGAATCGATGCTCGGCCCGAACGACAGGCGGTCCAGCGCGTCCTCACACCGCGATCAGCGGCAACGGCTCGAAATTCCCGCGCAAGAGGCTCTCGGTCTCGCGGTGTCCCATCCAGGTGCCGGCGAGCGTTGCATAGATGCGGCGGTAGTCGGTCGTGTATTTGAGATTGCCGTCCTCGAGGTCGGTGAGGCTCGGCATCTTGCCGTACTGGCCGCCGGCGACTGGCTCGCCGATCACGAAGGCCGGCCCCGCGGTGCCGTGATCGGTGCCGCGGCTGGTGTTCTCCTTCACCCGCCGCCCGAACTCGCTGAACGCCATCAGCACCACGTCCTTGCCGCGGCCGAGCCGCGCGACGTCCTTCACGAAGGCGGCGATGTGGTCGGAGGTGTAGGTCCACAGCCGCGCATGCACGTCGCTCTGGTAGACATGGGTGTCGAAGGCATTGTTGCGGTAGGCGACGTAATAGATCTTGGTCGGGAAGTCGGCCGCGATCAGCGCCGCGACGCGCTCAAGCCCAAAACGCACGAGGCCATAGTCGACCGGCGTGCGATATTTCGCCCAGGCGTCGCGCACGAGCTGCTCGGCGTCAAGCGCGCTGCGCGACACGCTGAGCATGAAATCCTGCGCCTCGTTCTCGGCCTGACCGCGGCCGGCGATCAGCTTCAAGGCCGCGGCCTCCTCGGCAAAGCCGGTGCGGGTGAATTTCTGCGGATCATCGAATACGAGCGGCACGTGGCCGCGCGAGCGAACCGCGAGCGACTGCTGGGTGTCGATATTGACGATGTAGTTGGCATGTCCCTCCGGGTCCATGGCGTCGGCGGCGCGGCCGAGCCAGCCATAGAGCTCACCGCGGTTGGGCGCGGCAGTCTGCCAATAGGCCATCGAGGCGAAATGGGAGAACGAGGGCTGGTCGTAGCCGACGCCGTGCACGATGGCGAGACGGCCATCCTTGTAGAGCCGCTCGAAGCCCGACATGGTCGATTGGAAGCCGATATGCTGATCGAGCTTGCGCAGGCGCTCCGGCTTGATGCCGATGCGCGGCCGCGCGCGGTAGTAGGCGTCGTCACCATAGGGAACGACGGTGTTGAGCCCGTCATTGCCGCCGGACAGCTCGACCACCACCAGGATGCGGCCGTCTTGCGGCTCCGCAGCGGCGGCTTCGGCAAAGAATGGCGAGCGCTCAAGGTTGCCGGACGCGCCCAGAACGAGGCTGCCGAAGCCGGCGCGCAGGAGATCGCGGCGGGCGATGCCGCCTAGGCGGGATGAGCTTCGCATGATTTTAGGCCTCCAAATCTGTCCACTCAAAAGTCTGCGTCTACGCGCGACGCAGGCACGCTCAGCAAAGCTGGAACTGGGGGGAGCTCATGATCAGATGCGCCACCAGGCGTAGCGGTCGCTCGAGATAGGTCGCCGCAAGGGCAAGCTCGCGGGTGCCGAGCTGGCGCTCGAGCAGGTCGACCAGGACTTTCCGCACCTCGGCATCGACCGGTGCCCGCAGCAGGCGCGTGAGCAGGTGATCGACCGCGTCGCCCGCGGTCTTGGCGCCGGCGCCAAGCACCATGGCGGCGAGATCGAACTGCGCCGCCGCGCGCGGGATCGGCTTCACCCGGCGCACCGCTTCCTGCCAGCCGATGAGACTCCCATAGCGGGTGTTGAAGTCTTCCGCGCCCGCGATGACATTCGCCATGGTCTTGTCGCCACCCTCCATGCCGCCCATGCCGCCGCCTTCGCTCGGGGTGTCCTCGATGGTGGCGACACTTATCTCCATGCCGGCGAGAATGCGGTCATTGACGCGCTTGACCTCGCGACCGGGATTGAAGTTCGGGTCGGTGAAATTGATGATGTCCGGGAACAAGACATCGCGCGCGAAATTGCCGCGCGCGAGCAGGAGCCCCGGCGTGATCCAGGAACGTCCCTGGGCCCAGCCCGCCACCGTCGGTGGGTTGAGCAGGATCTGTCCAAGCTCGCGGCTGACCAGGTGCAGATCGGGAATGCCGGGCAGGCGCTTGACCCCGAGCTTGCGATAGGTGGAGACGATCAGCTCGATCGGTCCCTTGATCCGCGTTCCGAATGACGGTGCGCTATAGAAGTCGCGCGACAGGAACAGGGTGCGCAGGAGCGGCGCGACCTGGTAGTTGTTGTCGCGCAGGATCGCGCCGAGCTTGGCTTGCAGGGCCGCGGACAGGTCCTCCCGCACGAAGAAGCGATAAATCTTGCCGGCGATGAATTCCGCCGTCACCTTCTGGTCGAGGATGATGGCGAGGATATCGACGCCGTCGAAATTGCCGGTGCGGCCGAGGAAGGTCTTCTGGCCCTCGTCGTGCTTGTCGGCATCGAGCTTGAAGGCGAGATCGTTGTCGATCCAGCCGGTGAACGCGCGGGCGGCCTCGCGGATGTCGTGCTCGGTATAGTTGCCCACCCCCATGGTGAAGAGCTCCATCACCTCGCGGGCGAAGTTCTCGTTCGGCGCCCCCTTCACGTTCTGCGCCGCGTCGAGGTAGGCGAGCATCGCCGGGCCGCGCGCGACGTCGACCAGAAGCTCGCGGAAGCTGCCGGTCGCGTGCCGATGGAAGAGGGCAAGCTGCTGCTCCATCTTGCGATAGTCGCGGATCTTCTCCTCGCCGGTCGCGAAGTGGCCGTGCCAGAACAGCGTCATCTTCTCTTCGAGCGGCCGATGGGTCGCGACCATGCGGTCGGCCCACCAATGCGCCAGGCGGCGGGTCTCGAGCACGGTCGCGCGCAGCCAATAGAAGAACCGATCGACCACCGGCTGCAGCCGGCGCTCGCCGGTGGGCTTGATGCGCACGCCCATGGCCTCCCCGGTCTTTTCAGCGCGCTCGGTCGCGGCCACCCGGCTCACCGGGAAGTCGCGCAGGCTCGGGTCCCACACGTCGGAGCGCTCGAAGGCTGTGAGGTGCTCGTCGGCAATCGTGTGGTAATCGACGAGGGCGGCGACCGCCGCCTGCGGGGTCATGGCCGCAAGGCGTGCGATCTCGTCGGGCGTACCGCCGAAGCCAGCGCGCTCGAGCAGATGCGCCGCGCGCTCGATGCTCCAGTCGGCGGCGGCGATCGGGGACAGATCGTCCGCCCATTGCGAAGGCCCGCCGCCGCGGCGGGCGGTATCCGGTCCGGCGACGTTGATCGGCGTGGGGCTCAGTGGAGGAACGGTTGGCTCGGCCATTGCGGACACCCCCGGTTGACGTGCCGAATGCTGCGGGACAGACCGGCGATTTCGCCGCGATTGACGCCGCGCAATCAAGCTATGGATGCCATCACCATTTCGAATAG
>DAIUEP010000089.1:0-14133 GCA_036845065.1 Xanthobacteraceae bacterium | reverse complement strand
TCCGCCAGGAGCGCCACCGTGCTGCGCTGGCCGTGGTCGGTCGCATAGAGCTCGATCCCCTCGAGCGAGCCTTCCACCAGGAACGCCGTCAAGGCCGGCACCAGGCTCACGCCGAAGCCAGCGCGCACGAGCCCAAGCGCCACCTCATAGGTGCGGCAATGCGCGACCAGGCGATGCGACGGCAGGATGCGCTGGTACCACTGCTGCACGCGCAGCGTATGCTGGGTGCCGAAATGGAACTGGATGCAGCTGTTGAGCACGCGCATGACGTCGGCGGGCGCGTCATCGAGACGACCGAGTGACGAAAGATTGATCGCGCTCGGCACCGCAAACACATAAGGGTCATCGACCACCGGGATCTGACGAAAGCCGATGCTCGCCTGCGCCACGGTACCGGCCGCGATCAGGCCGATATGCGCCTGACGCGCATACAGCATCTCGACCACCTCGCCGGGCGAAGCCTCATGGATGTCGACCTCGATGCCGGACGCGAGGCCGCCGCAGCGCTGCAAAGCATCCGGTACGATTGCCTTGATCACCGAATTGAGCCCGGCGATGCGGATCACGGCGCGCTTGCCGGTCGTGAACTCGCGCAAGCCGGCTTCCGCCTCGTCGATCCCCTTGATCACGCGCTGGGCATGGTGCAGCAGCAAGCGGCCGGCATCGGTCAGCACCATATTTTTATGAGCGCGCTCGAACAGCCGCGCGCCGACGCTGTCCTCCAGGCTCGCCAGTTGCTTAGAGAGCGATGGCTGGGCGAGGCCGAGCTGCTTGCTGGCGCGCGTCAGGGTCGAGGCCTGCGCGACCGCGAGGAAGATACGCAACTGATGGAGGGTCACTATGGCTCGTCCCTGAGCGGCCCGAATCCCTTCGGTGGCCGGCGATGTTTCGTGCCCGCCTCATAGGCCGCCGCGATCTCGAACAACAGCGCTTCGTCGAACGGTCGCGCCAGAAACTCCATGGCGACGGGAAGCTGATCGGGCTTGGGGCCATCGAGGCGGCTGCCGTTAGGATCGCTCGCGTCGGGCACGCGGTCGTAGACTTCGCGCGTGAAGCCCGCCGGCACGACGATCGCCGGGAAGCCGCTCACCGGGCTCAAATTGACGCTCCAGCTCGAGCCGGCGCCGCGCCACAGGTCGAGATCCTTCTGCAGCGTCGTCTCGCCAGGCAGGAGATTGGGATCGGACAGCGTCGTTCCGGCCTTGAGCAGGCGCGGCTCGGTGCGGGCGTTGTAGACGTCCGGAATTCGGCTCGGCAGGACGATCGGCGGCGGCACCGTGTTGTAGACATAGACCAGGGCGTCGAGCTTGTTGTCCGCCATCACCTTGTAGAGAATCCGCCGCAGCGCCTGCAGACGCAGCGTGTGGCTGGTATTGGCCGGCGTGTCCAGCGTGTCGGCCCTGGCGCCGAACGCGGTTCGCAACAGCTCGTTCTCGCCCAGGAAGGCCTTGCTGGCGAACATATCCTCGACCGAGCGGAACTTGGGATCGTTGCGCTCCTTCAAGTAGACATTGAGCGCGAACCTGCCTTCCTCGCCGCGGCGCTGGCCGGCGATCATGCGCAGATTGACGCCGCGCGCTCCGCCCGGCAGCGCCTTGGGATCGCTCGCGAATGTCACCAGGCGGTCGATCGGCTTGCTGCCGGCGGGCAGGGCCTCTGGGAAAACCTGCGTGAAGAAGCTCGGCTCGTAGGCCGTCATCACCTCGGCGATCGCGGCATGGAAGTCGACCGGATCGACGATAGTCGCGCCGAGCCGCTTCATCTCGGCCAGCGCCGCGTTGGCGACGCGGATGCTGTCGCGGTCGGCAAGTGTCGCCTCGATCATGAAGTCGCGCACCACGCCCAGGCGCTTGCCGGCGAGCGAGGTCTTGGCGGCATGCTTCTGATAGGCGACCGGCTTGATGCCGTGCGCCAGCGACGTGACCTCGTCGCGCGGATCGGCGCCGGTGAGGACCTCGAGGACGAGCGCGGTGTCCGCGACGGTGCGGCACATGGGTCCGCCGCGGTCGCGCGAGAACGAGAGCGGGACGATGCCGGCGCGGCTCACCAGCCCTTGCGTGGCGACCATGCCAACCAGCGCATTGACCGAGGCAGGATTGCGCACCGAGCCCGCCGTGTCAGTGCCGAGCGCGCAGATGGCGAGGTTCGCCGCGACGGCGGCGCCTGAGCCGGCGCTCGAGCCGCCCGGAATGCGCTTGGTGTCGTAGGGATTGCAGGTCTGGCCGCCGAGCGTGCTGCGGCCGATGCCGGCCGGGGCATATTCATCGAGATTGGTCTTGCCCAGGATGATCGCGCCGGCGGCGCGCAGCTTGGCCACCATGGTGGCATCTCTCGGCGGCTTGTCGTTGGCGTAGTCGGCCGCCGCGCCGGCCGTGGTGCGCATGTCGAGCGTGTCGTAGTTGTCCTTGATCGCGAATGGAATGCCGTGCAGCGGCCCGAGCAGGCGACCGGTGCGCGCGAAATAGGCGTCCTGGCTGCGCGCGACCTCCAAGGCATCCAGCAATTTCGGATCGTTGTCGGCCTTGTCGGTCATCGAGCGCTTGCCGCGGATGTTGAGCGTCACATAGGCGTTGACCTGCCCGGCGTTCTCGATCGGCGCAATCTCGCCAAGCATCAGGCCGGTCGCCGGATCGATCTCGCCTTTGACGCAGGCGCCGTTGTAGGCCGCGATGCGCTTGAAATAGAGCGTCACCAGTTGGGTGGCCGTGATCTGCCTCCCTCGGATGGCGCGATGCACATCGGCGATCGTCGCCTCCTCGAGATGGAAGCGCCAGGCTGGCGCGGCGTTGGCCTGGATGGGCGGCAGCAAGGCCGCGGCGATCCCGAGCATGGCAGAGCAAGCGCATCGCCTGTCCACGGCAGTCCTCCCCATCGTTGGTCGATCGTGTTTGATGAATAATCCCGCGCCTGCGATCGCCCCGCAAGGTCGGTATGGGCACGGTTGTCCGCGGGTGCGGCGGCACCTCTTGCATGAGGCGGCCAGGCAACCGGTACGCGGTGTCGATGAATTTCACAGGTGTTGTCTCCTCTTCCGGGCGGCCGGGCAACCCTGATAGGCTTTCGTTGTCGAAAGCAGGGCCGCTGAACGCCTGGGAGGAGGATGATGCGCTCGCCTGGCGTATCGATCGCCGCGCGTTATTCGGCGCGAGCTGCATTCACTTTGCTTCGCCCAGCCGCTTGCGATCACGAGGAGGGCAGTCATGTATCAACCGAGCCTGATCCGAATTGTTGCAGTGAGTTCCATTGCGGCGCTCATGGTCGCGGCGCTCGCGCTCGCGCCAAGCCGCGCGCAAGCTGCCGATGACGCGAAGTATCCCAACCTGAAGGGGCAGTGGACCCGCGTCATCGTCCCGGGCGTTCGCGGCCAGCCGTCGTTCGACCAGACCAAGTCCTGGGGACCCGGACAGGGAGCGCCGCTTACGCCCGAATATCAACGCGTGTTCGAGGCGAGCCTTGCGGATCAGGTCAACGGCGGGCACGGCAACAACATCGATCGTGCGCGCTGCGGGCCTTCGGGCATGCCGCACATGATGGTGTCGTTCCGTGGATTCGAGGTCATCGTCACGCCGGAGACGACCTATATCCTGGTCGGCGACCAGGACCAGCCGCGCCGCATCTTCACCGACGGCCGCGCCTGGCCCAAGGAGATCACGCCGACCTATGGCGGCTATTCCATCGGCCGCTGGATCGATCAGGACGGCGATGGCCGCTATGACGTGCTCGAAGTGGAGACCAAGGGCTTCAAAGGGCCGCGCGTGTTCGATTCATCGGGCCTGCCGCTGCACCATGACAACCAGTCGGTGTTCAAGGAGCGCTTCTATCTCGACCAGGCCGATCCGAACATTCTGCACGACGAGATCACCGTGATCGACAACGCCCTGACCCGGCCCTGGACCGTCGACAAGCGCTACACGCGCGACGCCGATCCGCAGGTCGAGTGGTTCGAGTCGGTCTGCGTCGAGTACAACGGCCAGGTCTTCATCGGCAAGGAGAACTACATGCTGAGCGGCGACGGCTTCCTGATGCCGGTGCGCAAGGACCAGCCACCGCCGGATTTGCGCTATTTCAAGCCGGCGCAGAAGTGACGGACACGCGGGCGGCGCTGCGCCCGACGCCACATCCCGTCGCGGCTTCGCGCGTTCATGGCGCACTGCTGGCGTTACTGATGGCAGCCTTCCTGTTCCGCGTCGGCGCGCAGGCTGCCCAGGCGTGGCACCCGGTCGCGTGGCTGCCGCCGTTCGAGAACTGGCACTCGGCCACCTTGCCCTATGGGGTGCTGCTGGCGTCACAGATTGCGATCTTGGCCATGCAGCTCTTTGTGCTCGCGGGGATGCTCGCAGGCGGGCATCGGCCGCGCCGGTCAATCGGCACTGTGCTGCTCGTGCTGGGAGCCGCCTATTTCGCGTTCATGCTGTTCCGCCTGGTGGGCGGGCTCACAGTCCTGCAGCACCTGCCGTGGTTCCAGGCCCTGCTGCCGACTGTGTTTCATCTCGTGCTGGCGGCGTTCCTGCTTGTCCTGGCGGACTTCCACTTGCGTTTCCACGCGCGTGCCGGCGGCGCCTGATCAACGGCAGGCATTGAGCACCTCCGGCGTCGGCGCCAGGCCGAGGCCAAGTCCGGCGCCAGGTCCGGCGCCGGGCTTGACCCGGCCGCCGTAGCGGAAGCCGATCGACGGCGTCGCCGCGTCGCGGACCAGGAGGCGCGTTCCGAACGCGCCTTCGAACGCAACGAGGTCGGCGCCCGCCGCCCGCGCCGCGAGGATGCCGGCGCGTGCCAATATGCTGGTTTCGCCGACCTGGGCGCCGACGATGATCTTGATGCCGCGCGCGCGGGCCTGCCGGATCGTCGCCAGCGTTCGCATGAGGCCGCCAAGCTTGGAGACACGCGCATTGAGAATGTAGCGTGCGCCGGCTTCGAGACGGGTGAGGTCCTCCGGCCGTGTCACGCTCTCATCGAGAATAATGCTCATCCCGGTCTGGGCGCCGACGGCGGCAAGGCCCTTCCAGTCGCGCGACCGGATCGGCTCTTCGACGGCCCAGGCGTAGTCCTTGAGCGCATTGAGGGCGCCGACGGCGTCGTCAGCCGACGCCCACAGGTTGTTGGCGTCGAGCCGCAGCGGGCCGAGCCGGGAGAGAAAGCGCGCCCGGTCGCGATCGCGCTCCGCGTCTCCGCTCACCTTGAGCTTGGCATTGCGCATGCCGTTGAGATAGTAGAGCGCCGCCTGCAGCAGGAACTTCGGTGTATGGCTGACGCCGTAGACCGCCGATGTGCGCAGCACCGTGTCGTGCCCGTCGATCCCGAGCAACTGCTCGATAGGCCAGCCGGCGGCTCGTGCGAACAGATCAATGAGCGCGATCTCGACCGCCGAGAACGCGCTTGGATTGGCGTCGATGTCGGCTCGACGGCGCTCCATCCAGATCGTCAGGGCGGCGAAGTCGGAGACTGCTTCGATGCCATCCTTCCGCCAGCGCGTGATCGCCTCCAGGGCGCCGGCCACCGTTTCGCCGGTGACATAGGAACGCGGACAGCCTTCGCCGAGCCCGATGAGCCCGTTCGCGCCCTCGGCGATCACGATCACGTTCTCGGCGCGCTCGCGCGCCGCCGCGGCGTGCTCGAAGCGGCTGCGAAACGGGAATGGGCAGCTAGCGGCGCGGATTCGCATCGGCGCGCTCGCTGATCTGGTTGACGATATGCGGTTTGACGTCGAAGCCGAACTCGTCGGAATTCTGCAAGGTGAGCACCTTGAACTGCGCCTCGCGCTGGCCCTGGCCGACGCAATGCGCGCGATAGGCCCGCTCCGCTCCGTCCGACAGTGTGACGAGGCGCAGCGGCTTGAGCCGGCCGCTCCCACGCTTGGAGTCATATTCGATATTGAGCGTGCGCAGCTCTTCATCGAGACGCTCGGCGAGCGTTTCGGCGGTCTGCCGGCTGACCGGCCCGGTTTCGATATAGGCGGTGTAGCGGGCGGTAGGGGCGTCAGCGACCAGGACATAGAACGGCGCGCGCAGGCCGGTCTGGGCGAGGATCTTGCCGACCGCGAGGTTGACCTGGTCCTCCGCAAGCTTTTCGCCCGTGATGTTGGTCACGCCGCGTCCCTTGCGCAGGAAGGCGAGCGTCGGCGTTGCGCCGATCCTGCCCGTGACGCGCACCACGTCGTTCATGTCGTAGCGCGCGAGGCCAGCGAGGGTGGTGACCAGGATGTGGTAATCGCGGCCGTCGTCGAGCTCGTGCAGGAGGAGGGTGTCGCGCTGGCCCGCGTTCCAGTCGTCCACCGGGACGAACTCGAAGAACACATCGTCGAGGAGAGGCAGCGCGAGGCCGCGCTCGGCGTCGACCACGATGGTGCCGCGCACCTCGCTCGCGACATAGCCGGCATCGATCATGCGCGCCGCGGGCGGCAGCGTCTGCCGGACGGCCTCGGCCGCCACCGCGCATCCGCCGCCGAGCCAGGTCATCACCGCGCGCAGGTCCGGCCAGAGGTCGCCGATGGCGAGTGGGCCGCCGCGCTTGATCAGCGCCTGCAGATGCGGCGCGCGTTCGGGCGCGGCGCCAAAGACCGCGGCAATCGCCGCGGCGTGGCCAGGCGCAAGCTTGTCGGTGAGGTGCGATCCGCCATGCGCGACCTCGGCGACCATCCAGGGCAGGTCCGTCTCGATCTCGTGGATGAGGCGCAGGATGGTGGACGGATTTGCGGTCGCGATGACGCTGACATCGGCGTATTGGACGGCAATCCGCGCCATCACGGCGTATCTGAGCTCATAGTCCTCGATCTCGAACACTTCCGCGGGCAACACGTATTTGGCGCGGATGAGCGGCGATGTGCTCTGGTAGATGAGCCCGGTCGCGGCGCCGGCCGGCGTGCCGTCGGATAGCGTCTCCTCGCGCACCGCTCCCGCGAGCCCGAGCACGCGCCCGCGGAAGGCATCGAAGGCGCGATGCTGGACATAGGCCATCGCCCGCTGCGCCCGCTTGAGGCTGGCAATGACGCCGGTGGTGACTGGAATGAGCTTGGGTTTGCCGGTCGTCCCGCTGGTGCGAGCATACATCGTGGGCCGCTCCGCGGTGACGATCGGCAGTCCGGTCTCGATCTGGCGGTCGATATGGGGGCGCAGCGCCTCGTAGTCGTGGATCGGCACGGCCTTGCGAAACTCGTCGATGTCACGCATGCGATGATAGCCGAGCGAGCGACCGAGCTGGGTGTCCTGGAGCTCGAACAGGATGGCCCGCAGCGCGCGATGCTGCGCCTCTTGCGGGCTCTCGGCGACCGCCATCAGCCGGCGCCAGGCGGCGCTGCTGAGCGTCGCCATGCCGGCCGCAAAGAGTGCGCTGGCGATGCTCTCACGAACCGTCATCGGACGTGATCCTGCGCGGGCGGAACGGCGCCAGAAGCTGTCCGAGAAAGTGTCTTGGATAGTCTCTCTCCACGAGGCCGAGCCGCTCGACCACAACGCCGCGCGGGCGGAAATAGGTGCCGAACAGCAAGTCCCAGACCACGAAGCTGTGCGCATAGTTGGCGTTCGATTCGGAGACCTTGCGCGAGTGGTGCCAGCGATGCACCTCCGGGCCGCTGACCAGGTAGTTGAGCCAGCCAAGCCGCACGTCGCAGTTGGAGTGCTGGAACAATCCGCTCATGGAATAGAATACGAAGTAATAGGCGAGCACTTCGGTGCCGATGCCGACCAGCATGAACGGCAGCGTATCGAGCAGGAACTGCAGCGCCTTCTCGGCTGGATGAAAGCGGAACACGTTGGTGGTGTAGAGCTTCTCGGGCTGGTGATGGACGGCATGCAGGCGCCAGAGCGGCGTCCAGGTATGCGCGGCGCGATGCAGCCAGTAGCGCAGGAAATCGCCGATCATGATCTTGAGCAGAAGCTGGGCCCAGACCGGCAGCTGCGCCGGCCAGATGTCCAACAGCACGATGGCGCCGGCGGAGCCTGAGCCGATCATCCAGACGACGGTCCAGGCCAGCGCCAGCGGCAGGAGCACCTGCACCACGGACAGGTAGAGCCCGTCGTCGACCAGGTCGGGCCAGCTGGCCTGCCAGTCCCCGCGATAGGGTAGCGCGCGCTCGGCCAGGATCACGAGCGGGCCAGTGAGCGCAATGACGGCGTAGGGCGCCCAGGCCAGCGAGGCGCCGAGACCGAGCGCCGCCCACAGGAGCATGAGCGAGCCGAGGATGAGCACCGGATAGACCAGCGCGCGTGCGGCGATCGTGATGGGGCCCGCGGAGCCGCTGCTCAACTGGGCTTGCACATCCGACATGCCGGCTCCTCATGTCCCGGCGTGCCCCGGGCGTCCTGCATTCGCTCTTGTACTATATCAGAGGCGAGTCGGGGCGGATCTGCTCTGCATCGGCCACAGGAAACCACCGTTGCGGACCTCGATGCTAAGCTTGTGATCGCGCCGTTGGGCCGCTGCGGGCCTGACAAACGTTGGAGCATGCTCCGTGCGGAAATGGCTGCTAGCCGGCCTGGTCGTTCTGAGCACAGCGCTCGCCTGGCTTTATAGCGCGCGCTATCAGCTCGCCGGTTGGGTCTTCCTGCCTTACGACGGCATCAGGCCCGCGGACTATCGCGTCTGCAGCGAGCACGCCGTTGCGATGACGGCCTCGGACGGGGTCGTGCTGCGGGCGGACATTCACCGGCCCTGCGCGCTCGCCAAGGCGCCGACCATCCTGGTACGGATTCCCTTCAGCCGAGGCCTGAAGAACGAGCTTGGCGCCGGCGCACTCGCCCACTACTGGGCGGCGCGCGGCTACAACGTGGTCATTCAGGGCACGCGCGGCCGCTACAAGTCCGACGGAGTCTATTATCCTCTGCGCTTCGAGCGACACGACGGGATCGCAACGCTCGAATGGCTTGCCCGTCAGCCCTGGTTCGATGGCCGCCTCGGCACCTGGGGTGCCTCCGCCTATGGCTACACGCAGTGGGCCATCTCGGACCGCCACGAGCTGCAAGCGCTCAACATCCAGATCGCGAGCTCGCGCTTCCGGGAGATGTTCCACCAGGGCGGAGCGTTCGCGCTCGAGTCGGCGCTCTACTGGGCCCTGTACAGTCGTGGCCCGGTCGACGCCGTGCCGACGAACGAGATGATCGACCGCGGCGTCAACGGCTGGCCGGTGATCGAAGCCGACGACCGCGCCGGCGGCAATGTGGCGTTCTTCGACGACTGGCTCACGCACGCCACGCACGACGACTATTGGCAGCAGATCGACGGCAACGATCGCGCGCGCACGATCGCGGCGCCGGTGCTGCTGATGGCGGGTTGGCTCGATCCGTTCCTGCCGGGCCAGCTGCGCGACTTCGCCGCCATCCGCCGGGATGCCGCGCCGCACGTGGCGAACGGCAGCCGCCTCATCATCGGCCCATGGACCCACGCCGACACCCTTCGCTTACCGGATGGCGCAACGCCGGCTGATTATCGGCCCGCGACCGTGGCGCCGAGCATTCCATGGTTTGATCATCACCTGCTGGACCGGCCGCTCGCCGCCTCGCTCATGGCGCCGGTGCAGATCTACGTTATGGGGGAGAATATCTGGCGTGCCGAGCAGGAGTGGCCGCTGGCGCGGGCCAAGCCCACCCCGTTCTACTTCACCGGCGCGGGCGCGCCTGATCGCAAGTCTAACCGGTTGAGCTTGGAGCCGCCGGCAATGGCCGAGCCGCCGATCAGCTACCTCTACGATCCCGACGATCCGGTGCCGACCAGAGGTGGCGCCATGCTCGGTTGGCGGCCCGGCATCAAGATGCAGAACGACGTTGAGCTGCGGCCTGACGTTGTTCTCTTCACCGGCGAGCCGCTGCTGGCCGACCTCGAAGTGACAGGCCCGGTGTCCGCCGTGCTGCACGTTGCCACGACCGCGTCCAACACGGACTTCACCGTCAAGCTGGTCGACCTGCATCCGGACGGCAAGGCCTACAACGTCACCGACGGCATTCTGCGGCGCAGCTATCCCGGGACCGCGTCAGCGACCGAGATCGCGGTCGAGCTCGCTCCCACCAGCATGCTGTTTCGCGCTGGCCATCGGCTGCGGATCGAGGTCTCGAGCAGCAATTTCCCCCGCTTTGACCGCAATCCCAATACCGGGCGCGACATTGCGCGCGAGACGACGCCCGTTGCGGCGACGCAGACGCTGTTCCTCGGCCAAGCCGCGCCGTCGCGGATCGTGTTGCCGATCGTGCCGCGATGAGGGGCCGGCGCCTCCGCCGGCCCGCCGCGCTTTCATCATCCGCCGGCGATCGCGCGCCAGTTGCTGGTGAGATGCTCGGCGCTGCGCCAGGCCAGCGCCTGCGCGGTGAGCGTCGGGTTGTGCGCGCCGCTGGTGCCCATGACGGAAGCACCAAGCACGCCGAGGTTCGGCACCTCGTGCGAGAAGCCCCAGCGGTTGACCACGTTGGTCTCGCGGTTGTCGCCCATGCGGGTGCCGCCATAGGCATGGGTGGAGGGGCCCATCGTGCCCATGGGGCCTTTCTCGACCGCGATCGCGCCCGCCTCCAGGAACCACTGCGCCATCTTGTCCTGGATGAAGGCGCCGAGCTTCTTCTCGTTGTCCTTATGGTCGGCGGTGATCCGACACACCGGAAAGCCGAGCGGGTCCTTCACGGTCGGATCGAGGTCGAGATAGTTGTCCTCGTAAGGGAGCGTCGTCTTCTGCAGATAGGCGACGTTCCAGCGATCAGCGTTCTGCTTGACGAACGACTTCCAGGACGCGCCCCAGGTTGGCGCGCGTCCGAAGGTCGACATGCTGGCGGCGCCGATCGGCCGCCGGTCGGAATAGACCCAGAGATTGCCGCCGCCGATGAAGTCGAGGCCGCTGTGGTCGAAATTGTCGTCGGCCCAGTTGTCGACCGCGACACCCTGCGCGGGCAGTCCGTACCAGCTGTTGAGCTCAAACGGGAACAGCGCGGCGAGCGGCGCGCCGGTGTGGTGGCTGAAGTAATGCTTGCCGACCTGTCCGCCGTTGTTCGACAGGCCGTTCGGAAACGGCTTCGACTTCGACAGCAGCAGCAGGCGGACGTTCTCGTAGGTGTAGCTCGCCAAGAGCACGACCTCGGCCGGCTGGAAGTATTCCACGCCGCCCTTGAGGTAGGTCACGCCGCTGACGCGGCCGCTGCGCTCATCGACATCGATGCTGGTCGCGATCGCCTGCGTCACCACGCTGAGCTTGCCGGTGGCGATCGCTTTCGGGATCGTGCTCACCGCGGTCGAGTTCTTGGCGGCGACATGACAGCCGCCGCGGTTGCAGAAGCCGTGATAGAGGCATTCCGACCGGCCGTCGTAGCTCTGCGAATTGATCGCCGCCGGCCCCGGAAACGGATGCCAGCCGAGCTTGCGCGCGGTGCTTGCCATCCGCTCGGTGAACTCGGTGCCGTGCAGCGGCGGCATCGGGTATGCGCGCGCGCGTGGTCCTTCGAAGATGTTGCCGCGCTGGTCGAGCGCGCCTTTGACATTGCCGGCTTGGCCCGAAACGCCGACCTCATGCTCGACCTTGTCGTAATAGGGCTCGAGCTCGTCGAGCCCGAACGGCCAGTCTTCGACGGTCGAGCCTTTCGGCAGCCGGGACGCGCCGTAGCGGCGCCTCGTCTCGCTCACCACCTTGAAGTCCCACGGATTGAGCCGCCAGCTCTGCGCCCAATAATGCAGCGAGGTGCCGCCGACCGCATTCATCATCGGATGCAATGGCAGCCGCGGCGAATAGGGCGCCGATGCGTTGGGCCGATGGGTCGGGACCTCGCTGTTCGCCTTCTGGGCCGATTGCGGCCAGCCGCGGAAATTGTTGCGCAGCTCGTCGGGCGCGAAGTCGCGCGGCGTGAGCCAGGTGCCGGCTTCGAGCCCGATGACGTCCATGCCCGCGCGCGTGAGCGGGAGCGCGGCGACGCCACCGACCGCGCCGAGGCCAATGATGACGACGTCGGTCTTCTTAAGGTTGATGGCCATGACTGCCGCCCTTCATCGTGAACGTCACATTGTCGTAGGCCGACTCGCGGACCGGCTTGGGCCGGACCGCCATGCGCTGGTCGTCCGCGCTGACGGCGAGCCGGACGCCCGGGTAGCCGATCAGATCCCAGCCGACGAAATTGGCGTTGCCGCCGTAGTAGGGATCGCAGAACGTGCCCTGGATCGTGTGGGTGCGCAGCAGATTGAAAAACGCGGCGGCGTTGGGCGTGAAGCCGGTGGCGACGTTCTTCTCCAGGTCAGAGAGGACCGCGTCCTGATCGCTCGCCGACAGCTTGGCGAACGGCGCACCCTTCTTGGACTGTGCGTAGGCATCGAGCGCCGCGAGGCCGTCCGCATAGGCCGCGCGCGCCGAGCGCAACGGACCGGTGAGCGCGCGGTCGATATAGTGGGCGGCGCGCGCCTCGGCGGCGCCGGGCCCGTTCTCGTCGCTCGGGATCAGCCGCGCCACGATCGCTTCGAGCGTCTCGCCTTCGGCCGCGGTCACGGTCTCGAGCGCTTCCCGCCGCGGCGGCGCCGCCGCGGGCGTCTGCGCGACCGCGGTCTCGACCGCCGGCGCTCCCGTCAAGGCCGCCGCAGCGCCGGCTATTCCCACTTGCTTGAACAGATTGCGGCGCGAGACCTGCCGCCTGTCATCCGATCCGTCCGGCATGACGTCCTCTCCCATCCGTCGTCGCAGCGTAGCGCCCGGTTGCTCCGGGCTTCTGGTTGAAAAGTCGCGGGCAAGAGTAGCGTGTCAGAGCGCATCCCGCCATGCGGGATTGCTCCGACCGGAATCCTATGCTGCCTCTGCGGCGGCATTGCGAAGGCGACCTGAATGTGCGTGAATCGCGTCAGCGCTCAGGAGGCCCCGCGGCGAGCGGCTGGCGCTGAGCGAAAGCGAGCGAAAGCGAATGTCCGAGGGAGTGAAAATATGCATGCGATGCGACGATTTCATTTGAGCACGGTGGCGGCCATCGGCCTTGCCGCGCTGTTTGCCGGGCCGGTCGAGCTCGGCGCCCAGCAAGCGCCCACCCAGGCGGTGGCGATCGACGCCGACGACATCGGCGGCGTGGTGCGCGGCCCGAGCGGGCCGGAAGCCGGCGTCTGGGTGATCGCCGAGACCACCGAGCTGCCCACCAAGTTTGCCCGCATGGTCGTGACCGACGACCAGGGCCGTTATGTGATCCCCGATCTGCCGACCGCGAACTATCAGGTCTGGGTGCGCGGCTATGGGCTGGTGGATTCGCCCAAGGTACGCGCCAAGCCCGGCCAGCAGCTCAATCTCAGCGCAGTGCCGGCGCCGAGCGAGGCAGCGGCAGCGCACTACTACCCGGCGGCCTACTGGTTCAGCATGCTGAAGATTCCGCCGGCCAGAGATTTCGGCGGCTCGACTCCGATTCCGCAGAACATCACGCGCGACAACTGGCTGCGGCAGATGAACAACGTCGACTGCATCGGCTGCCATCAGCTCGGCCAGGAATCGACGCGCACCGTCCCGGCCGCGCTCGGGCAGTTCCGTGATGGCCGCGAGGCCTGGGTGCGCCGCATCCAGTCCGGCCAATCGGGCGAGCAGATGACCACCCGCATTGCCGGACAATTCGGCTCGGTGCCGTTCCAGTATTTCGGAGACTGGACCGACCGCATCGCCAAGGGCGAGCTGCCGAAGAGCAAGCCGCCGCGGCCGCAGGGTGTCGAGCGCAACATCGTCGTGACGTCGTGGGAGTGGGCGACCGACAAGCACTACCTGCACGACCTGATCGCGTCCGACCGGCGCTATCCGACCGTCAATGCGTATGGCCCGGTCTACGGCTCGAACGAATACTCGACCGACAACATGCCGATCCTCGATCCGAAGACGCACAAGGTGACGTTCTTCAAGATGCCGGTCGCGGATCCCAACACGCCGCTGGCGCTCGGTCCCGGCCACGCGGCGGCGGTCAAGCCGCTGCAGCCCTCGGCCTATTGGGGCGATGAGCAGATCTGGGACACCAAGGCCAACAACCACAACTCCATGTTCGACAGGCAGGGCCGGGTCTGGCTCGCCGCCGGCGTGCGCGGGATGGACAATCCGGCGTTCTGCAAGAAGGGCTCGGATCATCCTTCCGCCAAGGTGTTCCCGCTCGAGCGCTCCTCGCGGCAGGCGGCGGTGCTCGATCCCAAGACGATGAAGTACACCTTCGTCGACACCTGCTTCGGGAC
>DAIUEP010000088.1:11008-17959 GCA_036845065.1 Xanthobacteraceae bacterium | reverse complement strand
GCGCCGAATGCCTCCGGCGTGCCGCCGACACGCTCGACCCCGAGGTCGGACAGCCGCTTGCGGATGGTGGCATCGTCGAGCGCCTTGTTGATGGCGCCATTGAGCCGCTCGATGATCGGCCGCGGCGTGGCGGCGGGGGCGAGCAGCCCAAGCCACGAGCTCGCCTCGTAGCCCGGCACGGTGTCGGCGATGATCGGCAGCTCGGGCAGGATATCCGAGCGTCGCGCGGTGCCGACCGCGATTGCCCTCAGCTCGCCATTGCGGATCTGGCCGAGCACCGCGGGCGCGTTCTCGAACTGCACCTGGATGCGCCCGGCGATGAGGTCGATCAGCGCCGGCCCGGTGCCGCGATACGGAATATGCGTGAGATCGACGCCCGCGAGCGCCTTGAACAGCTCGGTCGCCAGGAAGTTGAAGGAGCCGAGGCCGGCCGAGCCGTAGCTGATCGAGCCGGGCTTGGCGCGCGCGAGATCGAGGAGATCGCGCACGGTCTTGACCGGAACATCCTTGTTGACGACGAGCACGACCGGGCTGGTGGTGATCTGCACCACCGGCGCGAAGTCGCGCAGCGTGTCATAGGGTACGGTCTTTTGAATGTGCGGGTTGATCGCGATCGAGGGCGTCGCGCTCACCAACGTGTAGCCGTCGGGCGCCGCCTTGGCGGCCTGGCCGGTGCCGATCGAGCCGCCAGCGCCGCCGACGTTCTCGATCACGACCGTGCCGCCGAGCTGCTCGCCCAGCACCTGGCCGAAGATGCGCGAGAGGGTGTCGGTGCCGCCGCCGGCGGCAAACGGCACGATCAGCCGGATCGGGCGCGACGGATAGCCATCCTGCGCGTGCGCCGCGCCGAGCGAGACAACGGCGGCGAGCGCCATGACCACGAGCGTGCGGACCATGCGGGTCTCTCCTTGTGTCGGCCTGACGTCCGGTGCCTGTCTTGCAGGTTTGGCCGCCGATTTCCAGGGCGCCGCTGCCGCACCGGTTGACGCCGGACCGTCCGGCCGCCATCAACACGCTGTGCGCGCAAGGAGCGATCGATGGGAATGAAGATCTGGTACCAGAGCATGAGCCGCTTCGAGACGAAGTGGAAATCCTATCCGAAATATCTGCGCCGCATTCTCGACCAGGTCAAAGACCCCGACACCGAAATCGAGGTGCACGGCATAACCAAGATCGGCGGCTTCGCCGACCAGTACCGCTATCTCGAATATCTTGAGACCGGCGAGGTGATGGAGAACGTCCACACCGCTCTCAAGCAGGGCTTCGACGCCTTCCTGATCGGCAACATCGCGGACCCGGGTCTGCGCGAATGCCGCGAGATCGCGAACATCCCGGTGCTCGGGCTATGCGAGACCAGCCTGCACACCGCCTGCATGATGGGCGCGAACTTCTCGCTCGTGACCATCAACGAGAAGTTCACGCCGCGCATCGTCGAAAACGTGGTGCACTACGGCCTCAGGGATCGGCTCGCCGCGGTCAACCGCATGAAGGTCGACCGCATCCTCAACCTCGACGAGGGCTTCGAGAACAAGGACGTGCAGCGCGACCTCATCGGTCAGTTCCAGAATGCCGCCAAGGCAAGCACGGACGCGGGCGCCGAGGTGGTGATCGCGGCCGGCGGCGTCGTGATGGCGCTCCTTGCCTACGCGGGCGTCTACACCACGCCGTCGGGCGCGCCGATCCTCAACGGCATCACCACGCTGGTGAAGATGGGCGAGATGGCGGTGAAGCTTGACCGCATCATGGGCGGCACGTTCACCAGCAAGCGGCTGCAATATGCACCGCCCGGCCCCGACCAGATCGCCGAGATCCGCGAATACTACGGCGCCGACATCTATCCGACCGTCAAGCCGAAATGACCGAACCTTTCGGGGCTCCTACGCGCGCGGCGGCAGGACCGCGATCACCTCGACTTCGAGCAGATAGGCCGGGCTGGCCAGCCGCGGCACCTGCACCAGCGTGGACGCCGGCAGCGCGGAGCGGTTCGGGAAATAGGCCGCGCGCACCTCGCGGAACTCGGCGGCGTTCGCTTCCACGTTGGTCAGGTAGCTGTTGAGCTTGACCACGTGCTCGAAGCCGCCGCCGACGGACCCGAGTGCGGTCTTGATGTTCTCCATCACCTGCACCGCCTGGGCGCGGAACCCTTCGGCAACCTTGCCGGTTGCATCGGCGCCGGTCTGGCCGGCGACATAGACCGTGCGGTGTGGCCCATTGACCTCGACCACGTGGCTATAGGTCGGCGGCGACGACATGCCGGGCGGATTCGAATAGCGCACGTCCGCCCTCGCCTGCGCTTGCGCGCTGCCGGCTCCTCCGGCTACGGCCGCGACCGTCACGGCGGCGGCGACCAGATCGCGGCGCGAAGGCTCCTCGGATGCGGGCGACGCGGATGGGGTGTCGGTTGTCATGGCTTGGCTCCTGCGCTCCTGCACGGGTTTGCGAGCATTCCGAACCTAGCGCATCGCGCCACGGCGCGCGATCACCACGACGCGCGATCACCATGGCGCGCGATCAAATGGCGGAGGGGCGCCGCTGTGGGATAAGCTGCGCTCCGAATCGTCGATCGAGGAGCAGCATGGCGCGGACGCCGATCATGGGAGCAGGCGGTATCGTGGTGCGAGGCGGGCCGCGTCCGCTGATCGCGCTGGTCCAGCGCCGCAAGGACGACGCCTGGGTGCTGCCGAAGGGCAAGCTCAAGCGCAAGGAAGCGCCGATCGATGCGGCCGAGCGCGAGGTCGTCGAGGAGACCGGCTACGAGGTCGAGATCCACGACTATCTCGGCGCGGTCTCCTACCAGTCCGGGCGCAAGACCAAGCTGGTCGAGTTCTGGCGCATGCAGGCTCTCGCCAAGACCGGCCGCAAGCCGACGGACGACATCAAGGCGGTGCAATGGCTGCCGCTCGAGGCGGCGATCAAGCAGCTCGAGCTGCCGCTCGAGCAGGTGTTCCTGCGCAATGTCGGCCCGCGCGCGCTCGCGCCAGCGACCGCGACGCCCGTTTCCGGCAGGCCCGTTGCCGCGCCACCGGTCGCGGCACCGCCCGTTGCGCCGGAAGTCGTGCCCAACGCTCCTGCCGTTGTCGCGGCGCCGCCAGCCCGCAAGAGTTTTCTTCAGCTCATCCTGGGCGCGTTTATGTTGCGCCGCCGCTCGCGCGCCTGATCGTGTGCCGGCGGACGCAGCAGCAAGATCGCCAGGCGACCGTGCTCGGCCTGATGCCCGACAACGTGGTCTTCATGGCCTACGGGAGCGCGCAGCGCTGTGCAACGGCCGCGAACAGCCGCACGACCGCGTTGACCCTCGCGCCGCCTAAAGGCATCGTGAGGCCGGGGCCCGGCGCACAAGACAAGAACAACCCGTGCGCCGGCTGCGGGGGGAGGCCGGAACGGCATGATGGCGTTCGTCCAATGGCTGCAGAGCTCGCCGTTGAGCTTGACCGTCCGCCGGATCGGCTGGCTCATTCCATTGATGCAAACGCTGCACATTCTGGCGAACGGGCTGGTGTTGTCCGCGATCATCATGATCGACCTGCGGGTGTGGGGCTCCCGGACCGAGCCCCTTCGTGACCGGGTCCGCCGATTGCTGCCATGGCTGTGGACCGCGATGGCCGTGCTGACCGCGACCGGGCTGGTGCTGATCCTGGCGACGCCGCGGCGCACGCTGCTCGACGCGACCTTTCAGGTGAAGATGCTGATGATGGCGGTCGCGATCGCGGCCACGCTGGCGCTCGCGGCAGCGCTGCGGCGCGTGGCGCCCGATGGCGTCTCGGCCGGGCGCATGGCCGGCGCCATGGCGGCGGCGGCGCTGCTGCTCTGGCTGGGCGTGACGCTGGCAGGCCGTGGGCGCTGGATCGCGAACCTCGTGGGCTAAAGCTAAGTAAAAGGGGAGCGCGCGACGTGCCAAGCATCACCGAGGCCCTGCAGTGGCTTGAGCATACGCCGGTTGCGATCTTCGTCTCGCAATCGACCTGGGGCTTCTCCGCCATCCTCTCGGTGCACATCGTCGCCGTTGCGCTGGTGTTCGGCATGATCACGGTTGTCGACCTGCGCCTCATTGGCGTCGCTGCCAGGCGCTGTGCCGTCACCGCGCTCTGCCGCGAAGCGCTGCCGTGGACCTGGAGCGCATTTGGCCTATCCGTCGTGACCGGGGCGCTGTTGTTCACCGCCCAGCCGGTGAAATACTGGGACAATGAGGCGTTTCGCTTGAAATTCGCGCTGATGGCGCTCGCCGGCATCAACATGCTGGTGTTCCAGTTGATCACCTATCGCAGCGTCGCGCGCTGGGATCACGACACCAGCGTACCGCTGGCCGGCAAGCTCGCCGGAGCGATTTCGCTGGCGTGCTGGATTGCGATCGTCGCCTACGGCCGCTGGACCGCGTATTTGATGAGCTGATATCCGCCATCATCGCTGGCGAGATCACTGGCGAGCGCCGACAGCGGCGACCATAGGCCCGCGCCCAAATCGCGCGGCAGCGGCGCAGCAGAACAGCTTTCCCGCCTCTCCGTTGCGGGCTATGATTTGCCTGCAAGGACCTGCGAGCAGCCAGCAGGCTGCATCTTGCCAGTCTCTATCACATTCGGAGGAAACACCATGATACGCGTGTCCGCAATACGCCTGTCCGCGATCGCCACCGCGCTTGCCCTCGTTGGCGCCGCCACGTTCAGTCAGGGCACCTCGGCCCAGACCGGCACCGGCTGGACGCAACTGTTCGATGGCCGCACCATGAATGGATGGGACCAGGTCGGCACCGCCAACTGGCGGGTCGAGGACGGCGCGCTCGTCGCCGACAAGTCGACTGCGCCGCCGCGCGCTGATGGCCAACCCGGCGGTGGCGGCCATCTGGTGACCAAGAACTCGTACAAGGACCACATGATCTACGCCGAGTTCTGGACCGACGAGAAGGCCAACAGCGGCATCTTCGTGCGCTGCAAGGACCCGAAGAAGATCGGCGCACGCGACTGCTACGAGTTCAACATCTTTGACACCCGCCCGGATCCGTCCTACGGCACCGGCGCGATTGTCTACTTCGCCGAGGCCAATCCCGCGCTCAAGGTCGCCGGCAAGTGGAACACGATGGAGATCACCGCCAATAAGCGGCAGCTCACACTGACGCTCAACGGCACCAAGACTGCCGACGTGAACAACGGCTTCTTCGAGGAAGGCCACTTCACGCTGCAGTGGGGTGACGGCGTGGTGAAGTTCCGCAAGGTCGCGGTCAAGCCGCTCTGACGCGGCATGCTCTGAAATTTTGCGACAAAGGCGATGGCGGTCATAAAGACCAGCCATCGCCTTTTACGTTCGATCGGTCACGAGAGGCACCACGTTATAACCACTTGCGTAGCGGCCTAGCTCTGCTTCTCCACTTTTGGGATCGTGCCGATCTCGCCAAGCCAGCGCTGTTGCGAGCGCGACCAGATCTGCCGCTTCGGAACGATCTGATCGCGCTGGCGCGCGGTGCCGACACGGATGTTGTAGACCTTCGGCCCGTCACCGACCGAGGTCGCATAGAGACCGGAGCCGCAGCGCGGACAGAATCCCTGCGCCCGCTTGGCGCCGCTCTCCGCGGTCTTGACATAGACGGCCGGCTCCCCAGTCAGCACGCGGAAGGCGTGGTCAGGCGCCGGGATCGACGTGCGGAAGGCGGTGCCTGACAGCGTCTGGCAGTCGGTGCAGTGGCAGATCGAGGCCCGCTCCGGATCGGCCTCCGCCTCGTAGGTGATGTAGCCGCAGTGGCAGCCGCCGTCGATTTTCATCCTCGCCCCTCTTTTGAATTACAAATTTGTAATGTCGTCGCTCGTTCATGCTGCAGTAGCGAAATCCGCGTTGCCATGCATGAATCCGGGCTTGTTCAGACTTCTTTTACCCCGATCCGGGCCTACTGTGGGCCACCGTTCCCCTGTGAATCACCAAAATTCCGACAAATTAGTTGTGCTCTAAGTGTAAGTGAGATGGGGGACTAAGCCAAATTGCCCTTCGGGCGGCGTAGCTTTCGGGCGATGTTGCCTTCGGGCGATTCAATCCTGGTCGGCCGGTGCCGACCGTCCTCAAGGAGATCTGCATGAAGAAGACACTCACTGCGCTGACGGCGGCCGCGATCATCGCCGGCACGCTGGCCGCGACCGCAACCGACGCGGACGCCCAATGGCGTCGCCGTGGCTGGGGCCCGGGCATCGCGCTCGGCATTCTCGGTGGTGCTGTAATCACCAGCGCCATCATCGCCTCGCGGCCGCGCGGCTACGTGGTCTATGAAGGCTACGGCCAGCCGGTGTACGGCCCGGGCTGCTATTGGGCATCGCAGCCAGTCTATGATCGCTGGGGCAACGTGGTCGGCTACAGCGGCCAGCCGGTGCAGGTCTGCCCAGGCTATCGTTACTGAGCTATCGTTACTGAGCTATCGTTATTGATCGCGCCGATCCGGCGCAGAGCTCAACGGTTTGACACCCGGCGGCGCGCAAGCGTCGCCGGGTTTCGTTTGCGTAGCGCGATGTCAAGTACACGATTTCAGTTGCGGCCGTACTTCTGCTGCATGTGGTCGAGCACCGCGGCGGTCGGCCAGCAATCGACCTTCAGGCGATTGGCCTTCTGATAGGCGCCGAGCGCCGAGCGCGTCAGCATGCCGGCCTTGCCGTCGATCTTGTCCTTGTAGAGGCCAATGCGCGTGAGCGTCTGCTGCATGGTCTCAACCTCACGGGTCTTGAGCTGAGTACCCTTGCTCCACGGCGTCTCGAAGCCGCGCGGATCGCTGATGCGCTCGCTCAGATGGCCGACGAACAGCACATAGAGATCGGAAAAGTTATAGTCCTTGATCACGTAGTAGTTCTTGAGCGTGAGAAAAGCCGGACCGTAGGTGCCTTCCGGCAGCAGCAGCGAAGCCTGAGCGCTCATTTCCGTCAGCGACGGCCGCCGTCCATGCGCCGGAACATAGCCGCGCTGCAGCCACTCGCTCACCGGCTG
>DAIUEP010000088.1:0-10908 GCA_036845065.1 Xanthobacteraceae bacterium | reverse complement strand
TCCAGCATCTTGAACGCGAACAGAAGCTCCTGGCGGAACATGTCCTTGCGCCGGCCGTAATAGGCCTGGGTCGCCAGCACCGTGATGCCGTTCTTGGGCAGCTTATAACCGCCGAAGGCGGTCTCGCGGCCCCAGATCGCCAGCAGCACGTTAGGTGCAACACCGAACTTCTGCTCGATCGCGGCCAACGTCGCGCGATGATCGCCCGCAAGCTTCTTGCCCTGCTCGGCGAGCCGCGCGATGGTCGTCTCCCGGACGTAGTCGGCCGGCGTCTGCACGAATTCTGCTTGCGAGGGCGGCGGCGTCTTGCGGCCCGGGATGTCGAGGTCAGGCAGCGTGAGATCAGGCTCGAGCTGGTGCGTCGCCGCGGTGAAGGTCTTGCGCGACACGCCGAGCTTCTGGACGTCGGGCCACAGGCCGTCCAGCCATCTGGTGAAGGCGGCGTCGGGCGCGGCCGATGCTGGCGCCGCGAGGGCCAGCCAGCCCGCAATCATGCAGGCCATCAATCGCGCGTAACATTGTCGAACAGGTTTCATGGTCGAACAGGTTTCATGGTCGAATAAGTTTCATAGTCGAATCGATCTCATGCTGGCCCAACCTTAGCGGTAAAGCCCGACGAAATTGAGACCCGGAAGCAACGCCGCGCGGCCTTACGGCGCCGGATTGTTCTGCGGCTTGCCCTTGTCCATGATCAGGAGCTCGATCGTCCGGGTCGGGGCGTTGCTCTTGTTCTCATTGCGATGGACCGTGCCACGCGGGATGTGGACGAACTCGCCCGCCTTGAGCACTTTCGGCTCCTGGCCGCGCACCGTGTAGGTGATCTCGCCTTCGACCACCACCTGCCACTGGTCGCCGTTGTGCGTGTGGAACGCATTGCCGGCCCGGCTTGGCAGATGAAGCTGCATCTGCATCCGGACGTCGCGCGTCGGATCGTTCTCGAGCGCCGTGGTGAAGAACCGCCACGAGAAGGCGGGCCCGGTCGGCGATGTCGACGTTTGCGCCGACACCATCGTTGCGAACGTTACCGTCGCCGCGATAACGGCCGACATCAGCAATGCTCTCAGCATGGTCACCTCCCTGTCTGCTTTGGTTGCCGCGATCCTATCGATCCGCGGCTGCAAAGCCCAGGGAGGAAGGCGAGATTACCGCGCCGCCACGATGAACAGCCGCGGAAACCGGAGCAGCACCTTGCCGTCGAAGCGGGCCGGATAGGCCTTGGCGATGCGCGCAGTGTAGTCGGCGAGGAATGCCTCGCGCGCCTCACCGTCGAGCGCGTCGATGAAGGGCCGCAGCGCCGAGCCCTTGAACCATTCGACGATCGCCTGCGGCCCCGCCATCACGTGATTGTAGACGATGTGCCAGACATCGAGATGGCGCGACAGCGGCCGCAACAGATCGTAGTAGCCGCCCGGCGTCGGCAGGTCGCCGCGCGCGGCGTGCTCCAGCGCCGGATGCCCCGCATAGGGGCCGCGCTCCGCCACCTCGCGCATCAGCGCGAGCGCCGGCTCGCTGGTGTTGTCCGGCATCTGCACGGCGAGCACGCCGCCCTCAGGCAGCGCCTTGAGCAGCCGCGCCAGCACGGCGGGATGGTCCGGCACCCACTGGAACACGGCGTTGCCGAACAACAGATCGGTGCGCGGCGGCGGGTTCCAGGTCGAGAGATCGCCTTGCACGAAGGCCCTGCCGGAGAGCCGCTCGCGCGCCTGCCGCAGCATGTCGGGCGAGGAATCGAGCCCGATCACCTCGGCCTGCGGAAACCGCTCAATGAGCAGCTCGGTGGAATTGCCCGGCCCGCAGCCAAGATCGAACACGCGCGCGGCGCGATCGAGCGGCACCTGCGCGATCAGATCGCGCGAGGGCCGGGTGCGGTCGTCCTCAAACTTGAGATATTGGCGAGCGGACCAGTCGTTCATCAGCGCGAGAACTTCTTGTACTTGATCCGGTGCGGGATCACCGAATCCGTGCCCAGCCGGCGCATCTTGTCGGCCTCGTAGTCCTGGAAGTTGCCCTCGAACCATTCGACGTGGCTGTCGCCCTCGAAGGCGAGAATGTGGGTAGCGATGCGGTCGAGAAACCAGCGATCGTGGCTGATGATCACGGCGCAGCCGGCGAAATCCTCAAGCGCCTCCTCGAGCGCGCGTAGCGTGTCGACGTCGAGGTCGTTGGTGGGCTCGTCGAGCAGGAGCACGTTGGCACCCGACTTGAGCATCTTGGCGAGATGCACGCGGTTGCGCTCCCCGCCCGAGAGCTGGCCGACCTTCTTCTGCTGGTCGGCGCCCTTGAAGTTGAAGGCCGAGCAATAGGCGCGCGAGTTCATCTCGCGCTTGCCCAGCAGGATGATGTCGTTGCCGCCGGAGATTTCCTCCCAGACGTTCTTCTTGCCGTCGAGCGAGTCGCGCGACTGGTCGACATAGCCGAGGTGAACGGATTCGCCGATGGTGATGGTGCCCTTGTCGGGCTTCTCCTGGCCGGTGATCATGCGGAACAGCGTGGTCTTGCCGGCGCCGTTCGGCCCGATTACCCCGACGATGCCGCCGGGCGGCAGCTTGAAGGTGAGGTCGTCGATCAGGAGATTGTCGCCGAAGGCTTTGGTGAGGTGCTCGAAGTCGACGACGTTCTGGCCGAGCCGCTCGGACACCGGGATGACGATCTGGGCGGTCTGGGTCTGCTTCTCGGACGCCTGCTTCACCAGCTCCTCGTAGCGCTGGTAGCGCGCCTTGGACTTGGCCTGACGGGCGCGCGGGGACGCCGCGATCCATTCCTGCTCGCGCGCGAGGGTGCGCTGGCGCGCCTCCTCCTCGCGGCCCTCCTGGGCGAGCCGCTTCTGCTTCTGCACCAGCCAGGCGGTGTAGTTGCCCTCATAGGGAATGCCGCGGCCGCGATCGAGCTCCAGGATCCAGCCGGTCACATTGTCGAGGAAGTAGCGGTCGTGGGTGACGATCAGGATCGCGCCCGGGTACTCGCGCAGATGCCCCTCGAGCCAGTGCACGGACTCGGCGTCGAGGTGGTTGGTGGGCTCGTCGAGAAGGAGGAGCTCGGGCTGCTCAAGCAAGAGCCGGCAGAGCGCGACGCGGCGCCGCTCGCCGCCCGAGAGCTTGCTCACGTCGGCGTCGTCGGGCGGGCAGCGCAGCGCGTCCATCGCCTGGTCGACCTTGGAATCGAGGTCCCACAGCCCCTTGGCCTCGATCTCATCCTGCAGCTTGGTCATCTCGTCGGCGGTCTCGTCCGAGTAGTTGACGGCGAGCTCGTTGTAGCGGTCGAGGATCGCCTTCTGCGCGGCCACCCCTTCCATGACGTTCTCGCGCACCGACTTCTCGGCATCGAGCTGAGGCTCCTGCTGGAGGTAGCCCACGCGCGCGCCTTCGGCCGCCCAGGCCTCGCCGTTATACTCCTTGTCGATACCCGCCATGATGCGCAGCAGGGTCGACTTGCCCGAGCCGTTGACACCGAGCACGCCGATCTTGGCATCCGGGTAGAACTGCAGGTTGACGTTCTCCAGGACCTTGCGGTTGCCCGGATAGACCTTGGTCAGGCCCTGCATGTGATAAATGAATTGACGGGCCATACGCCCTGCCCTCGCGTGCTGGGCGCCTTTGGGCGCCTGGGTTTGGGGGAAGTTGGCGCTGATGTAGCGGTGCGGCCCGCCGAGGGCAAGGTACCGGAGCCCCACATGTGCACACGGGCAACCAAACACGGGCAACCAAAATGCACACCGGCGACGAAAACTTGTGACGCCCGTCACATCCATCCGCCGCGCCGCCTCGTAACTTCCTGGCAACGATGATCGCAATAGGAAGCACGATCGGAAGGGATTCATACCAGTTTTTAATGAATTCCGACCGATTGTGGGCTGAACCAAGCCGCAACGAACGGCGACGAAGAAGTGAAGCCGGTTTAACCGGTGACGATGGCCGACAGGGGCCGACAGGATCGTGTCATGGCGAGCAAGAGTCGCAAATCACCCGGCCTTTCCCGCGATGTCGCGGAGCTTGTCGGCGCGTTCAAGTCGCTGCTCGACCCTTACCGGCCCGAAGCCCACTATATGCGCGGCCCCGGTCCCAAATGGCGTGCCAAGCATGCGCCGGCCGCTCCCGCTGATACCGTTTCGGTCCCGGTCCTGGCGCACGCCAAGGGCTGAGCGCCTCTCCCACAAAAGCCGCCTCACATCCTGCTTCACGCCGCCGCGCCTTGTGCGCGGCGCTTGATTTTGCGCCCGGCCTGACCGGGCGGCGCCGCCCCATTGCGGGGGCGCCCGGTTTCGCGTTTCTATGGCCGCCGCCGGCGGGGGCAACATCCTCCCGGCTTCCGAACGAGCGCCCCCGCTCAACGAGCGCACCTCCACAAGCCGGCCTGCCGCCCATAAAGGACCGAGACCACATGGCAAAATACCGCTGCGCAATCCTCGACGACTTCCAGAACGTGGCCCTCAAGGTAGCCGACTGGTCGACGGTGTCCGGCGACCTCGACATCAAGGTGTTCAACGAGCATCTCGGCGGGCCGGACAACGTGGTCAAGGCGCTGCAGGACTTTGAGATCGTCTGCGCGATGCGCGAGCGCACCGGCTTCCCGCGCGCCGTGATCGAGAAGCTGCCCAAGCTCAAGCTCCTGATCACCACCGGGATGCGCAATGCCTCGATCGACGTCGCGGCCGCGACCGAGCGCGGCGTCACGGTCTGCGGCACCGGCTCGTTCGGCAGCCCGACCTCCGGCATCGCCATCGGGTTGATGCTCGAGCTCACCCGCCACATCGGCTACGAGAACGCCCGCCTCAAGGCCGGCGAAACCTGGCAGCGCACGATCGGCCCGGAGCTCGAGGGCATGACGCTGGGCATCCTGGGCCTCGGCAAGCTCGGCACCCGCACCGCCATGATCGGCAAGGCGTTCGGCATGAAGGCCATCGCCTGGAGCCAGAACCTGACGCCCGAGAAGTGCAAGGAAGCCGGTGTCGACTACGTGAGCAAGGAAGACCTGTTTCGGCAGGCGGACTTCATCAGCATCCACGTGGTGCTGTCACAGCGCTCGCGCGGCCTCGTCGGCGCCAAGGAATTCGGCCTGATGAAGCCGACCGCGTACCTGATCAACACCTCGCGCGGCCCGATCGTCGACGAGGCCGCCATGCTGGCGGTCCTGCGCGACAAGACGATCGCCGGCGCCGGCCTCGATGTGTTCGACGTCGAGCCGCTGCCCAAGGACCATCCGCTGCGCAAGATGGACAATGTCGTGCTGACGCCGCATCTCGGCTACGTGGCGCAGAAGAACTATCAGAACTATTTCGCCGGCGTGGTCGAGGACATCCGCGGCTTCATCGACGGCAAGCCGGTGCGGGTGATGACGACGTGATGATTGGGGCAACATCCTCGACCCGTCATCCTGAGGTGGCCGCCATAGCAGGCGCAGCCTGCGTGCACTTGGCCGCGAAGCGGCCCTCGAAGGATGATCGGCCACCTAAGTCGGCTATAGCCGACTTAGGTACTCTATAATGCCGATCTCGGATAAACCCGAGATCGGTGCCCGTCGCCCTTCGAGGCTCGCTTCGCTCGCGCCTCAGGGTGACGGACTAAAGACCTGCGCCGGATAGGGACATCATGACCAACAATCTCCTCAACGGCGGCCAGGTGATCGTCGACTATCTGGTGCGCGAAAAGGTGCCGTACGTTTTCGGGCTGTGCGGGCACGGCAATATCGGGCTTCTCGACGCCCTGTTCGAACGCGCCTCCGACATCAAGACCCTCTCGGTGCATCACGAGACGGTCGCGGGCTTCATGGCGGACGCCTATTACCGTGTGGCCGGCAAGCCGGTCGCCACTTTCACGTCCTGCGGGCCCGGCTCCGCCAACCTGCCGATCGCGCTCGCCAATGCGTTCCTCGACTCGGTGCCGTTCCTCGCCATCACCGGCAACGTGCCGACCGGCCAGTTCAACCGCGGCGCCTTCCAGGAGCTCTATCGCCACTACCAGGCCGACTTTCCCTCGACCGTGCGGTCCTGCTGCAAGCATGTGTTCCAGCCGACGCGCGGCGACATGGTGCCGCTCGCGATCCGGCAGGCCTGGAAGACCATGGTGACCGGCCGGCCTGGCCCGGTCGTGCTCGACGTGCCGTTCGACATCTTCAAGGAAGCCGCCGCCGAGGAGACGCCCAATCCGCAGGAATGGAGCGCCAACATTTCCTCGCGCTGCGGCGCCGATCCGGACGGCGTAGTGAAGACAGTCGACATGCTGCTTGCGGCCGAGCGGCCGGTGATCCTAGTCGGCCAGGGCGTGCGCTATGGCGGCGCCTCAGCCGACCTCGTGGCGCTTGCCGAGCGGCTGCAGATCCCGGTCGCCGCCTCGGCGAGCGGGCTTGGCGCCATCCCGAGCGATCATCCGCTGGCGCTTGGGCTGGTCTCGCGCGGCGGGCTCTATCATGCCAACCACGCGGCGCGACAGGCCGATGTCCTGCTGGCGCTCGGCGTGCGTTTCGACGACCGCACCTCGTCGTCCTGGCTGCCGGGCTATTCCTTCACCATCCCGCCGACCAAGCTCATTCACGTCGACATCGATCCCAACGAGATCGCCCGTAATTATCCGGTCGCGCTGGGCTTGATGGCGGACGTGCGCACCTTCCTGCGCCAGCTGCTCGCCGAGCTTGACCGGCGGAAAAGCACGGCCGAGCGCGCCTCGGCGCGCGCGACCTGGCTCAAGGCAATCGACGGCTACCGCAAGGAATGGGATGCGCTGGTCAAGCCCGGCTTCACGGACGACGCCTCGCCGATCAATCCGCAACGCGCCGCCTACGAGATCGACCGCGCGCTGCCCGAGGACGCCATCCTGGTGAGCGACATCGGCGTGCACCACAATTGGCTGCTGCAGTTCTGCAAGCCGAAGCGGCCGGATTCGCTGATCGGCTCGATGGGCTTCGGCCCGATGGGCTTCGGCGTCGCCGGTGTGCTCGGCGCCAAGCTGGCGGCGCCCGATCGGCCCTGTGTCGGGGTCGTCGGCGACGGCGCCTTCTTCATGCATGCGAGCGTGCTCGGCACCGCGGTCGAATACGAGCTGCCGGTCGTCTGGGTGATCTGGAACAACTACGCCTATGCGTCGATCCGCGGCCTGCAGCGCGGCTATCTCGGCGGCCGCGAGCTCGCGACCGACTTCAAACACCCGAAGACCGGCCTGCCCTACAATCCCGACTTCGCCGCCATGGCGCGCTCCGCCGGGGTCGAAGGCGTCACCATCGATCGGCCGGGCGACCTTGCAGACGCCGTGCGTGCCGGCATTGCCAGCGGCAGGCCCTACCTGATCGACGCCATCGTGGGCGCCGACAAGAACCCGGGCGGCGCCGGCGTCTGGGAGCTGCCCGGCCACGGAGTGAGCACGCCCATGATCGGCGGGCGGTATACTCCTTGAACGTCCTGCGACAAGCAGCCCCTTGTGGTAGGGACTACCGATGCCGGACAATTGCGAGCCAAAAAGCCGCAAACTCGATCTTAACGATACCAAGGAGACACGCCCATGCGACGGATTTGGATTTTCGGTGCCCTCCTCGGCACCGCGATTGTCTCGCTGGCGCTGACGTCATCATGGGCGCAGACCGACTTCTATCGAGGCAAGACCGTCTCGGTCGTGATCGGCGCCAAGACCGGCAGCCTCGCGGTCGCCGCGCAGCTCGTCGCGCATCACATGGGCAAGCATATTCCGGGCAATCCGATCGTGATTTTCCGGCAGCAGCCCGGCGCCGCGCACATGAATGCGACCAACCACATCTACAACGTCGCGGATGCGGACGGCCTGACCATCCTGGCCGCCAATCCGAACGTCGCGATGTCGCAGCTTGCCAAGGTGGCGCAGGTGCGCTTCGATATGCGCAGGTTCGAGTGGCTCGGCTCCTCCGGCCCCGATGGCGCGATGTTCTCGATCCGCGCCGACCTGCCTTACAAGACCTTCAAGGAGTTCAAGGACTCCGGCAAGGAGCTGATCGTCGGCACGACCGGGCCCGGCTCGAACGCCTACGACATGCCGCTCCTGCTCAAGGAATTCGCCGGCGCCAACTTGCGGCTGGTGAAAGGCTATGCCGCCAACAGCGACATCCTGCTGGCGGTCGAGCGCAAGGAGGCTGACGCCTGGGCGGCGCTCGCCAACACGATCAAGTCCGGCATCGACCGCGGCGCCGTGCGCGCCATCGTGCGCACCCGCGCGCCGGTGCCGGGCTTCAATGACCTGCCGACCGATGAGTCGCTCACTACCGATCCGATCGGAAAATCGCTGATGGCGCTGCGCGGCATTCCGCTGTCGATCGGGCGCGCCTTCGCGGTGCGGCCGGGCACGCCCGCCGACCGGGTCGCCATCCTGCGCGAAGCGCTCGCCAAGACGATCGCAGACCCGCAATTCCAGGCCGAAGCCAAGAAAGCGCAGATCGACATGGAATACATTTCGGCGCAGGATGTGATCAAAGGCTTCGACGAGATGATGAGCCAATCACCTCAGGTTATCGAGGCGATGAACAAATATCTGCAGCCGGAGCAATGACCAACCAGCAATGACCCACGAGCAATGACTCGAGTATCCTGAGGTCTTGCCGGGAGAAGAACGGGAGGAGGCGCCGATGCGACGGTCATTCTGGAGCCTCCTCACCATCGGGCTGCTGTGGTGCATGGCGCACACGCCGGCGCTGGCGCAGGCCGATTTCTACAAGGGCAAGACCGTCACCCTTGTGGTCGGATCGCGCGTGACCGGCAGTCTGTCGATCGGTGCGCAGATCGTCGCCCGGCACATCGGGCGCTTCATCCCCGGCAACCCGATCGGCATTTTGCGGCAGATGCCCGGCGGCGCACACCTCAACGCGACCAACTATGTCTACAATGTCGCGGACGCCGACGGCCTCACTATTCTGGCCGCCAATCCCCAGGTCGCCACCGCTCAGCTGCTTTCGGTTCCCGCCGTTCGCTTCGACGTGCGCAAGTTCGAGTGGCTGGGTTCCTCGGGATCGGAAGGCGCGATCTTCTCCATCCGCCCTGATCTGCCTTACAAGACATTTCAGGAGCTGCGCGACTCGCAACGGGAGATCATCGCCGGCACGACCGGCCCGGGCTCGAACTCCCATGACGTTCCGCTCCTGCTCAAGGAGTTCGCAGGCCTCAAGATCAAGCTCGTAACAGGCTATGCGGCCAATGCCGACATTCGGCTCGCGCTTGAGCGCAAGGAAGTCGACTCCTGGACTTCGATGTCGACGACAGTACGGCTTGCTGGTGAGCGCGGCATCGTACGTCCGCTGGTGCGCTCGAGCCGCGCCCCGGTGCGCACGCTCAACCATCTGCCGGTCGACGAGGATCTCGCAACCAGCGATCTTGGCCGTTCGCTGATGCTGATCCGCGGCGCGCCGCTGTCGATCGGGCGCCCCTACGCGGTGCGTCCCGGTACGCCGCTGGAGCGCACCGCCATGTTGCGCGACGCGATCGCCAAGCTCGCCGTCGATCCGCAATTTCTTGCCGAGTCCAACGCGGCGCAGATCGAGATGGAGCACATCACGGCCGACGAGGTGGCCAAGCGCTTCGACGCCATGATCAGCCAGCCGCCGGACGTCATCGAGGCGATGCACAAATACATCAAGCTGGCGGATTAATCGCCGCCGGCGGAAACCATGGCCGGAGCAGATCCGGCCATGTCGTCGCGCGCTGAGCCGCTACGCCTTCTTCGCCGCCACCGGAACCGGCACCCCCGCAACCTTCAGGTTGACCGAGAACAGCCCGCTGCGGCTTGTGAAGTAGAGCGTCTTCCAGTCGTCGCCGCCAAACGCGATGTTGGTGGTCGCGTTATGGCCGTGCACGATACGGCCGAGCTTCTTGCCCTGCGCGTTGAGGATAAAGAGGCCACCGGCACCGCCGCAGTAGACATTGCCGGCGACGTCGACCTTCATGCCGTCGGGCACGCCGGGCTCGCTGCCGGCGAGATCGGCGAACAGGCTATCGGTCTGCTTGGCCAGCATGCCGTTGGGCAGAAGCTCGAAGGCGCGGATGTGGCGACGACGGGAGTCATTGACATAGAGCAGCCGCTCGTCGGGCGAGAATGCGATCCCGTTGGGCTGGATGAACGTCTCGGTGAGCAGGCTCTTGGTCCCGAGGTCGGCCGTGACCCGGTAGACACCGGAATATTGCAGGTCCCATTGCTCGGGCACGATCCCGGCACCCGGATCGGTGAAGTAGATCGCGCCGTCCGATTTGACCACGACGTCGTTCGGCCGGTTGAGCCGCCGGCCTTGGAAGCTGTTAGCGATCACGGTGAGGCTGCCGTCGAGCTCGCGGCGCGTGACGCGGCGCGTATCGTGCTCACAGGAGACAAGCCGCCCCTGCAGATCGCGGGTGAGACCGTTGGCGCGATTGGTCCCCTCGAGATCGACGGTGACGCCCTTGCCGGGCGTGAATTTCAGCCGGCGGCTGGCGTGGATGTCGTTGAACAGGAGGTAGCCGCCCTCCTTCCACCACAGCGGTCCTTCGGCCGGCCCGAGATCGCCGCCGTAGCCCGAGCCGAGCTCCTGGATGGCCTGCGACTTGTCGATGATCGCGTCGAGCGCCGGATCGAGCTGCTCGATCCGCTTGGCCTGGGTCCAGGCGCCGCGCACTCCGCCCGCCATGACCAGACCGCCGGCGGCGAGCTCCAGCATCAGCCGGCGCGAGATTCCTGCATGCATGTCGATCCTCCCTCGCTGTCGTCGCGTCGACCGCTATGGCCGCGCGTCGTTGAGCGCATCCTAGCCGTTCAAACGAGTGGAGCGAAGCATCACATGCACGCCCAAAAAAAGTGCCCGGCTGAAGGGCCGGACACGATATTCAATCTGCTGAAACCAGGTTTCTGGTTACCGTGTGCGCGGCGGAGCGAGCGGGTTGTAGGGGCCCGACGGCTGATCAGTCGCCGCATTCGCGGAGGCCGGTGGCCGTCC
>DAIUEP010000087.1:0-17979 GCA_036845065.1 Xanthobacteraceae bacterium | reverse complement strand
TGCATCTCCTGGAACTTCTTGCCGTTCGCCTCGACCTCGATCATGACCGGCTGGAACAGGCCGGGGATGCTGGACGATGCGAGCAGAACGTCACGGAACAGTTTGAGCGCCTTGTCATCGCCGCGCGCGGCGATCGCGCCCATGTTCCAGAGCACGCGGCGGCCGGCGTCCTGATTGGTGGTCACCACCAGGAAGCGGCGCCCCTTCTTATGCTCGGCCGCGATCGCGGCGAGCATCTCATGCGTGACGCGCTTCTCGATGGTTTGCCTGAGCGGCCAGTTGTCAAACAGGCTCTCGGGCGTCTGCTTGTCCTCGAACACGTCCGCCGCGGTGATCTCGGCGAAGTTCTTGCGCAGATCGTCGTCGAAGCGCGTGCCCAGAAAGGCATAAGGGCCGATCAGCCCGCCGATGCTGGAGCCGGTCACAACCGCAAATTCGGGCCGATTGCCCGACTGCGACCAGCCCATCAGCAGCCCGGCGCCATAGGCGCCATCGGCGCCGCCGCCCGAGAGCGCGAGCCAAGGCCCGCTCACGCTCGGCAGCACACGCTGGAAATCGGCTTCGGAATCGCCCCACACCCGCGCATCCGGAATGCCCGGAATGACGGCGGCGTTCTGCTCTTCGAGCGTGAACGGCGTGCGCGGCTGGTCCTTCGGAACCTGCTTGCCCTTGGGCGGGTTCTTCTTGGTCTGGGCGTAGGCCGCATCGACGCCAAACGGCGGACTTTGCAGGACGGGCCAGGCCAAGGCGCCAACGACCGTGATGCTGGCGACCAGGTTCACGGCAGTGTTCGCGACCGTGCGGAAGTGATGCACCGGGGAAACTCCGATCGATTGAAAGGCACGACGTTCGGAATGCTTACCACATCCGAACGGCAAACCTCGATGGCACACTGCGTTGCCTGTGGATCGCAGGCAACGCCCCCCGGCGGTCGGGCCCCACCTTCGGGTGAAACTGCGCCGCAATTAGGGCTGCGCAGAAGGCTCAAAATCCCGCATGTCCGGCCGGCGGGCCGGCATCCGGCCCTCGCCCAACGGGGCACAGGCTCGCCGGGACATGCGCTTAATTTCGGCTCGCCTGCCAATAGCCTGCGCAGCGGCTCTGACCGGAGGTTCCGTTCCAACCGCCGTTGCCGGTGCTTCGGTTGAGCCGGCCGGTGCCGTTCGCGCGGGCGTTGCCGGAGATCACGGTGACGCGCACGGCGCCCTTTCCGGAGACGCGGCCGTACAAATTGGCAACGCCGCCGTCGTACAGAATGTTGCCGTTGGCGATCGTGATGCCATAGCGATAGGCGCGGTCGCAATCGCCCCTGGTGGTCACGATGAGCACGCTCCAGGCGCCGTCATAGGGGGTACGCGCGGGCGATTCGGTTGCCAGCGCGGCAACGCAGACAAAGGCCAGGGTACTGGCACGGACAAGGTGGCTGATCATGCGGAGCCTCGTGTTACACTTCTGACGCCGTCGCCCAGTGACGTCGACTGGTTGTTATCGATCCGCCTTTTGTCCATCATGCGGCAGAAGGCTCAAGGTCAATTCCGACCCTAAGCCGGCCGTTCCAACGAACTCAAACGAACCGAAGGGCTTAGCGCAGACGAAGCACAGGAAAGGCAAGGCTGCCCGGGCATGTCTGGCTGAGTTGGGCAGGAATTCCGCCCGAGTCTGAACCGCGGTATTGTGCTTGAACTTACCAGCCCTGTCGAATGACATCCCGGTGACGATCAACAGGTTTTGCGGGCAGTTGGAGCAGGTGAAGGCGATCTCGGCGATGGCGCGCGCCAGTTGTAGGAACTTCAACTCGGCGGCACTGGGGAAATCCCAAGCATTCTTAGGAGGAAATGTCATGAAACCGGTCGCAGCCTTGCTGGTCGCCGTCGCCGGGCTCACGCTCGGGGTGGATGACGCCCTGCCACAGGTCGCAAGGTCGGGGGTCGAGCGCCTCTACATCATCGACTGTGGCACCTCGGTCGGCCCCGACAAATCGCGCTGGACCCCTGGCGTCGACGTCGGCAAGCCGCTCGACATGGTGGGCAACTGCTATCTGATCCGCCATGCCCAGGGCTTCATGGTGTGGGACACAGGCGTTTCCGACGATGTCGCCGGCATGCCCAACGGCCGGCCTGGGACCGACGGCTCGCCACATTGGCGCCGCTCCAAGACGCTGGCCGGCGAGATCGAGAAGCTGGGGTTGAAACCCTCTGACATCAAGTTCCTCGCCGTGTCCCACACGCATCCCGACCATATCGGCAATGTCGAGCTGTTCCCGCAGACCATGCTCCTGGTGCAGAAAGCGGAATACGATTGGCCCGCGCCGTCCGGCCCGCGCTTCAAGCCGACGCATCCGGTGACGAAGCTCGAGGGCGATCACGACGTGTTCGGCGATGGCAGCGTGACCATCATCTCGACGCCCGGTCACACGCCCGGCCATCAGGTTCTGCTGGTCAAGCTGCCGAAGTTCGGCGCGGTGCTGCTGTCGGGCGACGCGGTGCACATTCAGGAAAGCTTTGAGAAGCGCTACGTGCCGTCGAACAACGTCGATCGGGAGAAGACGCTGTCGTCGTATCGGCGCATCGCCGATCTCCTCGCCGAGCACAAGGCGAAGCTTTGGATCAATCACGATGCGCCGCAGCGCGCCACCCTCAAGCTGGCGCCGGAGTTCTACGAATAGACCACGAGGGAGGAGTAACAATGAAACCAAGAACCATAGCGTGGCTTGCCGGCGCCATCCTGGCATTGACCGCTTCGATCGGGCCCGCGCTGCCGCAGGCGCCCAAGTCGGGGATCAAGTCGGGAATCGAGCGGATGTACGTGCTCTATTGCGGCGACATCGCGCTCACCGACATGGGGCGCTTCTCGCCCGGCTATTCCGGCCCCGGTGCGCTGTCGAGCACCTGCTATCTGTTCAAGCACGCGCAAGGTTGGCTCCTATGGGACACCGGCCTGCCCGACGCGATCGCGTCGATGCCGGAAGGCCAGAAGAGCAACGCTGGCGTTTGGCACGTCAAGAAGACGCTTGCCTCGCAGCTCGATGAGATCGGCGTGAAGCCCTCCGACATCCGCTATCTGGCGCTGTCGCATTCGCATGGCGATCATGTCGGCAACGTCAATCTATTCCCGCAGGCGACGCTGGTCGTGCAAAAGGCCGAGTACGACTGGCCCGATCCGTCCGGCACGCCGCGCTTCAACAAGGACATGAAGGTGATCAAGGCCGACGGCGACCAGGATCTCTTTGGCGACGGCAGCGTGCTCTTGATCGCGACGCCGGGTCATTCGCCCGGCCACCAGTGCCTCCTGGTCAAGCTGCCCAAGACGGGGGCGCTGATGTTCTCGGGCGACGCCGTCCACACCCAGGCCAACTGGGACAACAAGCGCACCCCCAACCAGAACTTCAACCCCGCCCAGTCGGCTGCGGCGCTCGACCGCATGGCCGCTGTCCTCAAGCAGCACAATGCTCAGCTCTGGATCGGCCATGAGCCGACCGAAGTGGCGAAGCGCAAATACGCGCCAGCCTATTATGAATGAGGCTGTGACATGACCTGCCGCCTTGCGCCTCGTGTGCTCGTCGTCGCCGTCCTGGCCGCCGTGGCGGCATCCGCCGCAAAGGCGCAGGGACCCTTCCCGTCGCGCCCGCTCACCATGGTGGTGCCGCAGCCGGCCGGCGGCACCGCCGATCTGCTCTGCCGTCTCGCGGCCGAGAAGGCGGGCGCCGTTCTCGGCCAGCAGATCGTGATCGAGAACCGCGCCGGCGGCGCCGGAGGCCGCGTCGGCACCGAGTCGGTGATGCGCTCGGCACCCGACGGCTACACGCTCTTGTGCGCGCCGCAGCTCACCTACAGCATCACCCACCTGGTGTTTACGAACGCCGCTTTCGACACCCGCAGCATGGAGCCGGTGAGTGTCTTGGCCGCCTATCCGTTGACGCTGCTTGCGCGCGGCAACTTCCCGGCCAACGATCTGCCCGGGTTCATCGCCTACGCGAAAGCCAATCCCGACAAGGTCAACTACGGGCATCAAGGCAAGGGCAATACCGGGCACCTTCTTGGCGAGCTCTTGATGCTCAAGGGCGGCTTCCGGATGACCGAGGTGCCGTATCGCGGCAGCGCGCCGGCGATCAATGACTTGTTGACGGGCAATATCGAATTGGTCCCTGATTATCTCCTGGCCAACAAGCAGAACATCGACACGGGGCGTCTGAAGTTCCTCGCGGTCGGCAGCCGCGAGCGGCTTAAGGACTATCCGCGTGTCGCCACCATCGCGGAGACATTGCCGGGCGTCTATGCCGACACGTGGATGGCGGTTGGGGCGCCCGCCGGCACGCCGAAGGAGATCGCGCGCAAGATCTCCGATGCCATCGCGCAGGCGTTCAAGGCGCCCGAGTTGCGCGCGCGCATCCTGTCATTGGAAGCAGAGCCGCTGGGCAATACGCCCGACGAGATGCGCGAGATGATCCGGCTGAGCGAGCGGCAGTGGGGGCCGGTGGTCACCGCTGCCAAGATCTCGGTCGATTGACCAAACTCAAGCGCGGCCCCGACGCGGGCATGGCAAAGCAACAAAAAGGAAACACACCATGAGCTGGAGACACTGCCGCCTCGAGGGGGGGTCCGGCGTCGTTATACATAGCCTCACGATACATAGCCTCATGTTGCATAGCTTGATGGGGGCCGCAGCCTTGCTCGCCGCTATCGCGGTGGCACCGTCCGCCCGCGCGCAGGACTATCCCACGCGCACGGTCAAGATCATCGTGCCGTTCCCGGCCGGCGGCTCGGCCGACGTGGTGCCGCGCGTGGTCGGAGAGTGGCTTTCTCGCAAGTGGGGCCAGCCGGTCGTGATCGAGAACAGGCCGGGCGCGGCTGGCAATATCGGGTCCGAGCTTGCCTACAAGGCGGAGCCGGATGGCTATACGCTTCTTTCGGCACCGCCGCCGCCGCTGGTGATCAACCAGAACCTCTATCCGCGGCTCAATTTCGACCCCACCCAGTTCGAAAAGATCGCCGTGCTGGCGCGAATACCGAACGCGCTGGTGGTTACACCGAAATTTACGCCCAGGACGGTTGCCGAGGCGATCACCTATGCCAAGGCCAATCCCGGCAAGATCAACTCGGCCACGCAGGGCAACGGCTCGACCTCGCACCTGACATCGGAGATGTTCCAGATGATGGCGGGCGTGTCCTTCCAGCACGTGCCCTATACCGGAACGGCGCCGGCGCTCAACGATCTGGTTGCTGGATCGGTCGAGATCATGTTCGACAACCTTGGTGTTTCGCTTGCACTGGTGAATGGCGACAAGCTGCGTCTCCTCGCGGTCGCGAGCCCCAAGCGCATGGCGTCGCTGCCCAATGTACCGACGATCGCCGAGACTTTGCCGGGTTTCGAGTCTGAGGCGTTCTACGCGGTCGTCGCGCCGCCGAAGACGCCGTCGGCGATCGTCAACAAGATCAACGCCGACATCAACGAGGCGCTGCGTCAGCCGGAGCTTGCGCCGCGCTTCGCCACGCTCTCGGCCGAGACCGTTGGCGGCACGCCCAAACAGACCGCCGACTACATGCAGGCTGAGGTCGAACGCTGGAACAAGGTGATCAAGGCCGCCAACGTGAAGCTGCAATAGGCAGCAGCTGCGTGAATCCCGCAGCCGATCTCGGTGTTGCCCGCATGCGCGTGGCCGCGCCCGCGCAGGTCTATTTTACGACCGGCAGGCCTTCCCCGTTCCATTCCTGCATGCCGAGGGCGTAGTAATAGACATTGGTGTAGCCGAGTTGGACTGCCTTTTCGATTGCTTTGGCGGCGCGGCCGCACTTGACACCATTGCAGTAGAACAGAACCGGCGTGTCCTTGGCCGATATGTGCTTTGCGAGTGAGTCGGGCGACACCTCGGTATCGAGCAGCCGAATGGCGCCTTCGATATGACCCGCCGCGTAGTCCTCTTCTTTGCGATTGTCGAGGATCACGAGATTCGGCTTGCTTTTGAACAGATCGAATATCTGCCGCGCGTCGACCGTCCTGGCGCCTTCGATCTGCATCGGTGCGTCCTGGGCCGCCAACGTCGATATCAGGCCGAGCAGAACGGCGAGTGATAAGAAGATGCTACGAACATACATCATGACTCTTCTCCAGTTTGATGTCCGACGATCACCCCGGCGCCGATCATTCAGGCCCGGACAGTGCGCAAGAATCGTTCAACCTCGTGATGCAGGCTGTCGGCTTGACGCGAGAGGTCACGCGAGATTGTGAGCACCGTTTCGGCAACCTCGCTGGTCTCGGCCGCCGCGTTGTCGACACCGCCAATGTTGGCGGCCACATCGTGCGCACCACCGACCGCCTTGTCGACGCTGTGTGCGATTCCCGCGGTTGCTGTGCTTTGTTGATTGATGGCGACCGTCACGTTCCTTGCGATTCCGCTGATCGCGTTGATGGTCTGGCCGACGCGCTCGATCGCCGCAGCCGCGTGTTGGGTTGATGACTGGATGGCCTCGATTTGGGAGTTGATTTCTTCGGTTGCCTTGGCGGTCTGCGTTGCGAGTAATTTGACCTCGCTGGCGACGATGGCGAACCCCCTGCCGGATTCTCCCGCGCGCGCAGCTTCAATCGTGGCATTGAGGGCAAGAAGATTGGTCTGGCTCGCGATAGCCTTGATGATGTCCACTATATTGCCGATCTTTTGCGCTGCCCCGGCAAGGTCGCGCATTGTCTCGCTGGTCTCGCTGACCTCTGCCACTGCTCTGCCCGCAAATCTGGTCGACTGAGTGACCTGGTGAGTTATTTCGGTGATTGAACCCGACAAGTCCCCGGATGCGGCTGCGACCGATTGAACATTCGTGAATGCCTGATCGGAGGCCTCGGCTGCTGCTCGGGCAAGCGTCGATGCGCGTTGCGCCACAACGACCAGCGACTCCGCATTGGCGGTTGTTTCAGCCGATGCCGAGGAGACGAATTGAGCTACAGACTTGACATTGGCTTCAAAGGTGTCGGCCAGGCGCAACAGGTCCGCGCGTCGTTTCGCCTCGGCGGATTCCTGGGCACGCAGGTTTGCTTCGTCTGTCTCCAGCTTTTCCCGCCGTTGACGTTCGAGCTCGTTCTGTGTAGCCGCCTCGCGGCGCTTGACCTGAGCGACGTACAGCGCAACGACCGCTACGCCTCCGGCGCAGATGCCCCCACAGATGACCACGAAGATGCCGAGCGACCACAGTGCGACAGAGTTCAGCGCACGGGCGAGATCGGTGACGTCCTGCGTCACGCGCGCCTTGGCGATGGGTTGTCCTTCCGGGTCGTGCACGAGAAGGGTGATTTCGCGCACGTCGGCGCCGGCTGTCATCCTGAAATTCTCTGGCGCCAGAAGGCGCCGGCCGCTGCCGATCGAAAGAATTTCAATGGCCATGCCCAGCCGCTGGTCGAGGGTGGTGAGCGCGTGGATCGGATCGGCATGAACGCCGACATAACCGATCAGGCGCAGCCCCCCGACAGGCACAAAGGCGGTGAGGCGCGGCTGGTCACCGTCCTGCCAGACACGCCAGAGGATCTTGAGACGATCGATCCCCTCGCGCTTGGCGACGACGTCACGCACGGCGAGCGGCAGTGCGGCGACATCGCCTTTCCAGGCCTCGCCGACCGGATTCATCGCGGCATCATAAAGCGATAAGCCCAGAACTCTAACTTGGCCGCTCGAAATAGCACCGCGGTGGAATTCATCCTCGAGGCTGGTCCGAATCTCCGCCGTATTCTTATCGATCAACATTCTGGGCAGCGCCTTGCCCTGGGCGACATGGCGTCCGACGTCGGCGACGAGTTGTGCATATTCGCGCCAGGCAAGATCGTTGATGCCTACATTGGCGATCTTCTGCGCGTTACGCGCGTTAAAGGCGTAAACCAGGTCGTCATAGCGACGCGTCATGTCCCAACCGACGCCAGCGGCCGTCAGCAACAGCACGCTGCTGGCGATCGCAAGAAGAGTGACGATATTCAGCTTAGGACGCATGACCGGATCTGTCGGATGGCATCGTCAGGGAATGTTCGCGGGCCGCGGCCCTGCTGGCCAAGTCCTTGGCGTCCGGTTCTCATCGGCTGATCGAAGCGTTCACTCCATCGGCTCTGAAACCGACGTTTGGCAATGCGAAATCCGGCGTGTTCGGGAGCATGTTGCCACCAAGCTTCTTGTTGCCAGCGATGGTTGTGAAGGCGCCCATCTGATCATCTGGTTCAGTCTGGGGAGCGAGTACGCGATTACCCCCAATTCACTGATAATTTCAGTAATTAGTTACCAAAGGGTCAAGCGGGGCAAAGATGCGTGCGCGGCTCTCGGGGCGCCCGGATGGCCCGAAAAACTGCTGGTTCTCAACAGCCGCCTGATCGACACGCGCTTGGCGACCCCGCTATAACGCGGGCAACGATGTCCACGCCCGACCATGTGCCGAGCCTGTTCCGGCACCCCTCATTCGTGATGTTCTGGTGCGCGCGGACCTCGACCACCGGCGCGTTCCAGATGCTGGCGGTTGCGGTCGGCTGGCAGCTCTACGACCTCACCAACAATCCGCTCGATCTCGGGATCGTGGGGCTGGTGCAATTCGTGCCGCTGGTCTCGCTCGCGGTGTTCGTCGGGCAGGTGGCCGACCGCAGCGACCGGCGCGTGGTGATCGCCGTCACGCAGGCCGTCAAGGCGCTGGCGGCCATCGCGCTGGCGCTCGGCTCACTCGGCGGCTGGCTCACGCGCGAGCTGATGTTTGCGATCATGTTCCTGATCGGCATTGCGCGCGCGTTCGAATTGCCGACCATCCATGCGATCCTGCCCGACATCGTCCCGCAATCGGTGCTGCCGCGCGCGATCGCGGCGGCCGCGAGCGCGCAGCAGACCGCGATCATCACCGGGCCTGCGATCGGCGGCGCGCTCTATCTGCTAGGCCCAGCCACGGTCTATGGCTGCTGCGTGGTGGTGTTCGTGGTGGCCGCCGTGCTGGTGAGCCTCGTGCAGACCGCGCTGGCGCGACGGGAAAAAGCCCCGTTGACACTGGCGACGCTGTTCGCGGGCTTCGGCTATATCCGCAGCCGCCAGGTGCTGTTCGGGGTCATCTCGCTCGACCTGTTCGCGGTGATGCTCGGCGGCGTCACCGCGCTGTTGCCGATCTTTGCGCGCGACGTGCTTGAAACCGGGCCTTGGGGCCTCGGCCTGTTGCGCTCAGCGCCCGCGATCGGCGCGCTCACCATGTCGGTCGTGCTCTCCCACCACATGATCACGCATCGCGCCGGCACCTACCTGTTCGCGTCGGTCGCCGCCTATGGGCTTGCGATCGCGATGTTCGGGCTGTCGAACTCCCTCATTTTCTCGATGATGGCGCTGGCGGCCTATGGCGCCGCCGATTCCATCAGCGTCGTCATCCGCCATTCGCTGGTGATGTCGCGCACCCCCAACGAGATGCTGGGCCGCGTCACGTCGGTGAATACGATGTTCACCGGCACCTCGGGCATGCTCGGGGATTTCCGCGCCGGTGCGATGGCGGCCTGGCTTGGCGCCGTGCCGGCGGTGCTGATCGGGGGCGTTGGCGCGATGGCGGTCACGCTGTTGTGGATGCGGCTGTTTCCCGAGCTGCCGAAGATCGACAAGCTCACCGGCGATCATTGATGCGCGAACGCATGCGTCGGCCTTGTTCAGCTGGGCTGGTGCCGCACCACCAGGACGGAGCATTTGGCGTAACGCACGACGTGGCCGGCGTTTGAGCCGAGGAAATAAGTGCGCAATCCCGGCTTGCTTGGCCGATGCGAGCTCATGACGATGAGATCGGCCCGGATGGCGGTTGCTTCCTCCAGGATTTCCTGGTGGATGCCGCCCTGGCGCACGACCGACGACACCTGCGTGGCGTCGAGGCCGGTTTCGCCGGTGATGATCGAGAGCGCATCCTCGGCCGCTCTGCGCTGCTGTGTTTCAAAATCGGGCGGCACGTATTCGGCGAGCATGACTGGTGTCAGCGGCAGCACGTTGATCAGCCGCAGCGTGCCGCCAGACTGCTGTGCCATCAAGACCGCAGTCGCGATCGCGGGCTTGGCAAGCTCCAGATCGGTCAGGTCAATCGGAACAAGAATGTGCTTGAACATGGTCTCTCCCCCGGATCGGCCTGCCGAATTTGCTGCAAGCGTTGTAGTAACTTCAAATCGGCGGCACTAGAGCCATGGCCGATACTGGCACGATTTCACGGGTTGCGGGAACCCGCGTTGTTGCTGCGGGTCTCAGTCCGCGTCCGTCCGCAGCAGACGAGGCGTGATGAAGCGCTCGAGCCTGCCGCTGCGCGGATGCAGCTTGTGCCAGTCGCCTCCCACGAAATCGATCACCAGCAGCCCGGAGGTTGGCAGTCCCTCGTTGAGACGCTCGCGAGCGCCGACGTCGCCCGACGCGATCAGCAGCTTTGCAACCTCGTGGACCCCGGGATTGTGAGCGACAACCAGCACAGTGCCGGCTCGGCCCGAGTCCTCCCGCACCAGGTCGAGAATGGTGTCAGGCGTCGCGTTGTAAAGAGAGGCCTCGTAGGTCACGGGGGGAGGCGTCGGCCAGACCTTGCTCAGCCGCTCCCAGGTCTCGCGCGTGCGTCTTGCATCCGATACCATAGCCAGATCCGGCTTGAGCGCGTGAAGGGCCATATAGGCCCCGAGCTTCGGCGCATCGCTGCGGCCGCGTGCATCGAGCGTGCGGTCGCGATCAGACATTCCGAGCTCGATCTTCTCGGACTTGGCGTGTCGGAGCAACATCAGGCGCATGGCAGACAGATCTGGCAACCGGATCGATTTCTCACGTTCAACAGTCTAGCATGGCTAGTTCCCCTTTGCTTCCGAAGTTCGTGTCAGGGGGGCTGCGACGACTCGCGAGCTTCGGAAGCGGGGCACTAGGCGGTGGAACCGTGACATTTTCAGGAAGGTAACGTGAGCGCGTCCGAGGGGCCGGCCTACGCGCCGAGCTGGTACACAGAAACAATGGTGTCGGCGCCCGAGCGTGGGGCGCTGACGACGAGCCTTGATGCAGAGGTCTGCGTCATCGGCGCAGGCCTTGCCGGCCTCACCACCGCGCGCGAGCTTGCGCTGCGCGGCTGGTCGGTCGCGGTCGTGGAAGCGCGGCGCATTGCGTGGAATGCTTCCGGGCGCAATACCGGGTTCGTGCTGCCGGGCTTTGCCCAGGACATGGATGCCGTCGTGCGGCGGGTGGGGCTCGAGAGCGCCAAGCGGCTGTGGCAGCTCTCCGACGCGGGGGCCGAATACGTCCGCGCGACCATCCGCGAGCTGGCGATGCCCGGCATTCGCATGCTCGAGGGCGGTTGGCTCAAGGTTGCCAAGACCGACGACGCCGAGAAGGATCTGGCGCAGGTTCGCCTGCTCGGGCAGGACCTCGGCGCTGTCGTCGAGGGTTGGCCGATCGAGCGCGTACGGGACTTGCTGCGCACCGACCACTATTTTCATGGCGTCCATTATCCGACTGCGTTTCAAATTCATCCCCTCAACTATGCGCTCGGGCTCGCCAGCGCCGCTGAGCTCGCCGGTGTGCGGATATTCGAGAATACGCCGGCGCTCTCGGTCGACGCCGCGGGCGTGCGCAAGGTGGTCGAGACGCCGTCGGGGCGATTGCGCGCCGCTCACATCGTGCTCGCCGGCAATGTCCATCTCGGTCCGCTGCTGCCGCGCGTGTCGGGCACGCTGCTGCCGGTCTGGACCTACGTGGCGACGACCGCCCCGCTCGGCGCGCGGCTTGGCGATGCCATCGGCTATCGCGGCGGCGTGAGCGACACCGATTTCGCCGACAGCCATTACCGGATCGTCGGCGGCGACCGGCTGATGTGGTCGGGCGGGATCACCACATGGGAGGGGAGCCCGCGCCGGTTCGCGTCCAAGCTCAAGGCCGACATCGAAAGCATCTACCCGCAGCTCAAGCCGGTCGATATCGAGCACGTCTGGACCGGGGTGCTTGGCAACACGCTGCATCGGATGCCGCAGATCGGCGAGCTGTCGCCTGGCTTGTGGCTCGCGAGCGGCTTCGGCGGGCATGGGCTCAACACGACCGCGCTCGCCGGCAACATCATCGCGCGCGCGATCGACGAGGGCGATGACACCTGGCGGCTGTTCCTGCCGTTCGAGCTGGTGTGGGCCGGTGGAGTTCTGGGCCGCGTGGCGGGTCAGGCCTATTACTCGTGGTCGCGACTGCGCGAGGGCATCCTGGCGCGTCAGTCGCGGCGTCGCGAAGAGGAATATCGCCTGAGCCAGGAACGCCAAGGTGCGCGCCAGGGCGCGCGCCAAGGTGCGCGCGAAGGCGCCAGCGCCCCGCGGGCATCCTCGGCCTATCCGGCCGCGCGCAGCAGCGCCCGCAAGGCCTCGCAATCGCAGCCTGCCAGCCAATCGGCGAGCGTCGCCGCCGAGCCTTCGGATGAGCCCGCCGGGCAGGGCGCGCCGCCCCGCTTCGACTGGCGAGACCTGCTCGCGCCGACCCGCACGCGGGCGTCCGAGCGGGAATAGATCAGTTGAGTCGCGGCTTGTGCGGCGCCGTTCGGGGCCGACCCTGATGACGACCTATCTTAAGACTTCGGAAACCAATTGATACGTGGCCTTGGCGCGCGACGTCGACCTGCGAACGTTGGCGGCCGGCAAGGACGTGGCTGCGGAGATCCCGCCCTGCCGCTGAGGCCTGCCGGGAGCCCAACGGACCGCATTTCCCAACTCAAACTAGATCAATTGTTAAATAAAACTGTGGGCGATCCATTGAAGGGTTTCCAACGCGCTTTCGGTATGGATGTCGACGGGTTGCATACCTTCGACGTGTCGATACTGGGAGGCGTGATCATGGATACCCCTAGGCAACGAGCCGCCGGCGCGCGTGTCGTATCCTTCCCCGGGGCCGCAAGAGCCGAGCGTGCCGCGGCGGACGAGGGCCGGGAGCGGCAGCTGCTCGACATGATCCTCAACAACATGTCCCAGGGCGTGTTGATGTTCGACGCGGACATGCGGCTCGTGTTCTGCAATCAGGGTTACGTCGAGATGTACGGGCTGTCGCCCGCGATCGGCGGCGGCTGCACGCTGCGCGATCTCATCGATCATGGCACCGCAACCGGGACGTTCACCGGCGAGCCGGACGAATATATCGAGAAGCTGCTGGGCGATCTCGCCAAGGGCAAGACCTCCAACGACATCGTCAAGTCGAAGGATGGCCGCACCTTCTCGATCGTGAACAAGCCGCTGAGCAGCGGCGGATGGCTCGCCACACATGAGGACATCACCGAGCGCCAGCGCACAGAGGAGCGGATCGTCCACATGGCGCGCCACGATGCGCTGACCGATCTGCCCAATCGTATTTTGTTGCGCGAGCGGCTGGAGCACGAGCTCAAGCGCGTGAAGCGCGGCGAGATGCTCGCCGTGCTGTGCCTCGATCTCGACCGCTTCAAGAGCGTGAACGACACGCTCGGCCATCCGGTCGGCGACGAGCTCCTGAAGGTGGTGTCGGACCGGTTGCGCGCCTGCACCCGGGAGCCGGACACGATCGCGCGGCTGGGCGGCGACGAATTCGCGATCATCATGACGGCGATCCAGCAGCCGACCGATGCCGCGGCGCTCGCACGGCGCATCCGGGACTCGATCGTGAAGCCCTTCCACCTCGAAGGCCATCAGATCGTCGTTGACATCAGCATCGGCATCTCGGTCGCGCCGATCGACGCGACCACGCCGGATCAACTGCTCAAGAATGCCGACATGGCGCTCTATGGAGCCAAAGGTGACGGCCGCGGCACCTACCGGTTCTTCGAGCCGGAAATGGACGCGCGCATGAAGGCGCGGCGCGACCTGGAAATGGACCTGCGCAACGCGCTCGTCAACAACGAGTTCGAGCTCTACTATCAACCGCTGGTCAATCTCGAGACCAACGAGATCACCTCATTCGAGGCGCTCCTGCGCTGGCATCATCCCGAGCGCGGGACCATCTCGCCCGCCGAGTTCATCCCGATCGCCGAGGAAACCGGGCTGATCATCCCGGTCGGCGAATGGGTGCTCCGGACCGCCTGCATGGAGACGGCGAAGTGGCCGCACGACATCAAGGTTGCGGTCAATCTCTCTCCGGCGCAGCTGAAGAGCCGAAACGTTGTGGAGGTGGTGCTGAGCGCGCTCCAGGAGTCGGGCATGGCGGCAAAACGGCTGCAGCTCGAGATCACCGAGTCGGTGCTCATGCACAACACGTTCGGGACGCTCGCGACGCTGCACAAGCTGCGTGAGCTGGGCGTGCAGATCGCGATGGACGACTTCGGGACCGGCTATTCGTCGCTGAGCTATCTGCGCAGCTTCCCGTTCGACAAGATCAAGATCGACCGCTCCTTCATTCAGGACATCTCGAGTGCGGCGGAGCCGCTCGCCATCGTGCACGCGGTCGCGGGCCTCGCCAAATGCCTCAACATGGTGTCGACCGCGGAAGGCGTCGAGACGCAGCAGCAGATGGAGACGCTGCAGAATGTCGGCTGCACCGAGATGCAGGGCTACTTCTTCAGCCAGGCCAAACCCGCTGCCGAGATCGTGCAGACCTTCCTGCAGCCCGGCATGAAGGTGGGCGGGCAGATCCCGACCCTGGTCACGAAACAGCCGACATCCGATCAGGTTCATCCGTGAGCCGGTCAACCCGCGTCGGTCCTGTAGGGTGGGCAAAGGCGCGGGCCAAGTGCACCAGCCTTTCCACCTGTACCGCGCAGCGCCGTGCCCACGTTCGACAGCTCAGCGCTGACACGGAACGACGCGCGGGCACGGCGTACGAGTGACATTGCCGCGCGGAAGCGCCGTGCCAGCGCCCATAGCCCGTCGAAGACGGGCGTAAACGCCCTTATGGCCCACCCTGCGGCGCTGAATGCCCGCGTCAGCGGCCTTCGCGTCTCGTCATAAACGCCAGCCGCTCGAACAGGTGCACGTCCTGCTCGTTCTTGATGAGCGCGCCGTGCAACGGCGGGATCAGCTTCTTGGGGTCGCGTTCGCGCAGCGTTTCGATGCTGATGTCCTCGACCATCAGGAGCTTGAGCCAATCGAGCAGCTCCGAGGTCGATGGCTTCTTCTTCATGCCTGGCACGTCGCGGATCTCGTAGAACAGCTTGAGCGCCTCGCCGACCAGGCGCTGCTTGATGCCGGGGAAATGCACCTCGATGATGGCGCGCATGGTGTCGGAATCGGGAAAGCGGATGTAGTGGAAGAAGCAGCGGCGCAGGAACGCGTCGGGCAGCTCCTTCTCGTTGTTCGACGTGATGACCACGATCGGCCGCCGCCGCGCCTTGACGGTCTCGCCGGTCTCGTAGACGAAGAACTCCATGCGGTCGAGCTCCTGCAGGAGGTCGTTCGGAAACTCGATGTCGGCCTTGTCGATCTCGTCGATCAGCAGCACCGGCCGCTCGTCCGCCGTGAAGGCCTCCCACAGCTTGCCGCGCTTGATGTAGTTGCGGATGTCGTGGACGCGGCCGTCGCCGAGCTGGCTGTCGCGCAAGCGCGACACCGCGTCGTACTCATAGAGCCCCTGCAGCGCCTTGGTGGTCGACTTGACGTGCCATTCGATCAGCGGCGCGCCGATCGCCTTGGCGATCTCGATCGCCAGCACGGTCTTGCCGGTGCCGGGCTCGCCTTTGACCAGGAGTGGCCGCTCGAGGGTGATGGCGGCGTTCACCGCGACCTTGAGGTCGTCGGTCGCCACATAGCCGCTGGTGCCTTCAAAGCGCATGTTTTTCCGTCGTGTTGCGGGGCTGCCATGGCGGACTAAACACGGCAATCTTGCCGCTCACAAGCCGGCAACGTACCATTTCGGCCAGCCCTGCCGGGAAGGGATCTATCGGGAAGGCATCTGTCGAGAAGGATATGGAGCGTAACAATGGACAAGACCTGGATGAACCTCTGCGCGGCGGTGGGTCTGATCCTGCCGCTGGCGGGCCTCGCTTCGGCCGACGCTTCGGCCGACGAGCGCAAGGACCTCGCCTTCGAGGTGATCGAGCGCAACGCGCAGCAGATGACCGACATCAGCGACTCGATCTACTACTTCGGTGAGCTCGGCATGCAGGAGTTCGAGGGCTCGAAGCTCCTGAAGGACACGCTTGAAGCGGCTGGCTTCCGCGTCGAGCTTGGCGGCGCCGGCATGCCGACCAACGTCTGGGCGGAATACGGTTCGGGCCGGCCGAAGATCGCGATCGTGACCGAGATCGACGCACTGCCCGGCGGCTCGCAGACCCCCGGTGAGTTCGGACGCAAGCCATTGGTGCAAGACGGGCCCGGCCACATGGAAGGGCACAACACCCACGGCGGCGTGGCCGCCATGGCGGCCTTCGCGGTCAAGCAGGTCATGCAGCGCCACAACATCCCAGGCACGGTCGCCATTTCGTACGGGCCGGCCGAAGAGCAGTTGGCGAGCCGGCCCTTCATCGTGCGCGCCGGCTATTTCAAGGACGTGGACGCCGTCATCTATCTGCACATCCGCGATACGCTCAATACCGGCTTCGGCATCGGCAACTATGCGGCGATCAGCTCGGTGTTCACCTTCCACGGCAAGACCGCACATGGTGCGGTCAATCCATGGGACGGCAAGGACGCGGTCGACGCCGTGGTGCTGATGGACATGGGCTTCGACAAGCTGCGCGAGCATCTGCGGCCGAGCTACCGGGCGCACCGCACCATCACGGCCGGCGGCATCCAGCCCAACATCATTGCCGACAAGGGCCAGATCTGGTGGTTTGTGCGCGACGCCTCGATGCCGGCCGCGAAGGAGACGTACGACAAGCTGCTCAAGATCGCCGAAGGCGCCGCGCTGATGACCGGCACCACCTTCGACGTGAAATACTCCGCCTCCGCCTGGCCGCAGCTCGTCAACAAGACCTTGGCCGAAGCGATCCAGAAGAACGTCAACCTGGTCGGCATGCCGAAATGGACTGAAGCCGAGCATGAGCGCGCCCGCGAATTTCAAAAGACGCATGGTCTGCCGGTGGTCGGGCTCGTGACCGCGGTGACGCCGCTCGGCGGGCGGCCGCAGGCGACCTCGTCGAACGACAATGGCGACGTGTCCTGGGTCGTGCCGGCCGGCAGCCTCAACTTCCCATCGGCGATCCCGGGCGTCGGGGCGCACGAATGGAAAGCCGCCGTGTTTCCGACCAGCTCGATCTCGCACAAGGGGCAGGTGGCCGGCGCCAAGACGCTCGCCGCCTCGATCATCGATCTTCTGACAACGCCCGAGCTGATCCAGAAGGCGCGGGCCGAATTCGAGGTGGAGTCGAAGAGGACGCCCTATTTCTCGCTGGTGCCGCCCGACGCCAAGCCGGACGTCGAGCTCAACCGGGTGGAAATGGAGAAATACCGCTCCGACATGAAGAAGTCTTATCTCAACAAGACGCCGCGGTTTAACTGAGCGGTCCTCACGGCGCCATCGCGAGAACGTGAAGCCAGGGGAGGGGTGTTGGTCGCCGGGTGATGTAACGTTGCCTCCGCTGCTCCGTAGAGTGATTGGGGCAGAAAGGATCCTGATCATGGCGATGGCGATGCTCAACCGGCGGACGTTGCTCGGCTGCGTGGGTGCGGTCGGGCTTGCGGCGGGGCTGCGCTGGCTCACCGAGACCGACCACGCGCGGGCGGGGCTTACGTTCGAGATCGACAAGCCCGACAGCGAGTGGCGGCGTATCCTCACAAAAGCGCAGTACGACGTGCTGCGCCTGCACCGCACCGAGATTCCCGGCTCGAGCCCGCTCAACCATGAGAAGCGCCGAGGGGCTTTCGCTTGCGCCGGCTGCGACCTCCCGCTCTTCTCCTCCGACACCAAGTACGACAGCGGCACCGGCTGGCCGAGCTTCTGGCAGCCGCTTGCGGGCGCGATCGGCACCTCGACCGACTATGTCTTGCTGATGCCGCGCACCGAGGTGCATTGCGCCCGCTGCGGCGGTCACCTGGGCCATCGCTTCGAGGATGGGCCGCCGCCAACGGGACTGCGCTACTGCATCAACGGCGTCGCGCTGGCGTTCAAGGCGGACGCACCGA
>DAIUEP010000086.1:3767-18103 GCA_036845065.1 Xanthobacteraceae bacterium | reverse complement strand
CTGCCGCGCGTGAACGAGGACGTGAACGAGGAGTGGATCTCCGACAAGACCCGCCACGTGATCGACGGGCTGCGCACGCAGCGCCTCGACCAGCCCTATCTCCGCGTTGGCGGCGCGCTCAGGCCGGCGTCGTGGGCGGACGCGTTCGCGGCGATCGCCGCGAAAGTGAAGGCGACAGGCGCCAAGCGGATCGGCGCGATCGTCGGCGAGCTTGCGGCAGTCGAGGAAATCTTCGCGCTCAAGGATCTGATGACGCGGCTCGGCGTCGCCAACCTCGACTGCCGGGAGGATGGTTCCGCGCTCGATCCGAAATGGGGCCGCGCGAGCTATATCTTCAATCCCACCATCGCGGGCATCGAGCAGGCCGACGGGCTGATGATCGTCGGCTCCAATCCGCGCAAGGAAGCACCCGTCCTCAATGCCCGCATCCGCAAGCGCTGGCGGGCCGGCAACTTCAGGATCGGCCTGATCGGCGAGAAGGCGGACCTGACCTACAAGTACGACTACCTGGGCGCAGGGCCCGATACCCTGGCATCGGGCGATTTCGGCGGGCTGCAGAAGCCGATCTGGCTGATCGGCCAGGGCGCGCTGGCGCGCGCGGACGGCCCGGCGATCCTCTCGCTCACCGCCAAAGCGGCACTTAAGGGCGGCGCGATAAAGGACGGCTGGAACGGGTTTGGCATCCTCCACACCGCGGCCTCGCGCGTCGGCGCGCTCGACCTCGGCTTCGTGCCGGGCGCCGGCGGCCTCGATGCCCGCGCCATGGCGGGCGGCGGGACGGACGTCCTTTTCCTCCTGGGCGCCGACGAGATCGAGGTCGATCCGGGCGTGCTCGTCATCTATATCGGCACCCACGGCGACCGCGGCGCGCACCGCGCCGACGTCATTCTGCCGGGCGCTGCCTATCCGGAGAAATCCGGCATCTACGTCAACACCGAGGGACGCGTGCAGATGGCGGCGCGCGCGTCGTTTCCGCCGGGCGATGCGCGCGAGGATTGGGCCATCCTGCGGGCCCTGTCCGAGGTTCTGGGCAGTCGGTTGCCTTACGACTCGCTGGCACAACTGCGGGCGGCTGTGTTCAAGGCTCATCCTCATCTGCAACGCGTCGATCGCATCGAGTCCGGCAAGTCGGCCGACATCGAGAAGCTTGCGGCGATCGGCGGCTCGCCCGGGAAGGCGCCCTTCGTCTCGGTCATCGACGATTTCTATCTCACCAACGCAATCGCGCGCGCGTCCGCCGTCATGGCCGAATGCTCGGTCATCGCGGAAGGTCACACCGCACTGAGCGCGGCGGAGTGACACCGATGGCTGAGATCTTCAACGACTACATCATTCCGCTCCTGGTGATGATTTTCTGGAGTGTGCTGCTGCTCGTGATCCTCCTGGTCGCGACCGCCTTCGTGCTCTACGCCGACCGCAAGATCTGGGCGGCGGTGCAGATGCGGCGCGGCCCGAACGTGGTCGGGCCGTGGGGGCTTCTGCAGTCGTTCGCCGATCTCATCAAGTTCGCCGTCAAGGAGCCGATCATCCCGGCCGGCGCCAACAAGGGCGTCTATCTGCTGGCGCCCGTCGTCACGGCCGTGCTCGCGCTTTCCGCCTGGGCGGTGATTCCCGTCAGCGAGGATTGGATGATCGCCGACATCAACGTCGGCGTCCTCTACATCTTTGCCATCTCCTCGCTCATGGTCTACGGCGTGATCATGGCGGGATGGGCGTCTAATTCGAAATACCCGTTCCTGGCTGCGCTGCGTTCGGCGGCGCAGATGGTGTCCTACGAAGTGTCGATCGGCTTCGTCATCATCACGGTGCTCCTGTGCGCGGGCTCGCTCAATCTGTCGGCTATCGTCGAAGCGCAGATCGGAAAATACGGCCTGCTCAACTGGTTCTGGCTGCCGCTGTTCCCGATGTTCGTGATCTTTTTCGTATCGGCGCTGGCGGAAACCAATCGCCCACCCTTTGATCTCGTGGAGGCGGAGTCCGAGCTCGTGGCGGGCTTCGCGGTCGAATATTCCTCGACCCCGTTCCTGCTGTTCTTTCTCGGCGAGTACATCGCCATCGCCACCATGTGCGCCATGGGGACGATTCTGTTCCTGGGCGGCTGGCTGCCGCCCTATCCGATCGCGCCGTTCACTTGGATCCCGGGCGTGGTCTGGTTCGTGCTCAAGGCGTTGTTCCTGTTCTTCATGTTCGCGATGGTGAAGGCGATCGTGCCGCGCTATCGCTACGACCAGCTTATGCGGCTGGGATGGAAAGTATTCCTGCCGGCGTCGTTGGCCATGGTCGTGCTCGTCGCAGGCTTCTTGCAATATTCGGGGCTGGCGCCGAGATGACGAGGCCACGCCATGATCGATCTCTCGCTAGCGGGCCTGATTGGGGCGATGCTCGGAACCGTCGTCGCGGCGGTGCTTTACCACTCGTTCATTGGCCGTCTCGAACGCATCGTCCGGGCGCGCATGCGGGCGACGCCGCCCGCGGAGCGTGGCGACCTCAGCCTGTCGATCGTGCGCCGCATCGTGCTGACGCTCGATCTCGTCGGCCTGGCGGCTCTCGGCTACTGGCTCGGCCAGCTGCTGGACGCCTAATAAGAGGAATAAGACCATGAGGCTCGATCAAACGGCGCGTGCGGTATTCCTCAAGGAGTTCGTCGTGGCGTTTGCGCTCGCCATGCGATACTTCTTCAGAGCCAAGCCGACGCTGAACTATCCGTTCGAGAAGGGGCCGATCTCGCCCCGATTCCGAGGCGAGCATGCGCTGCGCCGCTATCCGAACGGCGAAGAACGCTGCATCGCGTGCAAGCTGTGCGAGGCCATCTGTCCGGCCCAGGCGATCACCATCGAGGCCAGCCCGCGGCGCAACGACGGCACGCGTCGGACCACCCGCTACGACATCGATATGGTGAAATGCATCTATTGCGGCCTTTGCCAGGAAGCCTGCCCGGTCGACGCCATCGTGGAGGGGCCGAACTTCGAGTTCGCGACCGAGACGCGCGAGGAGCTTTACTACGACAAGGAGCGCCTGCTCGCGAACGGCGACCGCTGGGAGCGCGAGATCGCCAAGAACATCCAGCTTGATGCGCCCTACCGGTGAGCCGATGATCATTACCGCGCTGTTCTTCTATTTGTTTGCCGGCATGTGCATCGCCTCGGCAATCATGGTCATTGCGGCAAAGAACCCGGTGCATTCGGTGCTGTTCCTGATCCTGACCTTCTTCAACGCATCGGGGCTGTTCGTGCTCTTGGGCGCGGAGTTCCTCGCCATGATCCTGGTGGTGGTCTATGTCGGCGCAGTTGCGGTGCTGTTCCTGTTCGTGGTGATGATGCTCGATGTGGATTTTGCCGAGCTGCGGCAGGGCTTCCTGCAATACTTGCCGATTGGCGCGCTGGTCGGCGTGATCTTTCTCGCCGAGCTGCTGCTGGTCGTCGCCGGCTGGACCATCGCGCCCTCGATCTCACAATCGATCGCGGCCCCGACCCCGCCAATCGCCAGCGTGCCCAACACCGAAGCGATCGGAACGGTGCTCTACACCCGCTACATCTATTTCTTCCAGGCGGCCGGGCTCATTCTCCTGGTCGCCATGATCGGGGCGATCGTGCTCACGCTGCGACACCGGGAGAAGACCAAGCGCCAGAGCGTCGCGGACCAGGTGGCGCGCACCAGGGCTACGGCGATCGAGGTCGTCAAGGTTCGCTCGGGGCAGGGGCTGTCATGACCATCACGCTCGGCCACTACCTCACCGTCGCTGCCATCCTTTTTACGCTCGGCATTTTCGGCATCTTCCTCAATCGCAAGAACGTCATCGTCATCCTGATGTCGATCGAGCTGATCCTGCTCGCGGTCAACATCAACCTGGTCGCGTTCTCGACTTTTCTCGGCGACCTGGTCGGACAGATTTTTGCGCTCCTGGTGCTGACGGTGGCCGCGGCGGAAGCGGCCATCGGGCTTGCGATCCTGGTCGTCTATTTCCGCAATCGGAAATCGATTGCGGTCGAAGACATCAATCTCATGAAAGGCTGAAGATGTATCAGGCGATCGTCTTCCTGCCGCTCATCGGCGCCATCGTGGCGGGCCTGATTTCGCTCGTCGGCGCGCGCGCGCGCCATCCCGGTGGCTCACCATCGACCGGCGGGCATTCGCATCCGCAGCCGCATAGTGGAACCACGGCCACGCATGCCGACGCGCACGGGGCGGCAGAACCGGCGGCGGGATCGCGTTCCGCCGAGCTGATCACGACCGTGTTCTTGTTCATCGCGATGATCCTGTCCTGGATCGCATTTGCGAGCGTCGGCTTTGGCCAGGACGCGCGTGTGCAGATCGTAAGCTGGATCGCCTCGGGCGATCTGCGGATCGATTGGGCGATCCGCGTCGATACGCTGACCGCGGTCATGCTCGTGGTCGTGACCACGATTTCGGCCTTCGTCCATCTCTATTCCATCGGCTACATGGAGGAGGATCCGTACCGGCCGCGGTTCTTCGCCTATCTGTCGCTGTTCACCTTTGCGATGCTGGCGCTGGTGACGGCCGACAACCTGGTCCAGCTGTTCTTCGGCTGGGAGGGCGTCGGCCTGATGAGCTATCTGCTCATCGGGTTCTGGTATCACAAGCCGGAAGCCAACGCGGCGGCGATCAAGGCCTTCGTGGTCAACCGCGTCGGTGATTTCGGCTTCGCGCTCGGCATTTTTGCGGTCTTCATGCTGACGGGCGCGGTCGATTTCACAACCGTGTTTGCACAGGCGCCGTCGCTCACCGGCAAGACCATCCATTTCCTGGCCTGGGATGTCGATGCGCTCACGTTGATCTGCCTCCTCCTGTTCATGGGCGCGATGGGCAAGTCGGCCCAGTTCCTGCTGCACACCTGGCTGCCGGACGCGATGGAGGGGCCAACGCCGGTATCCGCTCTGATCCATGCCGCCACCATGGTGACGGCGGGCGTGTTCATGGTGGCGCGGCTGTCGCCGCTGTTTGAGCTCGCGCCGGTCGCTCAGACCGTCGTGGTCGTCGTCGGCGCCACCACCGCCTTGTTCGCCGCCACCGTCGGCCTCGTGCAGAATGACATCAAGCGCATCGTCGCCTATTCGACCTGCTCACAGCTCGGCTACATGTTCGTCGCCATGGGCGTCGGCGCCTACTCGGTCGGGATGTTCCATCTGTTCACCCACGCCTTCTTCAAGGCCCTCTTGTTCCTGGGCTCCGGCTCGGTGATCATGGCCATGCATCACGAGCAGGACATCTGGAAGATGGGCGGGCTCAAGGACAAGATCCCGTTCACCTATGCGATGATGCTGATCGGCACGCTCGCCCTCACCGGGTTCCCGTTGACGGCCGGCTATTTCTCCAAGGATGCCATCATCGACGCGGCGTTTGCGACCAAGAATTCCGCGATGATCTACGCGTTCGCCTGCACCGTCGCGGCGGCCGCCCTCACGTCGTTCTATTCCTGGCGGCTCATCTTCGTGACCTTCCACGGCCATCCGCACGATCGCTCGCACTACGACCATGCGCGCGAAAGCCCGATGGTGATGCTCATTCCGCTCGCCGCCCTGGCGGCGGGCTCGATTCTGGCCGGCTACCCGTTCAGGAATCTGTTTGCCGGCGAGGACATCGCAGCCTTCTTCCGCACCTCGCTGCGTTTCGCGGAGGGGAACCACATCATCGAGGACATGCACCACGTTCCGGCCTCGGTGACGGTATTGCCAACGGTCATGATGGTGCTGGGCTTCCTGGTGGCGTGGCATTTCTATATCCGCAAGCCCGAGGTTCCGGGCGAGCTCGCCCGCCAGCACGAGCCGCTTTACCGGTTCCTGCTCAACAAGTGGTACATCGACGAGCTCTATGACCTCGTGTTCGTGCGCCCGACCTTGTGGCTGGGACGCCTGCTCTGGAAGGGTGGCGACGGCTGGCTGATCGATGGGTTCGGTCCCGACGGCGTCTCCGCCCGCGTGCTTGACGTCACGCGCAACGTGGTGCGGCTGCAGACTGGCTATCTCTACCACTACGCCTTTGCCATGCTCATCGGCGTGGCGGCGCTGATCACCTGGTTCATCTTTAAGTTTGGGGGAGCGGGGTGATGGTGAGCTGGCCGGTCATCTTTGTCACACTCATATTGCCGCTGGTCGGCGCGCTGTTCATCATGCTGGTGCGCGGCAATGCGGAGGCCGAGAACCGCAACGCCCGCTGGGTAGCGCTGTACACGACCCTCATCACCTTCGCGGTCTCGCTCGTCCTGGTGTGGCGCTTCGACTCGAGCTCGCCCGATTTCCAGTTCATCGAAAAGCGGGAATGGCTCGGGGGCGCGATCAACTATCACATGGGTGTTGACGGCATTTCGCTGCCGTTCGTCATCCTCACCACCGGCCTGATGCCGCTGTGCATCATTGCAAGCTGGACAGCCATCGAGCGCCGCGTACGCGAGTACATGATCGCGTTCCTGGTACTTGAAACGACCATGATCGGCACGTTCTGCGCACTCGACCTCGTGCTGTTCTATCTGTTCTTCGAGGGCGGGCTGATCCCGATGTTCCTGATCATCGGGGTCTGGGGCGGGCCGCGGCGGGTCTATGCCAGCTTCAAGTTCTTTCTCTACACCCTGCTCGGCTCGGTGCTGATGCTGCTCGCCATCATGGCGATGTATTGGGACGCCGGGACGACCGACATCCCGACGCTGTTGAAGCATGGCTTCCCGGTCGCGCTGCAGACCTGGGCCTGGTTCGCCTTCTTTGCGTCGTTTGCGGTGAAGATGCCGATGTGGCCCGTCCACACCTGGCTGCCCGATGCCCATGTCGAGGCGCCGACCGCCGGCTCGGTCATTCTCGCCGCTATCCTTCTAAAGATGGGCGGCTACGGGTTCCTGCGCTTCTCGCTGCCGATGTTCCCGCTGGCCTCGCAGGAGTTCGCCCCGCTGATATTCGTGCTTTCGGTGGTCGCGATCATCTACACATCGCTGGTGGCGCTCGTTCAGGAGGACATGAAGAAGCTGATCGCCTATTCCTCGGTCGCCCATATGGGCTTCGTCACCATGGGCATCTTTGCGGCAACGACGCAGGGCGTGGCGGGCGGCATCTTCCAGATGGTGTCGCACGGCATCGTATCGGGCGCGCTGTTCCTGTCGGTCGGCGTCGTCTATGACCGCATCCATACGCGCGAGATCGCCGCCTATGGCGGGCTCGTCAACCGCATGCCGCTCTATGCCGCCGCCTTCATGGTGTTCACGCTGGCGAATGTCGGCATGCCCGGCACATCGGGTTTCGTGGGCGAGTTTCTGTCCCTGATCGGCACCTTCAAGGTCAACATCTGGGTCGCGACGCTGGCCACGACCGGCGTCATCCTGTCGGCCGCCTACGCGCTCTGGCTTTATCGCAAGGTGATCTTCGGGACCCTCGACAAGCCCAAGCTCGCCGGCATCAAGGACCTCGACTATCGCGAGATCATCACGCTCGGGCCGCTGGCGGCGTTGACCATTGCGTTTGGCGTCTACCCGAAGCCCGTGCTCGACATGTCGGCCGCCGCCGTGACGCAACTGCTCGAGAACTATCACCGGGCACTCGGCGCCGCCAAGACCGCCGCCATGCTGGTGCAGTGACCCATGCGCAAGGACCGCCGATGAACGAAGCCTTCGAGTTCCGCGATCTCATGCCGGCGCTGCCGGAGATCGTGCTCGCGGTCGGCGCGATGGCGCTCCTGATGTTCGGTGCGTTCCGCGGCGAGCGATCCGCCGGTCAGGTCAACTGGCTGGCGATCGTGCTGCTCGTCGGCGCCGGCGCGGTGGTGGTCTGGCTGCCTGGCGGCAAGCTGACGGCCTTCGGAGGAAGCTTCGTGGTCGACCCGTTCGCGCGCTTTCTCAAGCTGCTCGCGCTCACCGGCTCGGCCACCGCCATCCTGATGTCGACCAGCTACCTCAAGCTCGAGAGACAGGAGCGGTTCGAATATCCGATCCTGATCGTGCTGTCGGCGACCGGCATGCTGATGCTGATCTCGGCCGCCGACCTGATCGCGCTCTATCTCGGCCTGGAGCTCATGAGCCTCGCCCTCTACGTGGTCGCGGCGATCAACCGGGATTCGGTCAAATCAAGCGAGGCGGGGCTGAAGTATTTCGTGCTTGGCGCGCTGTCCTCGGGCATGCTGCTTTACGGCGCATCGCTGATCTACGGCTTCACCGGCACGGTGAGTTTTGCCGGCATCGCCAAGGGGACGGGCGAGGGCGGCATCGGGCTCATCTTCGGGCTGGTCTTCTTGTTCGCCGGGTTCTGCTTCAAGATCTCCGCGGTGCCGTTCCATATGTGGACGCCGGACGTCTATGAAGGCGCCCCGACCCCGATCACGGCGTTCTTCGCGGCCGCACCCAAGGTTGCCGGCATCGCCATCTTCGTCCGCACGACCATCGTGGCGTTTCCGGAGATCGCCTCACAATGGCGCCAGATCGTGGTCTTCGTCGCCATCGCGTCCATGGTGCTCGGCGCCTTCGCTGCCATCGGGCAGCGCAATATCAAGCGGCTGATGGCCTATTCCTCGATCGGACACATGGGCTTCGCGCTCGTCGGCTTGGCGGCCGGCACGGCCGAGGGCGTGCAGGGCGTGCTCATCTACATGGCGATCTATGTCGCGATGACGCTTGGCACCTTCGCCTGCATCCTGTCGATGCGCCGCGATGGCACGCTGGTGGAGGAGATCGCGGACCTCGCTGGCCTTGCCCGCACCAATCCGTCCCTCGCCTTCTTCCTGGCAATGCTGCTGTTCTCGCTCGCCGGGATCCCGCCACTCGCGGGTTTTTTTGCGAAGTTCTACGTGTTTCTTGCGGCCATGAAGGCGGGCTTGTTCGCACTTGCGGTCCTGGGCGTGCTCGCCAGCGTCGTGGGCGCCTATTACTACTTGGCCATCATCAAGATCATGTACTTCGACGAGCCGGCCAAGGGATTTGGTCCAATGCCCGCGGAGCTCAAGGCGGTGCTGGCGGTGAGCGGCCTGTTCAATCTCCTGTTCTTCGTTTATCCGGGACCGCTGGTGGAGGCGGCAACGGCGGCCGCGAAGTCGCTCTTCTGAATGATGCAACTCGATCCCAGGGCATCGGCGGCGGGCGTGCGGCTCGTGTCGCATGAGCTGCTCGCGTCCACCAATACCGAGGCGTTGGCGCTCGCCCGGGGAGGCGAACGCGGGCCGCTGTGGGTCACAGCCGGGCGGCAGAGCGCCGGCCGCGGCCGGCGCGGCCGCACCTGGACCTCAGCCCCCGGCAACCTGTTCGCAAGCCTGCTGCTGACCGAGCCGGCTGCACCCGAGCATTGGCCCGAGCTCTCGTTCGTGGCGGCACTTGCTATCCACGACGCGATCGCGGACCTGGCGCCCACGGTGCGGCCGCAGCTCGCGATCAAGTGGCCCAACGACCTCCTGCTGGCAGGTGCAAAATTCGCAGGCATCCTGACCGAAGGGGAGGGCGTGGGCACTGTCGTGGTCGGAATTGGCATCAATTGCAGCAGTCATCCCTCCGATACCGATTATCCGGCAACCAATCTGGCGGCGGCCGGCGTCAATGTCTCGGCCGAGGCCGCCTTCAGCGAGCTGTCGGCAAAGATGATGGGACGCCTGGCGCAGTGGAACCGGGGCGAGCACTTCGCCACCATCCGCACCGATTGGCTGTCTCGGGCGGCAGGCCTTGGCGGCCAGATCAGCGTCCGGCTGCCGGAGCGCGAGCTCACGGGCTGCTTCGAGACGGTGGACGAGGTGGGCCGGCTAGTGCTGGTGGAGCCTGAAGGCACCCGCTATGCCATCGCGGCGGGAGACGTGGTGCAGCTTCATTGGTCGCGGCTAGTGCCGCCGATTTGAAGTTCCTATAACAGATGCGGCAAACTCGATTAGGAACTTCAAATCGAAAAGCGGCACTAGAATCATAGAATTGCTAGTGCCCCTTGGTTTCCGAAGTTCGTGTCAGAGTGTGCTGGGGTGTATCACGAACTTCGGAAACAGGGCACTAGGCAGCGGTGAGGGGTGATGGCAGGGCGGGGCGAGGAGCTCGTGTTCGCGCCGCTTGGCGGCGCGGGCGAAATCGGCATGAACCTCGCCCTCTACGGGCTGGGCGACGAGCGCCACCGGCAATGGATCGCCGTCGATCTCGGCGTGGCGTTCGCGGGGGACGATCTGCCGGGCATCGACCTCATCATGCCTGATGTGCGGTTTCTCATTGAGGAGCGCCGCAACGTGCTCGGCATCGTGCTCACCCACGCCCATGAGGATCACTACGGCGCAATGATCGATCTGTGGCCGCGGCTGCGACTGCCGATCTACGCAACCCCGTTCACCGCCGCGTTGCTTGAGGCGAAGCGCCAAAGCGAGCCTGGGGCGCCAGACATTCCGGTCAACGTGGTCGCGCTCAACAGCCGCTTTCGCCTCGGACCCTTCGACATCGAGTATGTGTCGATGGCCCATTCGATCCCGGAATCGAACGGCCTCATCATCCGCACGCCGCTCGGCAGCGTGCTCCACACCGGCGACTGGAAGATCGATCCGACTCCCGTGATCGGGCCACCGACTGACGAGACCAAGCTGCGCGCCCTTGGCAACGCGGGCTGTCTGGCGCTGATCGGAGATTCAACCAATGCCACCCGTGACGGCCGCTCGCCCTCCGAAGCCGATGTTGCGAAGTCGCTCGCCGAGCTGATCAAGAGCGCTCCGGCCCGGGTGGCTGTGACAACGTTTGCCTCCAATGTCGCCCGTGTCCGCGCCGTCGCGGAGGCGGCGGCTGCCTGCGAGCGCGAGGTCGTTCTGGTCGGCCGTGCGATGGAGCGGATTTCCCAGGTTGCGCGGGAGACCGGCTACCTCGATGGCATCAACGAGTTTCGCCCGCTGGAGAGCTATGGCTACCTGCCGCCCGATCGGGTCGTCGCGCTCTGCACCGGCAGCCAGGGCGAGCCACGCGCCGCGCTGTCGCGGATCGCGCAGGACGACCATCCGGAAGTCACCTTCTCTCGCGGCGACCGCGTGATCTTCTCGTCGCGCGCCATACCGGGCAACGAGAAGGCGGTGATGAGGATCATCAACGGTCTGGTCGCCCAGGGCATCGAGGTGATCACCGATCGGACCCACCTGGTGCATGTGTCGGGCCACCCCCGGCGCGCCGAGCTCGAGGACATGATCAGCTGGGTGAAACCGGAGATTCTCATTCCGGTCCACGGCGAGGCGCTGCACATGGCCGAGCACGCGGCACTGGCCCGGCGCGCGGGTGTCGGCAAGGTGCTGCAGTGCCGCAACGGAGACCTGCTCCGACTGGCGCCGGGCGCTCCGGCCATTATCGACGAGGTTCCGGCGGGGCGTCTCTATAAGGATGGTGCCCTGCTGGTGGACGCGCAGGCTCGCACGGTCGCGGACCGCCGCAGGCTCGGGTTCGTCGGCATCGTATCGGTCGCGCTGGCCATGACCGAGCGCGGCGAAATGGTGGGCGATCTCGAGCTCGAGATGACAGGCATTCCGGAAACCGACGCCGAGGGCAACCTGATCGCTCGGCTCGCCTATGATGCGGTGGTGGAGGCGATCGATTCGATGCCGCGGCCACGCCGGCGCGATCCGGATGCCGTCGCCGAGGCCGCCCGGCGCGCCGTCCGCGCTGCCGTCGGGGCCGCCTGGCGCAAGAAGCCGATCTGCCATGTCCAGGTATTGACGGTATGAGACAGGCGCCACCGGTGCCGCCGATTTGAAGTTCCTGCGGGAGTCGTCTGGAGAGCCCGAGCATGATTGGTCGTCTCAATCACGTGGCAATCGCGGTGAGCGATCTCGCGCAAGCGATGCGGATCTATCGCGAGACGCTCGGTGCTGACGTCTCCGATCCGGTTCCGCAACCCGATCACGGCGTCACCACCGTCTTCATCACCCTGCCCAACACCAAGATCGAGCTGATCGCGCCGCTGGGCGAAAACTCACCCATTTCCAATTTCCTCCTGCGCAATCCGCAGGGCGGCATTCATCACATCTGTTACGAGGTGTGCGACATCAAAGCGGCGCGCGATCGGTTGCAGCAGGGCGGCGCCCGCGTCCTGGGCGATGGGGAGCCGAAGACCGGCGCCCATGGCAAGCCGGTTCTTTTCCTGCATCCCAAGGATTTCTGCGGTACCCTGATCGAGATCGAGCAGGCCTGAGCACCACAAAAGAATTGCGGCTCGTGGGGGGCGCCGCGAGCCGCAATCACTTGCCGTACGATGCGTGGGATTGGGGGACGGGTGGTCAGGGGACTGTCAATCCGCAACACAGTCGCCGGGCGGTCAGCGAGTGCATTTCTTGCGTTCCTCAGGAGACCTCAACGTGTTTAACATCACGCCGGTCCGCGCGATATGTACACGCGATGGCGATCTGCTCTTTAGGTTAATGCGAGAATTTTTTCCGGGTACGGCGCCGTGACTCTGACAACCGCCATCGCTGTCTATTTTGTCCTCTGGTGGGTCGTACTATTTGCGGTATTGCCGTGGGGCGTGCGCAGCCAGGAGGAGAGTGGGGCGGTCACTCCCGGTACCGACCCAGGTGCGCCCACCTTGCCCGCGCTGTGGCGCAAGCTCCTCTGGACAACGATCACCTCGGGAATCGTATTCGCGCTGGCAGCGCTGCTCCTGCACTACCGCATCGTCACGCTGGAAAGCCTGGCTGGCTGGCTTGGAGTGCCCTGGTAGGGCCGCACCCCGGTCCATCCGGTGGGCAAAAAAATTGAGCAGGGCCAAGGCCCTGCTCCTTATGATGGTTGTCGCCCAACATCATCCCCGCCCGACTGAACGCAACCTGGCGGCTGTGGCTTAAGCGCCTGGGGGCTTGTCCTCCCAAGACTTGGAGCGCACAGGCGGGCTCGACCTGGAGAGGCTTCGCCCAACTATGCGTCAACAAAGCTAGCCAATCTTCGTGGGGGTTGTCACTATCCTAAGAATGGCGAGGGCCCTTCTACCCGAACACACTTCCGTGAGGTCCGCCCTGATCGGGGACTCAGTGGTCGGGGGCCTTGTTTTCCGTGGACCGATCCGCTTTGACTCGGTCGACCCCCAACAGCCACGATTCTGATAAGCCCAACATGCGCCTATCCCGTTACTTCCTGCCGATCCTCCGTGAAGTGCCCAAAGAGGCAGAGATCGTCTCCCATCGCCTCATGCTGCGCGCCGGCATGATGCGCCAGGAGGCGGCCGGCATCTATGCCTGGTTGCCGCTCGGCTTTCGCGTGCTCAAGAAGATCGAGCAGATCGTGCGTGAGGAGCAGGATCGCGCTGGCGCAATCGAGCTCCTGATGCCGACGTTGCAGCTTGCCGATCTCTGGCGCGAAAGCGGGCGCTACGATGCCTACGGCCCCGAGATGCTGCGCATCCAGGACCGGCACGAACGCGAATTGCTCTACGGGCCAACCAACGAGGACATGATCACGGAAATCTTCCGGGCCTATGTCCGCTCGTATCGCGAGCTTCCCAAGATTCTCTATCACATCCAATGGAAGTTCCGGGACGAGCAGCGCCCGCGCTTCGGCGTGATGCGCGGACGCGAGTTCCTGATGAAGGACGCCTATTCCTTCGATCTCGACGAGGCGGCCGCACGCGTCTCCTACGACAAGATGTTCGTCGCCTATCTGCGCACGTTCTCGCGCATGGGGCTCAAGGCCATACCGATGCGGGCCGAGACCGGCCCCATCGGCGGCGACCTCTCGCACGAGTTCATCATCCTGGCGGACACCGGTGAATCCGCCGTGTTCTGCAATCGGGATGTGCTCGACCTACCGATCCCGGGGGAGGACGTCGATTATGACAGTGATCTCGCCCCGCTGATCAAGCCCTGGACCAGCGTGTACGCGGCGACCGCCGATGTGCACGATGCCGCCCGGTTCGAGCGGGAAGTGCCGGCCGACAAGCGGCTGCATACCCGCGGCATCGAGGTCGGGCAGATTTTCTACTTCGGCACCAAGTACTCCGTGCCGATGAAGGCGGGCGTGACCGGGTCCGATGGCGCCGAGCGGCCGACCCATGGCGGCTCCTATGGGGTGGGCGTGTCGCGGCTCGTGGGTGCGATCATCGAGGCCTTCCACGACGACGCCGGGATCAAGTGGCCAGAGGCCGTCGCGCCATTCCGGGTTGCGATCCTCAACCTCAAGCAGGGGGGTAGCGACACCGACGCCGCCTGCGAACAGCTCTATCGGGCCCTATCGGCCAGAGGGGTCGATGTGCTCTATGACGATACCGACCAGCGGCCAGGGGCCAAGTTCGCCACCGCGGACCTAATTGGCGTGCCCTGGCAGGTGCTGATCGGCCCAAAAGGGCTCGCCGAGGGCAAGGTCGAGCTCAAGCGTCGCGCCGATGGCAGCCGCGAGCTTCTGAGCGCGGCGGATGTCTTGGCGCGGC
>DAIUEP010000086.1:0-3667 GCA_036845065.1 Xanthobacteraceae bacterium | reverse complement strand
GGCGTGAAATGGCCAGAATCGTGTGAAACTCGGGAGGCGGGAAGATTTCCATGGCCGAGTCGACCGGGACCCATGCCTTCGCTCCCTTCGAGTGGATGCTGTCGCTGCGCTATTTGCGGGCGCGACGGCGCGAAGGGTTTATTTCGGTGATCGCCGGCTTTTCCTTTCTCGGCATCATGCTGGGCGTGGCGACCCTGATCATCGTCATGGCGGTGATGAACGGCTTCCGCAAGGAATTGCTCGACAAGATCCTCGGCCTCAACGGCCATCTTCTGATCCAACCCCTGGAGAGCCCACTCACAGATTGGGAGGTTGTGACTGAGCGCTTGAGCAGGGTCGAGGGCATATCGCTGGTCGCGCCCATGGTCGAAGGCCAGGCGCTGGCCGCTTCGCCCTTCAACGGCTCGGGCGTGCTGGTGCGCGGCATGCGCGCCGCCGACCTCTCGGTGCTGCCCTCGATCGCCGGCCGCATCAAGCAGGGCACACTTGAGGGATTCGACGCCGGGCAGGGCCTTCTGATCGGGCGTCGGCTGGCCGATCAGCTTTCGCTGCGAGCGGGTGACAGCATCACACTGGTCGCTCCCAGGGGAGCGGTCACTCCCATGGGGGTGACGCCGCGTACGAAGGCCTACCGGGTCGCAGCAGTGTTTGAGATCGGGATGTCGGAATACGACCTGACCTTCGTGTTCATGCCGCTCGCCGAAGCGCAGGCCTATTTCAACCGCAACGGCGACGTGACCGCGCTTGAGATCTACGTCGACAATCCGGACAAGGTTGACTACTACCGCAAGGTGATTGCGGAAGCGGCTGGGCGCCCGATCTTCATGGTCGACTGGCGCCAGCGCAATGCCACGTTCTTCAGTGCGCTCCAGGTCGAGCGCAACGTGATGTTTCTGATCCTCACGCTGATTGTATTGGTGGCGGCGCTCAACATCGTGTCCGGGCTGATCATGCTGGTGAAGGACAAAGGGCCGGCCATCGCCATTCTGCGAACCATGGGGGCATCGCAAGGATCGATCCTGCGTATTTTCCTCATCACCGGCGCCTCGATCGGCGTGGTCGGCACGCTGGTCGGGTTTCTGCTTGGCACGCTCGTTTGCACGAATGTCGAGTCGATCCGCCAGTTCTTATCCTGGGTCACCGGGACCGACTTGTTCAAGCCAGAGCTCTATTTCCTGTCGCGCCTGCCGGCGGAGTTGGACGTCAGGGAGACAACTGCCGTGGTCGTGATGGCGCTCACGCTGTCGCTGCTCGCAACATTGTACCCGTCCTGGCGCGCGGCCCGGCTCGATCCGGTCGAGGCGCTGCGTTATGAATGACGCCACGACCACCGTCTTTCACGCGCCCGTGACGACGCCCGACTCAACGATGACCGAGGAGGACGACGCCCCGATATTGTTTCTCCACGGCATCGGTCGCACCTACCGCCAAGGCACCGCGCCGCTCGAAGTGCTCAAGAACGCCGAGCTCGCTTTGTGGCCCGGCCAGTCCGTTGCACTGGTGGCGCCGTCGGGCGTCGGCAAGTCGACGCTTCTGCATCTGGCAGGCCTGCTCGAGCATCCCGACGAGGGCGAGGTCTATGTCGACAAAGTTGCGACCTCACGACTGCCCGATGCCGAGCGGACCCGCATTCGCCGCACCGAAATCGGTTTCGTCTATCAGTTCCACCACCTGCTGCCCGAGTTCTCCGCGGTCGAGAACATCATGCTGCCGCAGATGATCCGCGGCCTTGGGCGCAAGGAGGCCAACCGGCGGTCGCTTGAGCTTCTGGCCTACCTGGGCCTGCGCAACCGGGCGACCCATCGCCCCTCCGAGCTGTCCGGCGGCGAGCAGCAGCGGGTGGCGATCGCGCGCGCGGTCGCCAATGCGCCCCGTATCCTGCTCGCCGACGAGCCGACCGGAAACCTCGATCCGCAGACAGCCGACCATGTGTTCAAGGCACTGACCCAGCTCGTGCGCGCCTCCGGCCTCGCCATGCTCTGTGCGACCCACAACATGGATCTGGCCGCCCGCATGGACCGGCGCGTCACGCTGCGGAACGGGCAGGTCGTGGAGACGTAAGGGCGGTCTAGTGCCGCCGATTTGAAGTTCCCGCACCAGACCCTCTTGACGGAAAGAACGTAATGTGAACAATGTTCCCTCTATGTTCTTATGGAGGTCGCAATGTTACGTTCCGTTGTCGAGGAGGCCGCCGCCCTCGCATCGCTTGCGTTGTTTCTGGGCATGATCGCGATTTGGGCGCAGGTGATCGCGACCCTTTGACCATCCTAAACCCTCCTGGCCCTCTCCAATAGCGGCGCCGCGCCCCCGGCCGCGTGACTGCGATCCTGTGAGCCCTGCGCGCCCTGGGGAAAAGCCGGATGACGGCGCTGCCCACGCTGGCCGAGGTGGACAGCGCAGACTGCTGCCCGCACCATCCGGTCCTGAGATTCGCGAGAGGTTCCATGGCCGATCCGGGCTTCGTGCATCTGCACGTGCACTCGTCCTATTCGCTACTTGAGGGTGCGCTGGGGATCGCCCGGCTCGCAGAGCTCGCCAAGGCCGACCGACAGCCCGCGCTGGCGCTCACCGATACCGACAACATGTTCGGAGCGCTGGAGTTTTCCGAGAAGATGGCCGCAAGCGGCATCCAGCCGATTGTCGGCTGCGCGCTCGCGATTGATTTCGGCGACCAGGAGGCGCGTACCGGCGGTCAGCCGCTCGAGCGGCCCCGCATCGTGCTCCTCGTGGCACGCGAGGACGGCTACCGCAGCCTGATGCGGCTCAATTCGCGCGCCTTCCTGGAAAGCCCCTCGCATGAGCCGCCGCATGCCAAGATTGCCTGGCTCGAGGGCGCGACTGAAGGCTTGATAGCGCTCACGGGCGGGCCGGGCGGCCCGCTCGATGCGGCGATCGTGGCGGGGCAGAGCGCGCTCGCGCAGGCGCGCTGCGAGACGTTGGCGCGGCTGTTTGGCGATCGGCTCTACATCGAGCTGCAGCGCCATGGCGACGAGCGCGACGCCGAAGCGGCTTTGCTGGAGATGGCCTATGCCCGGGGCATTGCGCTGGTCGCCACCAACGAGCCGTACTTCGCGAAGCGCGACGATCACGAAGCGCATGACGCGCTGATCTGTATCGCCGAAGGCAGGCTTGTCGCCGATCCGGAACGGCGTCAGCTCAGCCCCGAATATCGCTTCAAGACCCGCGCCGAGATGGCAACGCTGTTTGCCGACCTGCCGGAGGCGCTCGCCTCCACGGTGGAGATCGCACGCCGTTGCGCCTTCCGCCCGACCACCCAGGCGCCGATCCTGCCGCGCTTCTCGGTTGGGGAAAATGGCGAGGAGGTCGACGAGGCGGGCGAGCTGCGTCGTCAAGCCGAGGCCGGCTTGGAGCGGCGGCTGCGCCTGCACGGCCTGGCGCCCGGCCGCACCGAAGAGGACTACCGAGAGCGCCTCGCGTTCGAGCTCGGCGTCATCGAGAAGATGAAATATCCGGGCTACTTCCTGATCGTCGCCGACTTTATCCAATGGGCGAAGTCGCAAGGCATCCCGGTGGGGCCCGGGCGCGGCTCGGGCGCGGGCTCGCTGGTCGCCTATGCGCTCACCATCACCGATCTCGATCCGATCCGGTTCGGGCTCCTGTTCGAGCGCTTCCTCAATCCCGAGCGCGTCTCGATGCCGGACTTCGA
>DAIUEP010000085.1:0-18120 GCA_036845065.1 Xanthobacteraceae bacterium | reverse complement strand
TCAAGGACTGGATGCTGGAGAACCGCGTCAACCAGACCTCGTTCAAGGCGATGCGGGCGAAGTGCGCCGCTCATCCGATCGAGGAGGTCGGCGCCAAGCTGCGCGCCATGATGCCGTGGATCAAGCAGCGCGCGCTGGTGGACAAGAGCAAGAATTGACGAACAGCCCGGTTAGAGCATTTTCCGATAAGGTTGGCCTAGATAATGGCTGCGGCGAACACTTCAATTTCCCCGTCACCCTGAGGGCGTTCGCCCGGCCTCTTCCGGCTAGGCGAGCCTCGAAGGGCGACGGCCCCGGCGGTGCCGCACGGGAGGGAACCGCGATTGCAGGGCCGTCATCCTTCGAGGCCGGCGCATGGAGGCGTAGGTTGCAATGAGCGTCGTGTGATGCGCGGGCACCTTAGGATGACGGAGACAGGCTGGTGCGCGCAGCCACCACGACGGGCGAATTCAACGTAACGGGAAAATGTGCTAAGGTCGCGCTGTCTTGAGAGGCAACGATGCAGCGGCTGGCCATCACTCCGCCGGGTTATCGTCGGGTATGATCACTCCGGCCATCGCGCTTTCCGATCTCACCGTCTCCTTCCCGCTCGCCGATGGAACGATCTACACGGCCGTGGAACGTTCATCCCTGAGCGTCGCGGACGGCGAGTTCGTGTCGATCGTCGGCCCGACCGGATGCGGAAAGTCGACGCTGCTCAACGTCGCGGCCGGATTGCTCGCGCCCGCGGCCGGCGCGGTGTCGATCCTGGGCGCCCCGCTGACGGGCCTCAACCGCAGCGCCGGCTATCTGTTCCAGGCCGATGCGCTGTTTCCCTGGAAGACCGCGCTCGAAAATGTTGCGATCGGCATCGAAGTTTCCGGCACGTCCAAGGATGAAGCATGCGAACGTGCGCAGGCATGGCTCGCGCGCGTGGGCCTCGCGGGCTTCGGCAGCCGCTATCCGCACATGCTCTCGGGCGGCCAGCGCAAGCGGGTTGGGCTGGCGCAGGTGCTGATCCGCGACCCGAAGATCCTCTTGATGGACGAGCCGTTCGGGCCGCTCGATGCGCAGACGCGGCAGATCATGGGCAACCTCCTGCTCGACCTGTGGAGCGCCGACCGCAAGGCCGTGCTGTTCGTGACTCATGAGCTTGAGGAGGCGATCGCGCTCTCGGACCGTGTGATCATCATGTCGGCGGGGCCGGCGGCTCGCATCGTGGGCGACTGGACGGTGCCGCTGCCGCGGCCGCGCGACATTGCCGATGTGCGGCTTGAGCCCGCGTTTCACCAGTTGCACCGCGAGATCTGGTCGGTGCTCAAGGCTGAAGTGCTTAAGACTTATGGCCACGGCGGCGTCGGCTGAACGGGCCGCGGTGCCTTGATCTCGTGCTTGCGGCCGCTACACTCCCGGCCACGGCAAGGTGCCGAACGGAGGAAACTCATGAATAGCGTGTTTGGTAAGCTGGCGCTGGCCAGTGGAATGGTGCTTGCGTCCTGGTGCGCCAGCGATACGGCGTCCGCACAGGGCGTGTTTGAAATCTCCTCGACGACCTTCAAGGACGGCGCGATGCTGCCGGTCAAGGCTGCCAACAGCAAGGCGAACGCTCCGAATAACCCGAACTGCGTCGGCGAAAACGTCTCGCCGCAGCTCTCGTGGGTGAACCCGCCGGCAGGCACCAAGAGCTACGTCCTGCTCATGATCGACCCGGAAGGCCGTGGCGGCGCCGGCGTCAACCACTGGGTGGCCTACGGCATCCCGGCCTCGGTGACCGGCTTCGCGGAAGGCGAGGTCAGCAAGCTGACCGACAAGTATGTCGGCGGCAAGAGCACCCAGGGCGTCGGCTTCTATTCCGGTCCCTGCACGCCGCCTGCCGTCCAGCCTCATCATTATACCTTCGTGCTGGTTGCGACCGACTTCGAGCCGAATGAGCTGCCGCCCGGCCTGACCAAGGAAGAAGTCACCGCCAAGATCGTGCCCACGGGCTCGCCGTCGCGCGCCAAGGGCTCGGCCGGCATTGTCGGCCTGTTCGTGAAGCCGAACTGACGCGCTTAGCGCTCCTGCCGCGGGAGCGGGCCGCCCGTTAGGTTAGAGCGCGCATCGCAAGAGAGGAGTTTGATCGTGTCACGCGGCAAACTCCTCTCACTCCAGCTTCTCGTCGCCGTTGTTGCCATCGCGCTCTGGCACTTGCTCACTGCGGTGCCGATCTTCGGCGCGCCGATCCTGCCGTCATTCTTTTTCGCGGCGCCCGAGAACGTGGCGCGCCGCATCGTCCGCTGGTTCTCCGAGGGCACGATCTGGCTCCATCTCTGGATCACGCTGATCGAGTCGGTGCTCGCCTTCGTGATTGGCTCGGTTGCGGGCGTCCTCATCGGCTTCTGGTTTGGCCGCAAGCCTGCGCTCGCCGCCGTGTTCGATCCTTATGTGAAAATTCTCAACGCGCTGCCACGCATCGTGCTGGCGCCGATCTTCGCGCTCTGGCTCGGTCTCGGCATCGCCTCCAAGGTCGCGCTCGGCGTGACGCTCGTTTTCTTCGTGGTGTTCTTCAATGTCTACCAGGGCGTCAAGGAGGTGAGCCCCACCGTGCTTGCCAATGCGCGCATGCTCGGCATGAACGAGCGCCAACTGATGCAGCACGTCTACTGGCCGTCCGCGCTGTCCTGGATGTTCTCTTCGCTGCATACGTCGGTCGGTTTTGCGGTGGTGGGCGCGGTGGTCGGCGAATATCTCGGCTCCGCCGCCGGGCTTGGCTATCTGATCCTGCAGGCCGAGGGCGCGCTCGACGTCACCGGCGTGTTTGCCGGCATCCTGGTGCTTGCGGTTTTCGTCATCATCATCGACTGGGCCGTGACCATGGTGGAGCGGCGTCTCCTGGCCTGGCGGCCTGTCGCGGTCGAGGCGCGGCCATGATAACTCTAGGTTCCCGCTTGCGCGGGAACGAACGGGTGGGTTCTGGCGCTAGCTTGCGGGAGGACGATATGGCTGCGATGCGACTGTTCCTGGCGACACTGGCGGCCGCGCTTGCGCTGATGGGAGCCGCGCATGGCCAGGCGCTCGAGAAGCGGCAGATCACGCTCGGCGTCGGCGGCAAGACTGCGCTCTACTACCTACCGCTGACCATCGCGGAGCGGCTCGGCCACTTCAAGGAGCAGGGGCTCGACGTCACCATCAACGACTTCCGCGGCGGCGCGCAGTCGCTGCAGGCGCTCGCCGGCGGATCGGTCGACGTCGTCACCGGCGCCTACGAGCACACCATCCGCATGCAGGCCAAGGGCCAGGACGTGCGCGCGGTGATCGAGCTTGGGCGGTTTCCAGGCATCGTGCTCGGCGTGCGCAAGGACCGGGCGGAGGCCTACAAGTCGCCGGCCGATCTCAAGGGCATGAAGATCGGCGTCTCGGCGCCGGGCTCTTCGACCAATTTCTTCGTGATGTATCTGATGGCGAAAGCCGGCCTCAAGCCAACCGATGCGTCCTATATCGGCGTCGGCATCGGTCCGTCGGTCATTGCGGCCGTCATCAAGGGCGAGATCGACGCAATGTCCAACCTCGACCCGATGATGACCAAGCTCGAGCTCGATGGGCAGATCAGGGTGGTGGCTGACAGCCGCACGGAGGAGGGCACGCGCGCCATCTTTGGCGGCTCCAATCCGGCGGCGGTGCTCTACGCCAAGCAGGACTTCATCGCCCGCAATCCCAACACGGTGCAGGCGCTGGTCAATGCCTTCTACAAGACGCTCAAATGGCTGGAGAGCGCGACACCCGAGCAGGTTACCGCGACCGTGCCCGAAGAGTATTGGCTGGGTGACAAGGCGCTCTACGCCGCCGCGGTCAAGGCCAGCAAGCCGGCTTACTCGGTAACCGGCATCATCCCGGCCGCCGGGATGAAGTCGGCCAGCGACATGCTGGTGGCGTTTGACGACGAGCTCAAGAGCGCCAAGTTCGATCTCGCCAAGACGTTCGACGATCGGTTCGTCAAGAAGGCGGCGGGCCTGTGAGCAGGGGTTGGAGCGGCGGCATCACCGGGATGGCGATGGTGCTGGCGTGTGCGGCGACGCTTTGGGCGCTGCCATTGCAGGCGGAGCCGGCCTCGGAGGAAACCTGCGGCGATCGGAAGTCGACCGCCGACATCGTGGAGTGCCTGGCGACACAGACGGCGGTATGGGACCGCCGGCTCAATACCGCCTACCAGAAGCTGTTGGAGGGCTTGCCGGCGCGGCGGCGTGACCGATTGCGCAACGCACAACGGCTCTGGGTCCAATTCCGCGATGCAAACTGCGCCTATTTTGCCAGCCGCTCCGGCACCATTGCCCGCGTGGAGGGCGGCCAGTGCCTGCTTCGCCTGACCACCGCGCGGGCCATGGAGCTTGAAGAAGGGATCTGACGGCTGCCGCCGCGTGTCCCGCGATCGGATGCCTCGACAACGGTGCGGCCATCCGAACCGCCCACCCTTGAGCGCGGTTCGCGCTCCAAATGCGCGCGATTCCCAGCAAGATGAATGAGCGTTAACGGCGCGGATCGTGCTTAACGATGATGATATTTTCTTAATCCACCGCGCTTATAGTTTTGTGACCTTGCAATGACACAATTATTACATTTGAATAACAGTAGCCCGTGTGCCGGGCGTTTCGGATCATTGCCGGACACGGGCGTGCAGCCATGCCGCCCTCCCTCTCATTTCTGACAAGCCGATGGGCCGCCGCAGGCGCTGCCACGTGGCGTGCGACCACTTGGCGTGATGCCGTGCGGGTCGGTCTGGTCGCCATTTTTCACCTGGTGGCGTTCGGCGTCATGCTCGCGACCGAGTTTGCGCCCGAGCAGAAGAGCTCGTTCATCCTGGCCTGGGGGGTGCTCAACTTCTTCTGGCTGATGCTGCTGCGCCGGCCCGGCATCTCCGCGGCGCTGTCGCTTGCCATGGTCTTGCTGCTGATCCAGGTGTCGGAGCTCAAGTACAAAGTCATCTGGATGACGGCCAACTTCGTCGACGTGATGATTATCGATCCCGACACGATCACCTTCCTGCTCACCATTTTCCCGCGCCTTGTCCCGATCGTGCTGGCCGTGATCGCCGTGGCGATCCCGTTGCTGGTCCTGATCTGGCGGCTCGATCCGTTCCGGGTGCGCCGCCTGAGCGCCGCGGCCGGCACAGTCGGCTGCCTGTTCGGCCTTTATGGCGTGGAGACCCTCGTTCCCATGGGGGAATACGAGGGCTTCTACGGCGAGAACTACGTGTCGCATTTCGCCCGTTCGGGCGTCGACGCGATTTCGGCGCTGATCGTGCACGGCTTGATGGAGTCCGATCCGGTCGCGAGCGAACGGCTCGCCCCCACGAGCGCGACCTGCGAGCCGGCCGCCAAGCCGCCGCACATCATTCTCGTGCATGATGAGTCGAGCTTCGACATTCGGGAAGCGCCCGGCATCCACGTGCCGCCGAACTATGGGGCCCACTTCCGCTCGTTCGACGGCAAGCACCGCAAGTTCATCGCCGAAGGGACCGGCGGTCCGAGCTGGTACACCGAATACAACGTGCTCGCCGGCCTTGCGGCGCGCTCCTACGGGCATTTCGCCTATTTCGTCACCCGGATTGCGGCTGGCCGGGTCGAGCGCGGGCTGCCGCATGCGTTGCGCCGCTGCGGCTATCAGACCTTTTCGCTCTATCCGTCGCACGGCGCTTTCATGAGCGCCGGCCGGTTCCAGAAGACCACCGGCATCCAACACTTCATGGACGCGACGGCGATCGGCTCGGCAAAGCTCGAGCCTGACCGCTACTACTACGACGCGGCGGCCCGCATCATCGATCGCGAGCGCGGCAGCGGCCCGACATTCGTCTACGTCTATCTCGCCGCCAACCATTTTCCGTGGGATTGGCGCTGGCGGCCCGAGCTGACGCCGGAGTGGAAAGGCCTGGGCAATGCCCCCGGCGTCGACGAGTATCTGCGGCGCCAGACTCTTGGCATGCGCCACTACGCCGAATTCCTGGCCCGCCTCAAACGTGACTTTCCGAACGAGTCGTTCTTGATCGTCCGCTACGGCGATCATCAGCCCGACTTCTCGTCGCACATCCTCGAGCCTGGAATCGGAGAGGCGGCGATCGCCAAGCGGATCGCAACCCACGACCCCCGCTATTTCACGACTTACTACGCGATCGACGCGGTCAACTTCAAACCGGCCAACATGACCACAGCGCTCAACACGATCGAGGGACCTTATCTGCCCCTGGTCGTGCTGGAGAACGCCGGCCTGCCACTCGACCCCTCGTTCGAGGAGCAGAAGAGGATCATGCAGCGCTGCAACGGGCTGTTCTTCGATTGCAATAGCGGTGCTGAGGCGCGGCGCTTCAATCGCATGTTGATCGATGCCGGTCTGATCAAGGGGCTCTAGCGCCCATGAAGCGCATCATGAAACGCATCATGAAACGCCTGATGAAGCGACCATGACGATTCTGTCGCCCATGCGTCCCGGCCGGTTTCCGCTACAGGCAGCGCTCGCGCGCCATTCCCTCGTGCGCATTGCGCCGGTCGCGGTGTTTCACCTCGCGGCGCTTGCGATCTTGCTCTGGAGCGAGATCAGCCTCCTGTCGATGGCGGTGTTCGTGTTGGCCTGGGGCTTGCTGAATGGCCTGTGGCTTCTGCTGCTGCGGCGGCCGGGGCTCGCGGCGGCGCTCTCGCTCGCGATGTTCGCCGTGCTGATCATGGTCTCGCGCTTCAAGTTCGACGTGCTCTGGATGTCGCTCAGCTTCATCGACGTCATGATCATCGATGCCGATACGTTCGCGTTCCTGATGATGATGTTTCCGAACGTCCGCACGGCGTCGATCGTCGCCGGGCTGCTGTTCTTACCCGCTGCGATCGTGGTCTGGCGGCTCGATCCGTTCCGTATCCGCCGTGGCGCCGCCGCGATCGGAAGCGCCGCATGTCTCGCCGGCATTGCCGGCCTGTCGATCGCCTATCCGGTCTCGCCTGGTGAAGCCTTCGGCAACGAGAACTATGTGTCGCACTTCGTGCGCACCGGCGTCGACGCGGTGACGGCGTATGTCGAGCACGGGTTTCTTGAATCCGATCCCATGACGCTCGAGGCGCTGCAGGCCGAGAGCCCCTGCGAGCCCGTCGGCAAACGTCCTCACATCATCCTTGTGCACGACGAATCGAGCTTCGACATCCGGGCGATCGCGGACGTCAAGGTGCCGCCCGGCTACGGGCCTCACTTCCGCTCGTTCGACGGCAAGGCGCGCAGGCTCCTGGTCGAGGGTGCCGGCGGGCCGAGCTGGTACACCGAATACAACGTGCTCTCGGGGCTCTCATCGCGCTCCTACGGGCGCTTCCAGTTCTTCGTGACGCGCATTGCCGCCGGCCGGGTCGAGCGTGGCCTGCCGCGGGCGCTGCAGCGCTGCGGCTACAGCACCCACGCCATCTATCCGGTGAACGGCGGCTTCCTGGGCGCCGGGTCGTATTACAAGGGCGTGGGCATCGAGAATTTCGTCGACGGCAAGGTGCTGGGCAGCGGGGTGTTCGAGCCGGACCGGTTCTACTTCGATGCCGCCGCACGCATGATCGAGCACGAGCGCAAGCGCGGGCCGATGTTCCTCTATGTCTATCTGACCGCGAACCACTTCACCTGGGACTATCCGTTCCATGCCGAGCTGACGCCCGCGGGTTGGCGCGATCCGGGCAATGCGATGCCCGAGGTCAACGAGTATCTGCGCCGGCAGGCGATGAGCGAGCGCGACTACGCGGAGTTCCTCGCCCGCCTCAAGCGCGAGTTCCCGGGCGAGGAGTTTCTCATTGTCCGTTACGGCGACCACCAGCCGGACTTCGCCAAGCTCCTGGTCGATCCGTCGATCGACGTCATGGAGCTCGGCCGGCGGCTGATGCGGTTCGATCCGCGCTACTTCACGACCTACTACGCGATCGACGCCGTCAACTTCAAGCCGGTTGCGCTCGGCTCGGCGCTCGACATGCTCGATGCGCCCTATCTTCCGCTGATGGTGCAGGAGGCCGCCGGAGTGCCGCTCGACCCGTCGTTCGCCGAGCAGAAGAAGATCCTTGAGCGCTGCGGCGGCCTGTTCTACGGCTGTGCCGACGGCGCCGAGGCGCGGCGCTTCAACCGAGCGCTGATCGAAGCGGGCCTCATCAAGGGGCTTTGACGGGCCTTTTGACTTGAAGGGCCTATGACTTGAAGAGCCTGTGACTTGAAGGGCCTTTGACTTAGCTGTCGGACCCGTGGTCCTTTGCCGGTGCGGCCCATGCCCGGCCGCCTGCTTTCGACGAGAACGGCTCGACGAATGAGAATCACGGATCTGCCCGTCGACGCCTTCTCGGTGGTCCCGATCGAGCTCATCGACGTGGGCTTCGCATCGCGGCCCTGGCGCTTCGCGAGCGAGCGCAGAAGCGAGATCGAAGCCTATTTTGCCAACCTCCGGCGCCGCAACCCGGCGCTGTGGAACGGCCGCGTCCTGATGCTCGGCGACTTTGCGATCCGTGACGGCATGTTCCGGGGTGCCTGTTTCGACGTGGATTATGCGAGCTTCCTGTCGTGGCAGGATTGGGACTTTCCGGACCCGAGCGTGCGCGACTGTTTCGCCATGGGGCCGATCCTGTCCTCCGACGGTGCCTTCTTGCTGGGCGTGATGGGGTCCCACACGGCCAACGCCGGGCAGGTCTACTTCCCCTGCGGCACGCCCGATCTCAACGACATCGCCGCCGACCGGGTCGATTTCGAGGGCAGCATCGCGCGCGAGCTCAAGGAGGAGACCGGGCTCGATGTCGGCGAGTTTGCTGCGGATGCGGGCTGGTACACGGTGCTCGGTGGCGCGCTGGTGGCGCATATGAAGCTGTTGCGCGCGCGCGAGACCGCAGCCGCGCTGCGTCTGCGCATCCTCGATCATCTCGCGAGCGAGACGGTGCCCGAGCTTGCCGATATCCGCATCGTGCGCGGCGAAGGCGACCTCGACCCGATGATGCCTCCGTTCGTGACATCCTTCCTCCGCCATATCTGGAGCCACGCGTCATGAAGGCTGCCAAGCTGTTGCGCAAATTCCGCATCGACGATCCCGACCGCTTCCGCCTGGCGCGCTTCGAGTGTGACGACACCTGCGGCCTCGAGCGCGACAAGGCCGACGCCAAGGCGGTGCTGGCGCAGGACATCGAGCGGCTCGGCGAGCTGCAGAAGCGGCTCTATGCGGACAACCGCTGGGCCGTGCTGGTCGTGCTGCAGGGCATGGACACGGCCGGCAAGGACGGCGTGATCGCCCACGTCATGAGCAGCATCAACCCGCAAGGCTGCGACGTGCATCCGTTCAAGGCGCCGAGCGTGGAGGAGCTCGACCACGACTTCCTGTGGCGCGCGGCGCTGCGCCTGCCGGAGCGCGGCCGCATCGGGATTTTCAACCGCTCCTACTACGAGGAGGTGCTGGTGGTGCGGGTCCACCCGGAGCTGCTGGCGCGCCAGAATCTCCCGCAGGCGCTCAACGGCAAGTCGATCTGGGACGAGCGTTTCGAGGCCATTCGCGCCTTCGAGCGCCATCTCGCGCGCAGCGGCACGCTGGTCCTCAAGTTCTTTCTGCACGTCTCCAAGGACGAGCAGCGCAAGCGCCTGCTCGAGCGGCTCGACGAGCCCGACAAGCGCTGGAAGTTCTCCTCCGGCGACATCGCCGAGCGCCAGCAGTGGACCAAATACATGGCCGCCTACGATGACCTGATCCGCTCAACCAGCCGCACGCACGCGCCCTGGCATGTGGTGCCCGCCGACCGCAAGTGGTTCGCGCGGCTGGTGGTGGCGCGCGCCCTCGTCGAGGCGCTCGAGGGGCTCGACCTCTCCTATCCGAAGGTCGACGAGGCCGCGCTCAAGGACATGCGCAAGATCCGCAAGGCGCTGCTGGCGGAGGAATGATAGGCTGATCCCGCGAAGGGGCCGCGCAGTCCGAAGGGGAGGGCATGTCCATGATTGAAAGGGCCGTATTCTTTGTTCTTGCGACCCTGGTCGCGCAGGCCGCGCTGGCGCAGCCGCTCGAGGTCAAGCGCTACAACCCGTCGGAATGGACCAAGGGCCGTTTCACCGAGGTCGTGACCGTCACCGGCCCGGGCAAGATGATCTTTCTCGCCGGCGTCGGCGCCGAGGACGAGAACGGGCCGCCCGGCCAGAGCGCACCGATCCTGCATCCGGGCAAGCCCTACGAGCAGTGCCTCTACGCCTACGACAAGATCAAGCGGCTGCTGGCAACGCACGGCGCCACGCTCGCCGACATCGTCAAGCAGGTCGTCTACGTCACCGACATCCGCTACCAGAACGACGTCGGGCGATGCCGGCGCGAGGCTTATGGCAGCGGGCCGATTCCGGCCAACACGTTCCTGGTCATCAATGGGCTCGCCATCCAGGGCATGCTGCTCGAGATCGACGTGACGGCCGTGGTGGCCAAGTAGCGCAAACCTCGGAGTGAAGGTGCTCTGCCATGCGCCGTCTCTTGGTTGTCTTTTCGACGTGTCTGTTGACCGTCTCCGCCTGGGCGGATCCGATTGTCGAGATCGACTCGCGCGGCCAGAAGGTGCGCGCGGTCGTGCTCAAGCCCGCCAATCCCAAGGGCGGCGTCATCCTGTTCGCGGGCGCGGACGGCCGGCTCGATATTACGGCGGGCGGCGAGATCACGAAGCTGCGCTTCAACCAGCTCGTGCGCACGCGCGCACTTTATGCGCGGGCTGGCTATGTCACGCTTGTTCCCGACATCGCGCCGAGCTTCAAGGTCGGCGCTTCCGGCGTCGTCGATCGCTATCGTGCCAGCCAGGCGTTTGCGCAGGATGTCGGCGCGATGGTGAAGTACCTGCGCGGCATCGTGCCGAAGCTGGTCGTTGCCATCGGCACCAGCCGCGGCTCGTTGTCGGTCGCCAACGCGGTCGCCAAGCTCAAGGGCGATCAGCGGCCGGACGCCGCGGTGCTGACCTCGGCGTTTCTGGAGGTCGGGTCCAATGTGCCGGGCCTGACGGTCTTCAAGCTGGCGAACGGCAACGCCAAGCTGCTCGATGTGCCCACGATGCTGGTGTGGCACGTCGCCGATACCTGTCCGCACACGTCGGCTGCGACCGTTGCGCCGTTTCGCGCCTGGTACCAGGGCAGCGGACGCAAGCTCGCCGAGAAGTCGTTCTCGGGCGGCCTGCCGGCCGAGAGCGAGCCCTGCGAGGCGCGCGCCCCGCACGGCTTCTATGGCCTCGATTCCGACGTGGCGGGCGCGATCACGGGCTGGATCGGCGGCATCTAGCTGGCTGCACCGGCCTTGCGCATGGTGCGGTCCTTCCATTACAAGGGGGCGGTCCCCAGATTAACGCGGCTGTCATCGTGATCCGCGACTTTGAACTAACCAAGGCTCTGACGGGCCGGACGAGGCAACAGTGATTTCGACGCGCCGCAGCATTTGTGCTGGTTCCCGGGGGGCCCTGGCCCTGACCGGTGCGCGCGCGTGCCTCGCTCTTGGCGGGCTCCTGCTCCTTAGCGTCCCCTGAGAGCCTTATGGGCGTTTGCGCCTGGGCACTCAGGGGTCAGCCGGACACACGGAACCCATGAGCGCCCTTAAGGAGGGCGCCAACGAGAAGGACTTCAAGCCCATGACCACCCCGTCCGAGAAGGACCGCGTCGTCATCTTCGACACCACGTTGCGCGACGGCGAGCAGTGCCCCGGCGCCACCATGACCCATGAGGAGAAGCTCGAGGTCGCCGAGCTGCTCGACCAGATGGGCGTCGACGTCATCGAGGCCGGTTTCCCGATCGCCTCGGAAGGCGACTTCGCGGCCGTGCACGAGATCGCTCAGCGCACCAAGAACGCAGTCGTGTGCGGGCTGTCGCGCGCGGCGTTCAAGGACATCGACCGCTGCGCGGAGGCGATCAAGCCAGCGAGGCGCCGGCGCATCCACACCTTCCTGTCCACCTCGCCGGTGCACATGAAGTACAAGCTGCAGAAGGAGCCGCACGAGGTCTACGAGATGGTGATCGCGCAGGTCACCCGCGCGCGGAACTTCACCGACGACGTCGAGTGGTCGTCGGAGGACGGCACCCGCACCGAGCTCGACTTCCTGTGCCGCTGCGTCGAGGCCGCGATCAAGTCCGGCGCCACCACCATCAACATCCCCGACACCGTCGGCTACACGGTGCCGGAGGAGTACTACAACCTGTTCAAGACCGTGCGCGAGCGGGTGCCGAATTCCGACAAGGCGGTGTTCTCGGTGCATTGCCACGACGATCTCGGCATGTCGGTGGCGAACTCGCTCGCCGGCGTGCGTGCGGGCGCGCGCCAGATCGAGTGCACCATCAACGGCATCGGCGAGCGCGCCGGCAACACGGCGTTGGAAGAGGTCGTGATGGCGATGCAGGTGCGCAACGACGTGCTGCCGTTCTGGACCAAGGTCGACGCCACCATGCTGACGCGCGCCTCCAAGCTGGTGGCGGCGGCGACCTCGTTCCCGGTCCAGTACAACAAGGCGATCGTCGGCCGTAACGCGTTCGCGCACGAGAGCGGCATCCACCAGGACGGCATGCTCAAGCATACCCAGACCTATGAGATCATGCGGCCCGAGAGCGTGGGCGTGAAGCAGACCTCGCTGGTCATGGGCAAGCACTCGGGGAGGCATGCCTTCGTGCACAAGCTCGAGGAGCTGGGCTACGTGCTCGCCGGCAACCAGCTCGAGGATGCCTTCGTGCGCTTCAAGGCGCTCGCCGACCGCAAGAAGCACGTCTACGACGAGGACATCGAGGCGCTGGTCGACGAGGAGATCGCGCACGCGCAGGATCGCGTGAAGCTCGTGTCGCTGACCGTCATCGCCGGCACCATGGGGCCGCAGTCCGCGACGCTGACGCTCGACATCGAGGGCAAGCAGCACACCGTGCAGGCGACCGGCAACGGTCCGGTCGATGCCACCTTCAACGCCATCAAGGCGCTGGTGCCGAACGAGACCGTGCTCGAACTCTATCAGGTGCACGCCGTGACCAAGGGCACCGACGCGCAGGCCGAGGTGTCGGTACGGCTCGCTGCCGACGGCCGCTCGGTCACCGCCAAGGGCGCCGATCCCGACACGCTGGTGGCGTCCGCCAAGGCCTATCTCGGCGCGCTCAACAAGCTGATGGCGCGCCAGCGCGGCAAGCTCGCCGCGCTCGATGCGTCCGGAGCACGCATCCATTCGACCGACGCGATCTGATAGCGGCGGCGCGCTATCTCCATGCGTGCGCTTGTCGCGCGGGCGCGGCACGCCTCCGTTGGGACGTCGTCACAGTGCGCAGGCCGGTATACCGCGATGCGGGTGCTGGCCTATTTTTCTCACGACCGGCGTCGGCGTTGCTCCGTAACGCGCAAGATGAACTACAGAATTTCGGCGGAATGACTGTCCAAGATCGCAACATTACAAGATCGTAATCTACCGTTTGGACGCTCTCGCCACCTAACAAAACTTTAACTTGCTTCGAGAAGGCGCGCGATTATTGTACATGACACTTGATGTGTGTGGGGCGCGCAAGGACAGGGTGGAGGGACATTCAATGTGGAAACCGATCGCAGCAGGCGCAGCCGCACTCCTCATCGCAGGCAGCAGCTTGGTCTATGCGCAGGGTCGTCCGGATCGTGAGGGCCCGCAGGCCAGGCGCCCGAGCGTCGAGGACATGCGCGCCTTCGGCGAAGCGCGGCTCGCAGGCCTCAAGGCTGGGCTCGCGCTGACCGCGGAGCAGGAAAAGACATGGCCGGCCTTCGAGCAGGCGGCCCGCGAATTCACCAAGCTGCGCATCGATCGGATGAACGCCCAGGCCGCCCAGGCGCCCTCGCGCCAAGCTCCATCGCGTGAAGTCGATCCGTCCGAGTGGATGAACCGGCGCGCGACCGCGATGGTGGAGACCGGCAACGCGCTCAAGAAGCTCGGCGAGGCAACCGCGCCGCTCTACAACAGCCTCGACGAGGGCCAGAAGCGACGGTTTGCCGTGCTCAGCCGGCTAGGCCGCTTTGGTGGCGAGCAGGATTTCCGCGGCCGTGACGGCCGCCCCGGAATGCGCGGCATGATGCGGCGCACGGAAGGTTTCGAAGGTCCGCGGATGCAGGATCATCCGATGATGCAGCAACATCGCCAGATGGGCCCGATGCAGCGCTCGCTGTATCTGTCGTCGCCGGTCCAGGGCGAGGAGCGTCTCTAGAGTATGATCCCGAAAAGTGGAAACCGGTTTTCGGAAAAGATCATGCTCAAATGAACAATAGACTTTGATCCGATCTGATCGGATCAACGTCTGGGGCTAGCGCGGCGGTCGTACTCCCAGCCCCCCGACACGATCGCTGACGCATGGGAGCCGCCGGGCCAACAGCCCGGCGGCTTTCATTCTTTGGGGGCCCTGCCAAGGTTTCACCGTCGTCCCGGGCGCGCCGAAGGCGCGAGCCGGGACCCATCTACTCGGGCGCTCATACGGTAAAATGGGTCCCGGCTCTCGCGCCATAGCGCGTCGGAGACGCGCGTAGACGCGCTTAAGGCGCTCGGCCGAGACGACAGGGAGGAGCCAGAATAGCCGTTGCCAGGCCCGCCCTCCCTGGACTCGCCGGGATCGCTTTGCTACAGGACCCCACCCTTGTGTGGGGCGCATAGCTCAGTTGGTAGAGCAGCTGACTCTTAATCAGCGGGTCCCAGGTTCGAGTCCTGGTGCGCCCACCAAGGCGTTCAATGGGTTGGCGGCGTTTGCGACGTGAACGCAGCGCGAATGTGACACGGTCGAAAAAGTCTCAGGTGAGACTTTTGACCGCTGCGGCGCCTGCTCTCGCGATTGCACGATAGTGCATGGGTTGCTCCTCTGTTCAAATGATCGTCCGCAATCGCCTTGGTGATCCGCTGGGTCGAATAGAATCATGCACCTTTGCGGCCAGCCTCGCACGCGCGATTGGTCCTCTCGTGATGTCGAGGATATCCTTGCTATCGAGCGCGACGCCCTCGAAAAACCACGCCACCGGCCGCCGATAGAATTGTGCCAGCAAGGCTAGGCATCCCGCGCTCACGCGATTGGTGCCGTTCTCGTATTTTAGGATTTGCTGCTGGGTGACCCCGAGATGGTTTGCAGCATCGGCCTGGCTGATGCCGGCGGCTATACGGGCCATGCGCAGGCGCCTTGCGACCTGGCAGTCAGCGGCATTGGGTCTGAGCTTGGTTTTCATGGTTCAAAAAAACTGGTCGGTGCAGCATTAGAAAAGAGCCCGGTTGCTGGAGCGACCGGGCTCTCTATTCGGCCGGCATTCAGGCCACTCACGGGGGTAGGCGATGGGGTGCCGGCCTCCTTCCTGATCAATTTCCAGCCCAAGGTCAGTGGATCGGGAACAGGACGCTCAGGCGGCCCTTGATCACGTCGACCTCCTGACGAGCATTACCCATCCTGACGCCGCTCTCGGTGAATGCGAGTGTGTTCTTCGGGAAGTCGTAGTGCAGATAGAGGGCGCCAAGGACCACGTTGGGCGTGAGTTTCCAGTCGATGCCGGCGCCGGCCGTCCAGCCGAATATGTAGCCGGCGCTTTTGGCCTCAAGCGTACTCGTGTCGGTAAACGCCCTGGTGCCAATTGCAGCGCCGTCCGTGCCAACACGAACAATCGCCGGATTCATGGTGCCGCTGACGGTCTGTTCGGCGGTCAGTGTCGTCTCGCTGTGCGCCCAGGCCATGCCGCCCGTGCCGTAGAGCATGATATTCGGCGAGAAGATGTTGGTCAGGCCGATTTTGCCGCGCAGTGTGCCGAGTTGGTCGAGCTTGGTTTCGACCGTTGAGGTCTGCGTTACAAGTGCGCCAGTAACGCCCGGCCTGATGTCGACGATTGTGCCAGGGAAACTTCCAGGTGGGAGCGAGATCGTTGGCGTCAGCAAGATTCGAGTGCGAATCTGAGTGTCCAGGTTCGTCCTGAATTCATCAGTTGCGCTGGATGACCCTTTGATGTCGGCCGCATCGAAATCGGCTTCAAGGCCGATCACCCAATTGCCCCACTGCTTCTGCGCGCCAGCATGACCGCCGAACACCCAACCCCGGTTCTTGAGCGAGGACGTGCCGGGAATGTCGAAGTCCGGCAGAAAGACTCGATTGGTGAACAACAGCGCGGGGAAGCCGGTGGCCGGCGTGCGGACTTGGCTGATGTCAATATCGCCGCCCTCGAACACGCTGCTGCCGTCCCACTTCTGTCGACCCCAGCCGTAGCCACCTTGGATGCCAACATAGATGCCGGACCAGTCGGTGTATGGAACCGCCTCAACGCGCGGCGCCTTCACCGGCATGTCGGCCGCGAACGCCGGCATGGCGCCGGCAACCAGAAATGTAGTAAGCATCAGCTTGTGCATATTGCCCTCCGTTATTCCCGTTATCAGGAGGTCCGCGCCTAAATGCGCGCCTCCTTGCTGGTAACCCTTAGATATTTACACCTCCGAGTCGGCCGCAACCTGCTACCACAACCGAAATTGAATCCCTGTGTGTCCCGGCGGCAACACGAAAGATAGTTAAGTCAACCAATTGTCTAGTAAGTCTGACCAGCAATCGATTTTTCGCCAGCGATTGCCGCCAGCGCCGGCGGTTTAGCCTGCGGGGCATGACACGGGATCTCGGCCCGGTCGTTCTGCTGTTGCTCGCCATCGTGATCATAGTCGAGGCGGCGCAGCGCGTGCGCGCTGCCAGCCCAGTCCCGCGCTCGATCCGCGCGTGCTGGCGCACGAGGGGCAGCAACGACCGCCACGATCCAGGTGGCCGCACGCCGCAGGGCATCACGCCGCGCCTCTACGACAGCGACCGTGCCGAGCGCGGGCTCGAGGCGCGCACGATTGTTGTTTGATCAGGACTGGCCGCGCGAGTGCGACGGCATCTGCCTCGCAAAGTATTGGACGCTGTACGTTGCGGCGCGACCAACACGGCCCTGTGTTCCGAAACAGGCGAGCGCCGCGTTCGGGCACATGAGCTTCTTTCCCATGCAGTTGGATCGTTGCGTGCGCGATCGCAACGTTGGAACGTGAGCCGCACGCGCGCTCATCGCCTGCGGTCGACCAGAAGATCGCGCGAGCGTTGCTCGATCAGTCGAGCGCCGTGCTCGCCAATGCCGAGAGCGCCCATGGTCTCGAGCGCCGGCGCGCTGCCATGGCGGCGATCGATCCGCTCCTGCCGCGCGATCAGGGCGAAGGCGATCAGCAGGATCGACACGCACAGCATCAGGAGGGCAGCCCCGGCAATCAGGATAGCTTCGGTGCGCTCCTCCCGGTGCTCCTCGTCGTGCTGGATGTCATTCATGCCGGGCGACGCGGTTGCGAATGGGCGTTCACCTTGGCGAAGGCCGGACCACTGGTAGAGCCACCCCATCATGCAACTTTTAGTGACGATAATGCAATTTATGCGGGCGTTATTATGAATTGCTTGTCCTGGCGGTTGTAGTTTACCGAACGGCCGCGCGGCCTGGCCTGGTCGGCGCCTAGTGCCGCCGACGCCGCCCTCGTCACAAAACAGCATGCCGGCGCGTTGGCCCGCCGCTATGGTCCGCTGCCGTTATGAGATGCGAGTGCCGATGCCGAACCTCGTCCACCACAAACGCCTGATGATCGAGTGGGGTCATTGCGACCCCGCCGGCATCGTGTTCAACAGCCGCTTCTTCGAGTACTTCGACTGGTGCACCTGGGAGATGTTCGAGGTGACGCTCGGCGTGCTGCGGCAGGACCTGTTCACCACCTACGACATCATGGGTGTTCCGCTGGTCGATGCGCGGGCGCGCTTCCATGTGCCGGTCAAGTTCGGTGACCATCTCGACGTCACATCCCAGATCGCCGAGTTCCGCCGCTCGAGCTTCGACATCAACCACCGCATGACCCTTGCGGGCGAGCCTGCGGTCGAGGGCCGCGAGACCCGCGTCTGGGCGGGTCGCGATGCGGACGGGCGTATCCGGGGCAAGCCCATTCCGCACGAGGTGATCGAGCGGTTCAGGGCAGCGTGAGCAGGCTTAGGCGGAATCGAGGCGCGCCAATTCCGTCTCGTTATTCACCATAAGCGAAATAGTTGTTGACTTCACTTACGGCGTAATTATTCTCAAGCCATCTGCCGCTTTTCGAGTTGAAGTTCCTAACCGAGCTTGCCGCAAGTGCTGTAGGAACTTCAAATCGGCGGCACGAGCCGCGGGGCGTGACGTTTCACGCCCAG
>DAIUEP010000084.1:7356-18175 GCA_036845065.1 Xanthobacteraceae bacterium | reverse complement strand
AGCAGGAACACGAACAGCCAGCAGCTGATCAGCGCGGGCGCGATGAGCGGAAGGACCACGCGCAGGAAGATGAAAGGCCGGCCGGCGCCGGATGTGGTCGCGGCGTCCTCGAGGTCGACATGGATCTGCAGCACGCCCGCATAGGCATAGCGCATACCGTAAGGCAGATAGCGCACCGCCGACGCGATGATGACCGAGATGAGCGTGCCGTAGAGCGGGATCGGCAGGTTCACGAACACATGCAGGAAGGCGACGCTCATCACGATCGCCGGAAACACGAGCGGCGCCATCGCGATCTGATCAAGCAGCCATGCGCCGGGATAGCGCCGCACCGCCAGCCAGGCGCACAGCGCCGTGAACGGCACCACCAGCGTCGCGGTCGCGACCCCGAGCACAAGCGTGTTGGCGATGGAATCGCGGAACGAGCCCGGCGCCAGGATGGCGTGGTAGTTCTCAAGCGAGAAGCGCCCGAACGCATCCGCGGTCACGCCCTCGTAGAACGGCTGCAGCGAGGTGAACACCAGGATCGCGACCGGCAGCGCAATCGCCAAGAGAAAGATCGCGAGCAGGATGCCGGCGGCCAGATAGCGCCAGCGGCCGAGGTCGATGATGCGCGGCCGATAGCCCTTGCCGGTGATGGTCTGGAACTGGTGGGCGTGGTGCGCGAGGCGATTGTGCCAGGCGAGCAGCAGCACGACGACCAGCAGCAGGCAGACCGCATAGGCGCCCGACTCGCCGAAATTGATGGCCCCGATGTTCTTGGAGCTCTGATAGATATTCGTGGTCAGCACCGTGACGTTGCCGGCAAGCCCGACCAGCGCCGGCACCTCGAACGACTCGAAGGCGCGGATACCGATCAGCAGCATGAGCGCCAGCACGCCCGGCAATCCAAGCCGCAGCGTGATCGAGCGGAAGGTCTTGAGCGGACCCGCGCCCGCCATCAGGGCCGCTTCCTCGAAGGAGGCGTCGGTCGAACGCAGCACCGCCGACATCAACAGGAATGTGAGCGGCGCAAAGCCTATGCCCTCGACCAGGATCATGCCCCACAGCGAATAGACGTTGAGCGCGGATCCTTCGCCGCCGAAGATGCTGGCAATGAGCGTGTTCACCGGGCCGGTGCGGCCGAGGAGCAGCAGCCAGGCCACCGTGTAGAGCACGTGCGGTATGCCGAGCGAAACGACGGCGCCGAGAAAGACGTAGTGGCGGCCGGGCGCGTTGGTGCGCTCGACGATCAGCGCCTGCACGACGCCGAGCACGATCGCCACGAATGCGGAGCCGATCGCATAGATGACGGTGTTCCAGAGGCTCGCGGCGAAATACGGGCTGGTGAAGAGCTGCTGGTAGAAGCGCAGCGTGAACTGATCGAACGAGCCGTCGGGCCGGGTGCTGAAGAAGCTCGTGACGATGAGATAGAGCGTCGGCGGCAGGATCAGGATCAGCAGGATCGCAGCCAGCACGACCACGAGCGGCGACAGCCGCCAGCGCTCGCGCCAGCTCTGCAAGCGGCCCGCCGCCATTGGACCTCCCGTCTCGTGCAGAACGGCCAACGCCCCTCCCTCGTCTCGCGCTTGTCGCGCAGCACTTGTCGCTCACCGGAACAGCTGGCGGAAGACCTCCTCGGAGCTGTCGGTGTATTTCATCAGCTTGTCGGGGCCGACGAAGTTCTCCGGCACGCCGGCAAGCTTCGGCACCACCGGCGCCAGCATGGGCGCCGGCGGCACCTGCGGATCGGCGGGGAAATAGTCGGCGCCGAGAAGGATCTCCTGCCCTTCGCTCGACAGCACGAAATCGATGAGCAGAAGCGCCGCGTGCGGGTGCTTGGCGCCCTTCACCACCCCCATGGTAGCGGCGGTCGACGCGACCGGATCGAGCAGCTTCGAGTTCACCGGCGCGCCCTTGGCTTTGCTGATCAGCGGATGGTGCGCGAAGATGTTGAGCGCGATCGCGTATTCGCCCGCGATCACGCGATCGACCAGCGTGCGTGCGGAGCCCGCGCCGAAGTTGACGATTTTCTGCTCCTTGAGCTTCTCGAAATAGGCGCGCGCCTTCTCCTCGCCCCAGGCAAGCCGCAGGTTGGTGATGAACAAGGGCGTGCCGCTCGCGCTGCCGATGCGCCAGGCCATCTTGCCCTTCCATTGCGGATCGAGCAGGTCATCGAAGCTCTTCGGCACCTTGGCCTCCGGCACCAGCCGGGTGTTGTAGGCGATGCTGTAGTAGGAGAGCCGCGTCGGCGTCCACATGTTGGTGGGATCGCTGTAGCGCTCCGGATAGGCCGCCATTGCGGGCGTCGTGTAGGGCACGAGCAATCCGGCCTGCACCGCCTGCTCGCCGACGCCGGTGCCTTCCAACACGTCGCCCACCACGTTGCCGGCACGCACCTCGGCCGACACCTTTTGCGCGATGTCCTCGGAGTCGGCGCGCCAATAGGTCATCTTGAGGAACGGATATTTCTTGCCGAACTTGTCGGCGATCGGCCGCAGCGCCTGGTTCACGATCATGGCGGAGTAGAAGACGACCTGGCCTTCCTTGCGCGCGCCTTCGATCAGCTTCTGCTGGCGGTCGGGCCCGTTGTATCTGAAGATGTCGTCGGGTGCCTGCGCGACGGCCGCGCCAACGGAAAGTACGAGCGCGAGGAGCGCGAGGAGTGCGCCGCGTGGGGTCTGGTTGCTCATGCCTGTCCTCCCGTGGCTCCCGTTTCGATCAGCGCATCGGCGATCCGCACACCACGTCCGCGCGCGCAGACGAGCACCGGATTGAGGTCGATCGCCGCATACTGCCCATCGGTTGCGGCGACGAAGTCGCCGAAACGCACGCAGCAATCGACCAGCGCATCGACGTCGCGCGGCGCCGCGCCGCGAAAGCCCTCAAGCAGCTTCGCGACCTTGAGGCTGCCGACCGCAGCCGCCGCCTCCGCGGCCGTGAACGGCGGCAGCAGGACGGCAGCGTCCTTGAACACTTCCACCGTGACGCCGCCAGCACCGCAGACGACGAGCGGCCCGAAGGTCTCATCATAGGTCATGCCCAGGATGAACTCGACGCCATCCTCGACCATTTCCTGCACCAGAATGCCATCTATTGTCGCACCCGGGCAGTTGCGGCGCGCGTTGTCGAACACCTTGCGGGCCGCAACCTCGACCTCGGCGGCGGTGCTGGCGCCGAGATGCACGCCGCCGATGTCGGATTTGTGCGCAATGTCCGGCGACTGGATTTTCAGCGCCACCGCGCCGCCGATCTCGGCCGCAAGCCGCACCGCTTCGGCCGGATCGCGCGCCAGCGCCTCGCGCGTCACCGGCAGACCGGCCGCGCCGAGGATTTTCTTGCTCTGCGCCTCGGTGAGGACGGAGCCGCCCGGGTGCGCGGCGGCCTGTGCGGGTTTTGCCCCATGCCGATGCTCGGCGCTGCGGCGGAAGCTCGCATAGTCGATGAGCTGGCGCACTGCCTTGAGGCCGCGCTCGAGGTCCTCGATCAGCGGCAGGCCGCTCGACTGCGCGTAGCCGCGCCAGTGCCGGGTCAGGCTGTTGGACATGAAGGAGACCACCATCAGCGGCTTCCTGGCGCTCTTGACGGCCGCCGCCAGGCGATCGACCAGCTCCTGGTGCGAGACCCAGCCGTCGCCGCGCATGCCGAGCACGAGCCCGACCAGATCGATGCCGTCGTCCGCCAGCATCGCCTGCACGACCGCCGAGATGTTGCCGTCCTTCCGCAAGCGCGGCAGGCCCACGGTATCGAGCGGATTGCCAAAGGCGCGCTCGACGCCGAGAATGCTCTGGATGCGTTTGTCGGTGGCGTCCGCGATCGGCGGGAAGCTCAGCCCGGCCGATTCACCAAGGTCGCCGATCAACGAGGTCGCGCCACCCGACACCGTCATCATCACCACACGATCGCCCTGCGGCAGCGGCGCAAGATCGAACAGCGCGGCGGTCTCGACCAGCGCATCGATCGAGTCGACGAGCGCGACGCCATTCTGCCGGAACAGCGCTGCGAACGCCTCGTGGCGGCCAGCGAGCGTGCCGGTATGGGCGAGCGTCGCACGCTGGCCGAACGCGCTCCTCCCGAGCTTGAGCACGACCAAGGGCTTCTTGCGCGCGGCGCGCTCGACCGCGGCCCGAAAGCGACGCCCGTTCTTGGCACCTTCAATAATGCAGGCGATCACGCGGGTCGGCGGATCGTCGGCCAGAAACTCGATATAGTCGGCCATTTCCAGCACCGCCTCGTTGCCGCTGGAAATGAGATAGTTGACGCCGACGCCGCGGTTGGTGGCGAGCTCCGCGACCGCATTCATCAGCCCGCCACTCTGCGACACCAGCGAGATGCCACCGGCCGCCGCCGCGCTCGGAATGTCCGCCATGGTGGCGGCGAAGCGATAGTGGAGACTCGCGATCCCCATGCAGTTGGGGCCCGCGAGCGCGATATTGGCGGAGCGCGCCAGCGCGACGAGGCGCGTCTGCCGCTCGCGGCCTTCCTCGGTGGCGGCATCCGCAAAGCCTTCCGACACCACGTAGACGCCGCGCACGCCGAGCGCCGCCGCCTCACCGACGACATCGAGCACTGCGCCAGCCGGCACCGCCACCACCACACAGTCCGGCGTCTGCGGCAGATCGCGCAGCGATGCGTAGCAGCGCTGTCCGCCAATTTCGGCCGCGTTCGGATTGACCGGCCAGGTCGGCACCGCGTAGCCGAAACGCTGGCCCGACCTGAGGATGTTGGCGCCTGCTCCGCCCTTGGCGGACACGCCCACGAGCGCGATCGCGCGCGGCTTGAGCAGCGCCTCGACCGGCAGCGCGGAAGACGATTGCGACATCATCCGACTCTCTGTTCCGCCCTTATCCTGAGGAGCGGGCGAAGCCCGCGTCTCGAAGGATGGGGGCGGCCCCATGCTTCGAGACGCATCGCTTCGCGATGCTCCTCAGCATGAGGCCGAGAGAGAAATGCGCTCATCAATCCACGATCCGGAACCGCGGCAACGTGAAGCCTTCGGCCGGATGATCCTCGTAGACCACCTCGACCTTCTGGCCGACGTCGTAGACGTCCTTCGGAGTCTTCGCGCCGACCAGCGTCGAGGATACGAGCGGGCCTTCGTCAAGCTCGATCAGCGCATAGACGTAGGGCAACTCGTCCTTGAAGGCCGGATGAAACGCCATGTGATGGCGGTTGAAGGCGAAGATCTTGCCGCGCCCGCTCGACTCCGCCCAGTCCATATTGGCGGCGAACGGCTCGTTCTCGTGATTGATGCAATAGGCCTTGGGCCAATAGGACGCGCCGCAGGTCTTGCAGCGCCAGACCAGGAACTTGTGCTTCTTCAGGCCCTCGTAGAAGGCCTCGTTGTCCTTGTCGATGTTCGGAAGCGGCTTCTTCCAGGGCTCATTGGAAACAATGACGTTGGATTCGCTCATTGGTGCCTCCCGAGCAAGGTGCTGGTGTGGATCGAGCACATGCCGGGGGAGACGAGCTCTCCGCCGTGGCCCGTGGTCAGAACGACGTTGCAGTCCTTGATCTGGTGCTCGCCCGCTTCCCCGCGCAATTGCCGGATCGATTCCGCCATGCCGGTGAGGTCGCCGAGGTGATAGCAGGAGAGCAAACCACCGCCGGTGTTGACCGGGATGCTGCCGCCGGGAGCGATCGCGCCGGATTCGACGAACGGCCCGCCCTCGCCTTTCTTGCAGAAGCCGTAGTCCTCAAGCTGGAACAGGACCTCCGCGGTGAAGCAGTCGTAGAACTGGCAGCAGTCGACGTCCTTGAGCGTGAGCGCAGCCTGTCCGAACGCCTGATCACGCGCGCGCGGCACCGCCATGTGGGTGAAGTTCTTCTTTTCCCACCAGAGATCAGCGGAGACTTCGCCGAAGCCCTGGCCGAGCACGTAGACCGGCGGCTTCGGCCGGTCCTTGGCGCGATCCGCGGTGGTGAGGATGAACGCGATGCCGCCGTCGGAAACGAGGCTGATGTCGAGCAGATGATAAGGATCGGCCAAAATTGGCGAGGCCTGGTGATCCTCGACGGTCATCGGCCGGCCATACATCTTGGCTTCCGGATTCTTGCAGGCCCAGGCGCGCTCGGCAACCGAGATCGCGCCAAGCTGCCGGCTGGTGGTGCCATAGACCGCCATGTGGCGCGCCGCCATCCAGGAGTGATGGCTCACCGCGCGCAGATCGCCGAGCGCCTTGCCCCAGTAGCCGGCCTTCTCGCTGTGCGCCATGCCGCGGTGGCCTTGCTTGCGGGACTCCTGCGCCTGCGACCAGTCGGTGACCGCACCCATGAGACAGACATATTTGGCGATGCCGCGGTCGAGAAACGACAGCGCGGTCGCGATCCCAAGCCCCGCCAGCGCGCCGCCGCGGCCGACCACGAAGTAGAAGCAGTTGTTGAGGCCGAGCATGCGCGAATAGGCGTCGACATAGCTCGCGCGGTCGCCACCGCCGCCGGTGCGGCGCAGGTCGATGGCGCCGTCGATGTCCTTGGGCGTGAGGCCGGCATCCTTGATCGCGAGCCGCGCGGCCTCGGATGCAACCATGCGCTCGGACCGGTCCGGCTGCTGGCCGGCGACGACGCCGAGCCCGATGATCGCGTATTGTCCTGATGATGAGTGTTTGGGCACTGTTCTTGTTCCTCCTAGCTAGGCGACACTTCTTTCTGTCGTCCCCGCCTTCGCGGGGACGACACGGAGAGAGTCATCATGCAGTCTTCGCCAACCGTTCGTTCGTGGAAATCAGCTTTACGCCTGAGCCTGGCCCTGCTGGCAACGTGAGCACGCCGTTCGCAACCTCCAGGCCCTCGAACGGATCGTCCAGCAGCCGATCGAACTCGCCAAGCTCGCAGGCATACTCGATGCCAGGCATCGCACAGGCGAAATGCAGCGCCTGCGCGGACAAGAGCCGGCTGCCGACGGCGGCGCCGAGCCGGTATTGGATGTGTGCGGCCTCGCACAGCCGTGCCGCCGCAAGCGTGTTGCGCAAGCCGCCGAGCTTGGGGATTTTCAGGCTTACCGCGTCGACCGCCCGCCGGGACACAAGCTCGAAGATCTCGCGCAAGGAGCCAGCCGCCTCGTCCGCCTCCACCGTCACCGGCACGGTGCGGGTGACCAGCGCCAGGCCCTCAAAGTCATCCGCGTCGACCGGCTGCTCGCACAGATCGATGCGGTGCTCAGCCATGCGGTTGAGGGCGGCGATGGCGTCCTTTGGCGTATAGGACTGATTGGCGTCGATGGTGAGATGCACATCGTCGCCAACCTGCTTGCGGATGGCGGCGACCCGCGCCACGTCCTCGGCGACCTCGCCATGCACCTTGATCTTCAGGTAACGGTAGCCCTTGTCGACAAGCTTTTGCGCCGCCACCGCCATCTCGGCCGGCGTCTTGATGGCGAGGATGCGCAGGATCGGCAATTGGTCGCGCACCTGTCCGCCAAACAGCGCATGGAGCGGAATGCCGAGGGCGCGCGCCTTGAGCTCATGCAGCGCGCAGTCGATGGCGGCCTTGGCCTGCGGGGCGCCGCGCAACGCGCGGTCGAGCGCGATCAGGATCGCCTCGATGTTGTATGCCTCCTGGCCGACAACCAGCGGATGGAACAGCTCCAGCTCGGCCTTCAGCGTGTCCTGGGTCGAGCCCATGTGCGGGGTGGCCGAGGCGTAGCCGAAGCCCTCGTGCCCGTCCTCGGTCGCGATCCGCAGCACATGGCCGTCGGTGACCGGGCTTGCTCCCAGCGCGAACCGCCAGGTCGGGTCCTCCTTGCGCATCGTGCAAGGCGTGATGTCGAAGTCGCGGATGATCATCGCGCGGTCCTCCCGGCGGGTATTGGGCTTGTCGGTCTTTGCTTAGCAGGAAGTTTCGCGAGCCCCAAGAGGCGGCTGGCTCAGACGCCGTAGAACTCCTCCGGCTCGACCACGGTCGCATTGGTCAATCCGCGGATTGCGGCGCGCACCAGGATCAGCCGCGTCTCCTCGGTCGAGGCGCCGATATGCGGCGTCGCCAGCATGTAGGGATGGCGGATGAGACGGTCGTTCTGCGCCGGCTCAACCGCGAACACGTCGAAGCACGCCGCCATCAGCGCGCCGCTGTCGAGCCGGTCGAGCAACGCATCCTCGTCTACGATGCCGCCCCGGCAGGTGTTGACCAGAACACAGCCCGGCTGCAGCCGTTTCAGCACGTCACCCGAATAGAGGCCGAGCGTCTGTTTGGTCTTCGGCAGGTGGAGCGTCAGCACTTCCGAGCGCGCCAGCAACTCGTCGAACGACACCGGCGTGACGTTCCACTGCTTGTAGAAGTCCGCATAGTCCTTGATGTCGCAGGCGATGATCGTGCAACTGAACGGTGCCAGCAGCCGCACCACCTCCTTGCCGATATTGCCGCAGCCGTGAATGCCGACGACGCGCCCGGTGAGAAACTTGCCGTTGCGCAGCGCCGGCCGTTCGCCCGCCCGCATCGCGACATTGAGCGGCATCACGAAGCGCAGCCCCATCAACATGAAGCCGAGCGCAAGCTCGGCGACCGCGAGCTTGTTGACCCCCCAGGTGTAGCCGAAGCGGACGTTGTGCCGCTTCATCGCCTGGAAATCGAAGCTCTCGCAGCCGTTGCCGTATTTGCTGATGATCTTGAGATTGGGCAGCGCGCTGAGCACGCGCTCGGTCACCGGCTCGAAGCCGATGATGGCGGCGTCGCAGTCCTTGAGAAACGCGATCAGCTCGTCCTCGTTGAGACGATGGCCGATGTCGTGAAACTTCGCATCGGGATAGACGTTGAGCACCTCCTGCCGCATGGCGGGATGGCGGTTGACGTGATCGGCGACGATGCCGAGGCGATTGAATGCAGCCATGGATGTTTGTCTTCGTCCTTCTGATCAGTCCGGGTCGCGGGCGCCCTGGATGCGCTCGGCGTACATGGCGGGCGTCAGCCCGAACAGCCCCCAGCGGGTGAAATGGGCGAGCAGGAACGGATGCGTGCCCCATTCGTACAGCCTGCGGATGTCACCTTCCATCAGCGCCTTGCGCTCGGCATCGGTGAACGGCCAATCCGCAATGGCGGCGGCGGGATCGCGCTTCACGGCCTCACGGAAGGCGACGTCGTGAAACACGCGGTGGCAGAGCTTGTTGATCTGGTAGGCGCTCATGGCTCAACTCCAGCGCCAAGCCGCGTAGGCGTGCCCGTCCTTCTCGTCATGATCGGCGATATAGTGCGGCTTCTCCTTGCCGATCACGCCGAGCGTCGCGATCCAATTCAGCAGCTCGCCGCCGATATTGCCGGCCTTCCACATTCGCTCTGGCGTTGCTTCCTCGACCAGCTCGTCGAGGCGCGCCTCCTTGATGCGGGCATGGACATGCTTCGACCAGGCAATGTCCGGCACGCTGTTGCGCTTGCCCGGATCGATCTTCGGTCCGCCGATCTCGAGCGAAAAGCTGCCGGTGCCAATCACCGCGACCCGCAGCTTGTCCGGCAGGCTATCGATGGCGCCGCGCACCATCCGCCCGAGCGCGTAGCAGCGGCGCGCGGTCGGCAGCGGCTTGACGAAGGTGTTGACCCAGATCGGCACCACCGGCGTCGGGATGCCGTCGGTGAGGTAGTGCAGCGGGACCGTCATGGCGTGGTCGATGCCGAATTCCTGGGTGACGGCGAAATCGAAGCCTTCCCGGATGCCGACCCGGCGCACGTGCTCGGCGAGTGTCGTATGGACCTTCAGGTTGTAGCTCGGCATCTTGGTCTGGTCGTTGGGGCCGAAGGTGGTCTCGGCGACGCCGATCGCGAAGGTCGGGAAATTGTTCAGGAAGAACGTGTTGAAGTGGTCATTGGCGATCACCACGATCGCGTCCGCTCGCGCCGCGTCCAGAAGCGCCTTGACCTCGCGAAAAAGCCGCGCGGTCTCGTGCGGGGCGTCCTTGGCGATCTGGGCGGGATAGTGGGGCGAGTGGGGGACGCCGATGCCGGCAACGAGTTCGGCCATGCGCTACTCCAGGCGTATTGAGGATGGCAGGCTGGTTTTCCCGCGCAACCCGCACAAACGCAAGATGCTATCTGCGGCGACCGTCACCCCGGCATGGTACCGGCCTTGAAGCTGTGATAGGCCGCCATCGAACCAATGGTCCCCACGGCATCGCCCGTGGAGGATTAACCAGCAGGGAGGCGACATGATCCGCGTGGCTTTCATCATCGGCGACTATCCGCCCGAGGAGCGGCGCCTGCGCGAGGAGGTGGCCAAGAGCTTCTCGACCGCCGAGGTCGAGGTCGGCATCCTCTCGGTCAAACCGTCACCGTTCGGCGGCTTGAGCCCGGCCGAGATCCAGCTGGTGGCGCCCTATTTCCATGCCGCCTATCTGCAGGCGGAGCGCGAGGGCTATGACGCGGCGGTGCCGCTCGGCACGCTCGACCTCGGCGTCGACGGCGGGCGCTCGCTGGTCGACATCCCGATCGTCGGGCCCTGCGAGGCCATGTTCCACATCGCGGCCCAGCTCGGCGACCGCTTCGGCATCATCTGCTACCACGAGTCGGTGATCCCGCGGCAGATCACCCAAACGCGCTACTACGGCATGGAATCCTTTATCGCCGGCCGGCGCGCCTCCGGCTTCAAGCTCAAGGACATCGGCGCCAACAAGGACGTCATGATCAAGAACTTCCTCGCCGCCGGCCGCTCGCTGGTCGAGGAGGACGGCGCCGACGTCATCATCGTGCACGGCATCACGCAATGCCCAGTGCACATGAAGCCGGACTGGGTGAGCAAGGAGCTGGGCGTGCCGGTGGTCGAAGGCATCGGGGCGCCGATCCGCATGGCGGCGATGCTCGCCGGTCTCGGTCTCAAGCACAGCCGCAAGCGCTGGCCGAAATCGAACGCCAGGCCGAA
>DAIUEP010000084.1:2906-7256 GCA_036845065.1 Xanthobacteraceae bacterium | reverse complement strand
GTCTCGGTCTCAAGCACAGCCGCAAGCGCTGGCCGAAATCGAACGCCAGGCCGAATGTGTAGAGCTCCACTTGCTGCCCGGGATGCGACATAACCCCGCTCGCCCGTAGCGCCGCAATCAACTATTGTCTTGCTCAATCGACACGAGACCGAGGGAGACGCCCGTGCTGCACCATTGGACATCGCCGACCGGCGCGGCCCTTTCCGGCCTGCTCAGCCTTTGTCTGGTGGCGGCACCTGCCGCCGCCCAGGCGCCCAGCTGGGCCGCGCCCGATCTGGTCGGCGCCGCCAAGGCCGAAGGCAGCGCCATGACGGTCTACGGTTCGATGAACGAGCAGGAGGCACTGCCCTATTACAAGATGTTCGAGGATGCGACCGGCATCAAGGTGACCTATGTGCGCGCCTCCGACACGGCGTTGTTCTCGCGCATCCTGATCGAGCATCGGGCCCGCCAGCGCACCTGGGACCTCGTCGTCACCACGCCCGTGAACCGGCTGCCCGACGAGGTGCTGCTGCAATTCGAGCCGAGCGAGGCCAAGGATGTGATCCCGCAGGCGCGTGGCCCGAACCGGCGCTGGTATGGCGTCTACGCCAACTACAATACGCCGGCCTACAACACCAACCTGGTGAAGAAAGACGCGCTGCCGAAGACCTTTGAGGAATTCCTCACCCGCAAGGAATGGATCGGCAAAGTCGCGATCGACAAGAGCGACACCGAATGGCTGAGCGCGATCTTCGAGCATTACGGCGAGCAGCGCGGCCGCAAGCTCGCCCAGGACCTTGCCACGACTCTCAAGCCGATCCTCACCGAAGGGCACCTCTTGCTCGCGCGCTCGGTTGGTGCCGGCGAGTACGCGGTCGCCTTGAACAACTACACGAACCTCACGCTCAACGTGAAGCTCGCAGGCGCGCCGACCGACTACTGGGCGCTCGATCCGGTGGCGCTCATCTTCGGCTCGGTCGGCATCAACTCGCAGGCGCCGCACCCCAAGACCGCGCTGCTCGCGACGAACTTCGTGCTGAGCCGCCAGGCACAGCAGTTTCTCACCCAGTTCGGCCGGTTGCCGACGCGGCTCGACGTCGAGACCAACCCGCCGGGCGTGATGCAGGTGCTGCACCAGAAAAAGGTGCTGCCGGCGGTGTTCTCAGCCGACGACCAGAAGAAGTGGAACGGGATATTCAACGAGATCTTCCGGCCGCGGTGATTCTTCAAAGGGGCGAATAGCGAATGGCGAGTAGCGAATAGGGTTGAAGAGCTGCGCTGCTCCTATTCGCTATTCACTATTCACTATTCACTACTCGCTATCTCACGAGCTTGTCCTTGAGCCAGGCGGCGATCATGTCCCAAATCTCCTGCTCGGGCCGGCCCGGCGTGCGGCCCATGTGGCGGCCTTCGGGGTAGATGCGCGCCTCCTTCGGGCTGCCGTGCTCCATCAGAAGATAGATGTCCTGCACCGGCGCCTGGTCGTCGAGCTTGCCGTTGACGCCGAGGATGGGCGCTGACGGCTGGTCGATGAGCCCCAGTTGCTTGAGCGAGAGCGCGGGCGCGATGGCGAGAAATTCCTCCATCGTCTTCGTACCCATCGCCTGCCCGCGCGCCTCGAGCAGGCTGGCGGGGCCGAAGAGATAGGTCGCGCCGCCGGTGGTGAAGGCCGGAAGGAGCCATTCGCGTTGAAAGCCGAAATGCACGTTGCCGCCGTGGAACACGGCGCCGCGCAGGCGCTTTCGCTCGACATACGCCATCCGCGCCGCCCAGTAGGCGCCGAAGCTTCCGCCCCATAGGCCGAGGCGGGCGCCATCAACGTCAGCGCGTTGCGCGAGATGATCGATCCATGCCGAATAGGTGCGCTCGGCATCCGGCGCCGCGTAGAGCACGGGGCTTTCTCCGGTGCCCGGCATGTCGACCGTGAGGGTCGCAAGGCCCAAGCGGTGCAGCGTCGCGCTCTGGCGCTGGCGATCCTCCTTCCAGCCGTCCACCCCGCCCCAATGCATGACGATCGGCGGCCTGGCAAGGCCGCGCGGGACCTGCAGGTAGCCGACAAGCGTCTTGTCGCCGAACGGGATTTCGACAATCTGCAGCGGCGGGTCGACATGCGCCGCTGCCTCGCGAAACAGGCGCACCGAATGGCGATAAGCGTCTTTCTTGCCGGGCGTCGAGGCGACCGGATAGCGGCCGATGCGGCAATATTCGAACGCCATGGTGTAGATCTCGGCAAGCTCGGCGCCATCCGCGCCTTGCCGGGCGCGCTCGTCACCTCTCGCTTCGTGCGCCAGCCCGGCCCTGCACCACGCCTGCGCCCAGTGATCGCGATCGAGGCTGGTGAGCGACGTGACGATCGCTTCGGCCTCCTCGCGGCGGATGCCTTCGAACGGATTGATCCGGCCGGCACGGCGCATCACCTCGGCCTTGACCTCGTCGAGCGAGCGCAGGGCAGGCAACATCGCGGTGGCGGGTACTGGGGACGTCATGGTGTATTGATCCTCACGGGCTCGGATTATCGCGCACGACCACCCTGCTCCACAATGCGTTGAGCGCAACCACCGCGCGCCATCGCGGTGGCGCGCGCCCAGCGGACGCGGTATGAGATCGCCAACATTCACGCAAAGCCCCCGACATGTTCGGCGACCCCTTCATCGTTCCGCTCGCGGCGTGGCTGGTGGTCGCCGCGCTCTCCTGCTTTGGCGTCTACATCACGCAACGCGAGCGCCCGCCGATCACTATCGGCCAAATCGAGCCGACCGTGCTGATCATTCCGGTGCGCGGGATACCACCGCACCTCCACGAGCTGTGGCGGGGTATCTGCGCGCAGTCCCATCGGCCTGCTCGCGTCATCTTCGCGGTCGAAAGCGCCGAGGACCCGGCTCATGCGGCGCTACGGGCGCTCACAGGCGGTCCACCAGTCGAGGTCGTGATCGCCGGCGTGGCCACCAAACGCGGGCAGAAGATTCACAACATGCTGGCCGCGCTCGCGCGGCTCGAGCCAAGCGACGCGATCGTAGTGTTTGCCGATGCCGACATCACGCCGGCAGCCGACTGGCTGGCGCGCCTCCTGCGCGAGCTCGACAGCCAACGCATCGGCATGACGTCCGGCTATCGCTGGCTGATGCCGACCGACGAGCGCTGGTCGACGGCGTTCGTGTGCATCGTCAACTCCTCGATCGCGTCCGCGCCACGCGACTCGAAATGGGCCAACGCCTGGGGCGGATCGATGGCGCTGCGCCGCCACACGATCGAAGCGCTTGAGCTCCCGGCCCTGTGGGACCGCGCGGTCTCCGACGACCTGACGATCTCGCGCGCGGTGCGCGCCATCGGCGGCAAGGTGCGCAGCCCGCGCGATGCGCTGGTTCCGGCGCCGGCCGCCTACAGCTGGCAGGACGCGATCGCATTCGGCCGGCGGCAATATCTGTTCACGCGCACGCATGCACCGCGGCTCTGGATGGTGGCCGCAGCCGCGACCACGATCCCGCTCGTGGGCTGGGCGACCGCGCTGCCGCTGGCGCTTTCGGGACACAAGCTCGCGATCGGCACCATTGTGGTCGCCTATGCGCTCGACTACACGCGCGCGCGGCTGCGCGAGCGCATTCCGCGCAAGCTGTGGGGCATCGAGAATCTCCCGCGCATCAAGTGGCTGGACCGCTGGGCCACGCCCGCCTGGCTTGCGCTGCACGCGGCCGTGATCTGGTCGACGCTGTTCGGGCGCACCATTCGCTGGGCCGGTCGCACCTACCGGATCGATTCCGAGCGAAGGCTGCGGCGACGCGAGTCGTAACTACGCCTGCCGGCGCGCCACCATCAGCAGGCCGACGCCTTCGTCGGTGGTCTGTGGCGTTCCCCGCAACGCATGCATCACGCGGCCGCCCGCGAGCCCGATCAGCACGGCGGCATGCCACCACGGCCGATTGCGATAGTACACCTCGGTGCAGCGGATGGGCGAGCAGCGCTCCATCCAGTAGAGGAGAGAATCGCAATCTCCCCAGGGGACGTTGTCGACACTGACGACCGCCGCGCCATGCCGCTCGGCCAACGCAACGAGCGCGGCGCGCGTCCACCAGGTGAGATGGTGCGGCGGCGCATTCACCGGGTTGTTGGGGAAGCGCGTGAGCGCCGACGGCACGTGCGGAACGCCGACGATCAAGAGACCGCCTGGTTTCGCGGCCCGCACCATGTCGGCGAACATCTCAGTCGGTGACCGCAGATGCTCAAGCACCTGGAACGCGCAGACGGCGTTATAGTGGCCGGCATGCTCGACGAGATGCGCCCGCAGGGTCTCGTTGCGCACCTCCGGGATGCGGCTTTCGCCCGCGAAATGCGGATCGAGGCCGGTATAGGTCGCATGCGGGATGACGCGGC
>DAIUEP010000084.1:1599-2806 GCA_036845065.1 Xanthobacteraceae bacterium | reverse complement strand
TCGCCCGCGAAATGCGGATCGAGGCCGGTATAGGTCGCATGCGGGATGACGCGGCGGAACTCCGCAAAGCCGCAACCGACATCGAGCACGCGAGCGCCCGGCGCAATGCTGCGGGCCGCAAGATTGAACTCTCGCCGGATGCAGTCGCGCGCCCAGAGCTTGCGCTCGATCGCGTTGGCGTAGAACTGCGTATAGAAAGCGTGGTCGCCCTCGATCATGGGATCGAAGAAGAACAGGCCGGTCGGCGATTCCCACAGGCCGAACCGCTCCACCTTGCCGAAGCTCGAGCGCGCGTCCACCCGCAGGCCATAGCGCCACAGATCGATCAGGAACCGCGGCTTGATCCACTGGATGAGCCGCACCGCAGGCTCGCCGGTCACCGGGCAGTGCGGGTTACTCATCTGCCGTCAGCGCCTTGAGCTCGTCGGCGATCGGGCCGTTGAGCACCTGTTCGAGCCGCCCGAGAACACGGCCCGCGGTCGCGGCGTCGAACGCCCGATGATCCCACGTGATCGTCACGGTCAGCATCCCGTCGTCGTTCAACGTGCCATAGCCATAGGCGATGAAGCTCGTCCACACCGTGCGCGGCTGCAGCACCTCGACGCCCGCCTCCGGGATGGCCGACATGCCGAACGTCCCGACCTGGTTGGCACGCACGCGCCCAATATTCAAAGCGAGCCACCACAACAGCCGCCGCAGCGGCCAAGGGAGCCGCGCCACCGCGAGCGCCCGCCGGAAATGCCGCAACTCGGCGAGCGCCGCCTCCCGCACATGCACGATCCGGCGGCCGATCTCAGAGAGCGCAAGCGCCGCCGGGTCCTTCACCTGGCAGCCGACGAGATAGCGCTCCCCGTCAAGCTCCCGCTCGATGGTGATGCTCGCGACGCTCGCCGGGTACTCGTAAAAGTGCGGGACCGGCAGCTTGAGATAGACCCGGCGCAGCTCGGGGAATTCATTGGCCGTGATCGCATAGGCCTTGGTGACGATGGCCGACCACGGCACCCGCCGGCCGTGGGCCTTGCGTGCGGCCACCAGCGGGGCGAGCGCCAGCTTGCGCTGCACCACGACGCTCGGCACCCCCAACGCGAAATGCATCGCGTCGGCCATCATGCGCCGAGGCAGCGAAAGCGGAACCCACCGGCCGCGCACCAGAACCCTCCGTTCTACGCGGCCGTCTATAGCACGGCGGAGGAGGGCGTGCGGCGGG
>DAIUEP010000084.1:0-1499 GCA_036845065.1 Xanthobacteraceae bacterium | reverse complement strand
TACGTGAGTTAAAACATACCTTCGGCTTGAAGAGCAGCTATAGGAACAGATTGCCGAACAAAAGCAGCGATCGTATTGTCGCCCGCTTCCTTCCCATATCTCGTGTATAACATTTGCTACGCGACTACTTCTCTCCGATGCGGGATCCCATGCACAAGATTCAATTCAAAGACGAATCGAATAATTTATACGCTTCTATTTCGTACAGCGCGGAATGGTCTTATGTTCTCACACTCATCTTTTGATATACAGGATCATAGGCTGAACCGATTCATTGAGCGCAGGCGATTTGACATCACCTCCTTCGTTTTGATGGGTAGAGATCATGTTTCGACTATTTAGATACGTTCGTGGCGTTCAGCGCGCGCTTGGAGGCCCGATTGTCATTGCCCGCGCCGGTAACACTATCGGGTTGCCGCAGTCGACCGCCACCGGAGGTATCATGACGATACGATTGTCTTGTTTGGTATTGGCATGGCTCTTGGCCTCGGCTTTCCATGTCGAAGCGCAACAGACCAAGCTCAGGGCTAGCCTTCAGACTCCGGCGTCCGATGCATTGCTGGGACAAAGCCTTGTGCGCTTCAAGCAAGAAGTCGAGAAGCGCTCCAACAATGCGATCTCCATGGAGATCTTCGACAGCGGCAAGCTCTATATCGACGACCACGTCGTCCAGGGCGTCAGATCTGGCGGCGTCGAAATGGGGATCGCGGGGTTCAACCAATTCTCCAAGAGCATTCCCGCAATTGATGTCATGGAGCAGCCATTTCTTTTCAATTTCGAGGCCTTGGTGCGGGCGGCCATGAGCCCTGATAACGAGATAAGACGGCTCATTGACAAGGCCATCCTGGATGCGCTTGGCGTACGCATTCTCTGGTGGCAGTCGGCCGGAAACCAGGTCTTTGTTTCCAAGGGTAGGAATACGACGGAACCGCGCCAGATAAAGGGCCAGAAGATCCGCGTTTTCAGCGACACGCTGGGACAATTCGTCAGGCACTGCGGCGGCAGCCCGGTCATGGTATCTGCCGCCAGGCTGCAAGAGGCTTTTCTGAAGAGCGAAATTGACATGGCCACCGGCGCGAGCAATGCCATCTTCGTTCGCGAGCTTTGGAAGGTGGCGGATACCATCACCCGCACAATGCATGCACCGATCGAGTTCTCCCTCATCATCAACGATAAGGTCTGGCAGTCGCTTCCCGAAAGTCACAGAGCCATCCTGACGGAAGCAGCAAGACGCGAGGAGCGGCAGAGCCGCGAGACCGTCACGAAGATCGAGGCTGGCCTCTACACGCAGTTTCGCCAGAAGGGCATGACCGTCCATGACCTGACCGCCGACCAGGTGGCCGATTGGCGTGCCTGCAGCGCCGCCGTCCTCGAGAATTACCTTCACGGCAACGCCGATCTCGCCCGACGGCTGATGGCGGCCTACGGGAAGCTGCGGACCGACCCGTGCTGCACGTCGAGACCCGACGCTGGCGGCAACTTCAATCGGCGCTGACACG
>DAIUEP010000083.1:0-18326 GCA_036845065.1 Xanthobacteraceae bacterium | reverse complement strand
TTGACGCCGGCCTTGAGCACCACGAAGCCCGCCGGCACCTCGCCCTTGAGCGCGTCCTTGACGCCCACCACCGCGCATTCGGCGACGTCCTGGTGGGCGGCGAGCACCTCCTCCATGCCGCCGGTGGAGAGCCTATGGCCCGCCACATTGATGATGTCGTCGGTGCGGCTCATCACATAGAGATAGCCGTCCTCATCCTTGAAGCCGGCGTCGGCGGTTTTGTAGTAGCCGGGGAATTCCGCGAGGTAGCTCTCGTGGAACCGCTCGTCCTGCTGCCACAGCGTCGGCAGGCACGACGGCGGCAGCGGCAGCTTGACCACGATCGAGCCCATCTTGCTGGGCGCCATTTCCTGGCATTGCTCGTCGACGATGCGCACGTCGTAGCCCGGCATCGCCACCGTCGGCGAGCCGTGCTTGACCGGGAGAAGCCCAAGGCCGAGCGGATTGCCGGCGATCGCCCAGCCGGTCTCGGTCTGCCACCAGTGGTCGATCACCGGCACCTTGAGGAGGTTCTCGGCCCATTTCACGGTGTCGGGATCGGCGCGCTCGCCGGCGAGAAACAGCGCGCGGAAATGCTTGAGGTCGTACTGGCCGATCAGCTTGCCCTGCGGGTCCTCTTTCTTGATGGCGCGGAACGCGGTCGGCGCGGTGAACAGGGTCGAGCAGCGGTGCTCGCTGATCACACGCCAGAACGCGCCGGCGTCCGGCGTGCCGACCGGCTTGCCCTCATAGAGGATGGTCGTGCAGCCGTGAAACAGCGGCGCATAGACGATATAGCTGTGGCCGACCACCCAGCCGATGTCGGACGCCGCCCAGTACACCTCGCCCGGATTGACGCCATAGAGATTCTGCATCGACCACTTCAGCGCGACCAGGTGCCCGCCGTTGTCGCGCACCACGCCTTTCGGGCGGCCGGTGGTGCCGGACGTGTAGAGAATGTAGAGCGGGTCGGTCGCCTTGAGCGGCACGCACTCCGAGGTCTTGGCGTAATTCATCGCCTCCTCCCAGCGCGTCCTCCAGTCATGGTCGCGACCGGAGATCATGCTGGCCTCAAGCTGCGGCCGCTGCAGGATCATGCAGGCAGCGGGCTTGTGTTGCGCGATCGCGATCGCCTCGTCGAGCAGCGGCTTGTAGGCCACGATGCGGCCGGGCTCGATTCCGCAACTCGCAGACAGGATCACCTTGGGCTTGGCGTCGTCGATGCGGGTCGCAAGCTCACGCGCCGCAAAGCCGCCGAACACCACCGAGTGCACCGCCCCGATGCGCGCGCAGGCGAGCATCGCGAACACCGCCTCCGGCACCATCGGCATGTAGATGATGACGCGGTCGCCCTGCCCGACTCCGAGATCGCGCAGGATGGCGCCGAGGATCTGCACCTCGGTCCACAGCCGGTCATAGGCGATGACGCGCTTGCTGCCGGCGAGCGGGGAATCGTACACCAGCGCCGGCTGCGCGGCGCGCCCGCGCAGGACATGGCGGTCGACCGCGTTCCAGCAGGTATTGACGACACCGTCGGGAAACCAGCGGCCATAGACGCCGGCGTTGGGGTCGAACACCGTCTTCGGGGTCTCGTACCAGTCGATCTCGCGCGCGGCCTCGCCCCAGAAGGCCAACGGGTCGCGCTGCCAGCGCGCGTAGACTTCGTGATAGCGGCTCGTGCGGGCGTCCATGGCATTTCCTCAATGTCGTCTTGCGCCAATTCCGGTTACTTAAGGCGGGGCGAGCCTACTGTTCGTTGACTTTGCTCATGTCACTTTCGGCCGGCCGGCGCCCGCCATCAGCGGTATGCACCTCATTGTGAGGCAGTCCGACGTGTTTGCAAGCGCGCCCCTGCCGGTCATGCTATACTTTAGTTGGCGGCCTTGAGGCTCGAATACCGCTCGCCCCGCGCAACACCTGAGTTGAGACGCCGTTGGCGGGAGGCTTTAGCATCGGGAGCCGGCGACCGCACGGCGGCAACCAAGAACAGCGGGAGGAAACGATCATGCTTTTTCGAAGCTTGATTTATTCAATCGCGCTCCCAGCGGCCTTGTGCCTGGCGATCGAAGGCTCAAAGGCCTTCGATGACGCAACCTATCCGGACTGGAAGGGAGCGTGGTTCGGCACGGGCGGCGGCCGTTACGATACGTCGAAGCCTCCCGGCCTGGGGCAGCAGGCCCCTCTGAAGCCCGAGTTTCAGAAGATCCTTGAGGCAAGCATCGCCGATCAGGACAACGGCGGCCAGGGTGAAAACCCCGGCTATCGCTGCGCTTCCCACGGCATGCCGCGAGTCATGATCGCAAACGTTCCGATACAGTTCGTGATCATGCCAGAGACCACCTACGTCATGCTTGAGCGGCTTAGCCAAGTTCGTCGGATCTATACCGACGGGCGCGGCTGGCCCGCCCAGCTGCAGCATTCCTCGCTCGGCTACTCGGTCGGCAAATGGATCGACGAGGACGGCGACGGTCGTTACGACACCCTGGAAGCCGAGACCCGCGGCCTCAAGGGGCCGCACGTTTATGACAGCAGCGGCATGCCATTCCACCCGGACGAGCGCGCCATCGTCAAGGAGCGCATCCGCCTCGACAAGGCAAATCCGAACGTGCTGCGCAACGAGATCACGACCATCGACAACGCGCTGACGCGGCCCTGGACGGTCACCCGCAGCTATCGCCGTGAGCGCGACTACCGATGGAGCGAGTACGTCTGCGCCGCCAACAACCAACACGTCGTCATCGGCAAGGAGGACTATTTCCTCAGCGCGGATGGTTTCCTCATGCCGGTCCGGAAGGATCAGAAACCTCCGGACCTGCGCCACTTTGATCGCGCGCGGCCATAGCGCGGCGCTTGTTTCGGCCGGTCAGCTCTGTGCGCTGATCTGCACTCTGACGCCGTCGGGATCCTTGACGTGGAAGCCGGCGAAGTTGCCCTCGAGAGGCGATGCGCCGCGCTCTTTCAGGTAACGTATGGCAACGTCCTTGTTGAATTTCGGGATGCCGATCGCGAAGTGGTCCACGATGCCGGTCGGGCTTTCGCGGTTCAGTGAGACCAGCGTCCGGGTGTTGCCAAGACGCATGATACTTCGCGCCTGCTCCTGGCTCACCACCGAGAAGCCGAATATTTTCTGATAGAAATCGACCGAGCGTTGCAGGTCGACGACCTGAATGCTCACGTGGTCGATGCTGGCGGCCTTGAAATTGAGCTCCTCCTGCGCGCCAGCGGCCGTTCCACCGGCAGCCAGCAGCGCGAGACTTCGCACCAGATCACGACGGCTGAGCGAGCCGCGCTCGAAACGCCCGACAAGACTGGAGATGATCGATTCCATGTCAGCCTCCCTGGCTCCGAAGATGGACTTTGGCACCGAAGACTTGGCCACACGATCATAGGGCGAAAATCCGGCCGTTTTCGTTCCAACCCCGGCTTCCGCACCCATTCTCATTTCGGCCATGCAGAAAGGGGTCTGGCGCTACCGCCGCGCCTGCGCTATCCGGCGCCTTCGCGATCGCACCCCGAATGACCATTGTCACCGACCCCTTGTTCTACCTGCTCGCCATCCCGGCGGTCACGCTCCTTGGCCTCGGCAAGGGCGGGTTCGCTGGCGTGGGCATGATCTCGACCCCGCTGCTCGCACTGGCGCTGCCCCCGTTGCAGGCGGCCGCCATCCTGCTCCCGATCCTGATCGTGCAGGACGCGATCTCGGTCTGGGTCTATCGCCGCGACTGGGACGCCTGGAACCTCAAGGTGCTGCTGATCGGCTCGGTCTTCGGCGTCGCCATCGCGGCGCTGTTTGCCGCCCAGGTGTCGGACGCGCATGTGCGGCTGCTGGTGGGGCTGATCGGCGTATCCTTCGTGCTGTTCGCCTGGTTCGGCCGCGTGGCCGCGCAGGCGCGCCGGCCGAGCGCCGCGAGCGGCATGTTCTGGGGCGCGTTGTCGGGCTTCACCTCGATGCTGGCGCAGGCCGGCGCGCCGCCGTTCCAGGTGCACATGCTGCCGCAGAAGCTCGACAAGCTCACCCTCGTGGGCACCAACATGATCTTCTTCGCGCTGGTGAACTGGATGAAGGTCCTGCCGTTCTTCGCGCTCGGCCAGTTCACCACCGAGAACCTCGCCACCTCGCTTTTGCTGCTGCCGTTTGCGATCGCCACCAACTTTTTCGGGATCTGGCTCGTGCGCCGCACCCCGACCGCGCTGTTCTACAAGATCGCCTATGTGCTGATGTTCGTGATCTCGGCCGAGCTGATGCGGAGCGGGCTGATGGCGATGTGGCGCGGGTAGGGGGGCCTGACGACGCCATTGGCGCATCCAAGCTCAAATGCTAGGATTTTGTGGAAGGACAATCGCCATGAGCAACTTTGCGCGCATCACGCAGAACCCGGCCGTCATGGGCGGCAAACCGTGCATCCGCGGACTTCGCGTCACCGTCGGGATGATCGTTGGCCAGATCGGTGCCGGCCGCACAATAGACGAGCTTCTGGCTGACTACCCCTATTTCGAACGCGAGGATGTGCTTGAGGCGTTGCGCTACGCGGCATGGCGCAACGGTGTTGCAGGGCAACCTGGCAATTGATCGGGCGCCATGCGGACAGGTAAGCTTGCTGGAAACCGACGAGGGAGCCATCGAGCGAGCCATGGCGCCGACCCCGTACGATACCGACCTCGACCGCAGCCCGGCGAATTGCCAGCCGCTCACGCCGCTGACATTCATCGAGCGCGCCGCCGCGGTCTATCCCAGCCACACCGCCATCATTCACGGCACACTCAGACGTAGCTACGCCGAGTTCTACGCCCGCGCGCGGCGGCTCGCCTCCGCGCTGGCCAGGCGCGGCATCGGGCGGGGCGACACCGTATCAGTGCTGCTGGCCAACACCCCCGCGATGCTCGAGGCCCACTACGGGGTGCCGATGTGCGGCGCTGTTCTCAACACGCTCAACACGCGGCTCGATGCGCCGATCATCGCGTTCTCGCTCGACCATGCCGAGGCCAAGGTCGTGATCGTCGACCGCGAGTTCTCTCAGGTCATGAAAGATGCACTGGCGCGCGCGAAAGCGAAGCCGCTGGTCATCGACTATGACGATCCGGAATTCGTCGGCGCCGGCGAGCGGATCGGCACGATCGAGTACCAGGACTTTCTGAACGCGGGCGACCCTGATTTTGCCTGGGCCATGCCCGGCGACGAATGGGACGCGATCTCGCTCAACTACACTTCGGGCACGACCGGCGATCCCAAGGGCGTGGTCTATCACCATCGCGGCGCCTACCTGCTCGCGGTCGGCAACGTGGTTACCTGCGGAATGGCCAAGCACCCGGTCTATCTGTGGACGCTGCCGATGTTTCACTGCAACGGCTGGTGCTTCACGTGGTCGATCTCGGTGCTGGCGGGCACGCATGTGTGCCTGCGCCAGGTGCGCGCTGCCGCCATGTATGACGCGATCGCGACCCACAAGGTGACGCATCTGTGCGGCGCCCCGATCGTGATGGCGACCTTGCTGGGCGCGCCCGCGGCCGACAAGAGGCCGCTGCCGCATGGGGTCGAGTTCTTCACCGCCGCGGCGCCGCCGCCCGAGGCCGTGCTGGCCGCAATGAAAGAGGCTGGCTTCAACGTCACGCATCTCTACGGGCTGACCGAGACCTATGGCCCGGCCGTGGTCAACGACTGGCATGCAGCGTGGGACGCGCTGGGCGCATCCGAGCAGGCCGCCATGAAGGCGCGCCAGGGCGTGCGCTACCCGATGCTCGAAGGGCTTGACGTGATCGATCCCGACTCCATGCGGCCGGTGCCGCGCGACGGCAAGACCATGGGCGAGGTGATGTTCCGCGGCAACGTCGTGATGAAGGGCTATCTCAAGAACAAGCAGGCGACCGAGAAGGCATTCGCAGGCGGCTGGTTCCACTCCGGCGATCTCGGCGTGATGCACCCCGACGGTTACATCCAGATCAAGGATCGCTCCAAGGACATCATCATCTCGGGCGGCGAGAACATATCCTCGATCGAGGTCGAGGACGCGCTCTATAAGCATCCGGCCGTGCAGGCCGCCGCCGTGGTGGCCAAGCCCGACGAGCGATGGGGCGAGACGCCGTGCGCGTTCGTCGAGCTCAAGCCGGGGACGGAGGCGAGCGCGGACGAGCTCGTGGCCTGGTGCCGCAACAATCTCGCGAGCTTCAAATGCCCGCGTTACGTCGTGTTCACCGAATTGCCCAAGACCTCGACCGGAAAGATTCAGAAATTCAAGCTGCGCGAGCTCGCGAAAGGGGTGTGACGACCCCCAGTTGCGACGACGACCTCTCCATGACCGACCAGCAACGATTGGACGACCTCGAGGCGCAGGCTGAACTGGCTTATGCCAAGATGTATGACAGCACAAACACGACTGCGGCAGCGGCCCGATACAGTGACGCCAAGGAGGCCCTTCACGACGCCATCGGACTGGCGCACCGCCTCGGCCAGGCCGACGTCGCGCATCGGCTTGATGCGCGGCTCGCTCACATCAAGGCTGTGTTTCGTTCCCAGTTTGCAAACATCGGCTGACGCGATCCCGCTCCCGGCGGCCACAGGCCGCAGGTCCGGTGCGGTTGTCCTCGGCCGGCGGATGACCTAGCCTTGGCCGTGGACTTGGCTGCGGAGGCTTTTGATGTCGCCAACGAAGCTTGAATTGATCGCGGTCGCCGTCATTGGGATGGCAATCCCGGCCGCGCCCGCTTCCGCCGCCGACTATTTCGCCGGCAAGACCATCGACCTCCTGATCGGCGCGCCGCCCGGCGGCGGCTATGACATCTACGGACGGACGGTCGCGCGCCATATCGGCCGCCACATTGCCGGCAATCCGACCATCGTGCCGAAGAACATGCCGGGCGCCGGCAGCGCACGGGTAGCCGGCTTCGTCAGCACCGTCGCACCCAAGGACGGCACCGTCATCGCCCACATCATGCCGGGCGCGGTGATCGGGCCGCTGCTCGATCCCAAGGCGGAGGTGCTGTTCGACCCGACCAAGGTTCGCTATCTCGGCAACGTCAACAACGGCACGCGCGTGTGCATATCGAGGAAGGGCTCCAACATCACAACCTTCGAGGATACCCGCACCCAGAAGGCGGTGTTCGGCGGCGTCTCGACCAATGACTCCACCCGCGACTATGGCTACATGCACAAAAAGACCTCGGGCGCGACCTACAACATGGTCACCGGCTACAACGGCACGTCCGATCTGGCGCTGGCGCTCGAGCGCGGCGAGATCGACGGCTATTGCGGCTTCGACTGGGCAAGCCTCAAGTCGCAGAGGCCGGCTTGGGTGCGCGACAAGCTGGTAAATTTCCTGCTGCAGGACGCGATCGAGCCGAATGACGAGCTCACCCGGATGGGCGTGCCGCACGTGTTCAAATACGTCACCAGCGAGCAGAACCGCAAAGTCGTCGAGCTCATTCTGAGCCAGCAGGTCTTCCACCGCTCCTTCATCGCGCCGCCGGAGACGCCACCGGAACAGCTCAACATTCTGCGCAACGCCTTCGACGCCACCATGAAGGACCCGCAATTCCTGGCGGATGCGGAGAAGATGCGCATCGATGTGGCTCCGCTCCCGGGCACCAGGGTGCAGGACGTGGTGGCCGGCCTCTACGCCGCGCCCAACGAGATCGTGGAACTGGCCCGCCGGGCGATCAATCCCTGATCGCGCCGGACCGGCGCAGATCGCCGTCGGCGTATCGCCCCTCGCGGCCGGGCGACCAGCCGCCAAGAGAACACCACAAGAGAAACACCACAACAGCAACACCACAAGAGCAACACCACAAGGCTCCATCAACGGGCCCGCATCGATCGGAGGAGGCGGCCATGCGCAGGATTGCTGTATTGACCGTTGCGGCTTTGCTATCGAGCCCGGCCCCGGCCGCCGACTATTATGCCGGCCGAACCATCGAGCTCGTCGTCGGTCACTATGTGGGCGGCGGCTACGATATCTACGCCCGCGCGCTCGCCCGCCACTACGGCCGCCATATCCCCGGCAATCCGACCATCGTGGTGAAGAACCTTCCGGGCGCCGGCAGCGCCAAGGCCGGGCAGTTCATCAGCGCCGTCGCACCCAAGGACGGCACCGTGATCGGCGCGGTCACGCCCGGCGCCATCATGTCGGCGTTGCTCGACGGCAGGAGCGAGACAGGCTTCGACCCGACCAAGGTGAGCTATGTCGGCACCGCCAACAACGGCACCCGCATCTGCGTGCTCAACAAGGAGGCGAAGGCGCAGCGGTTCGAGGACATGCTGACCGAGAAGACCGTGATCGGCGCCGCCGCGGTCAACGACGCCTCGCACGACTACGCCTTCATGGTCAGAAACATGACCGGCGCGCAGCTCAATATCGTGCCGGGCTACAAGGGCACGAGCGACCTCGGCCTCGCCATGGAGCGCCGCGAGATCGACGGCTCCTGCGGCTGGGATTGGGCAAGCTTCAAGTCCCAGCGTGGCGCCTGGGTGAAGGAAGGCCGGATCAAGGTTCTGGTCCAGATGGGGCTTGGCCCGGACGAGGAGCTGACCAGGCTCGGGGCGCCGCCGATCTGGGGCTTCGTCAAGAGCGACGACGACCGCAAGGCGATCGAGCTGGTTGTGAGCCAGCAGGTCTTCCACCGCCCCTATATCGCGCCGCCCGGCATTCCGCCGGTCGCGCTCGACACGTTGCGCGCGGCCTTCAATACCACCGTCAAAGACCCGCAGTTCCTGGCCGACGCCGAGAAGACCGGCATCGACATCCTGCCGCTCGGTGGAGCACAAATTCAGGAGCTGGTGCATAAGCTTGCGGGCGTCTCGGAGAGCGTCGTCGAGCGCGCCAAGCGGGCGATCCGACCGTAAGGCTGTTTTCACGACGGCGGCAATCCACAGGCGCCGCCGATCCACGTCGTTGCCACAGTCGGCCGCTTTATAGGCAGCCTCGCAACAGGGGGCAGGCCTCATGAGCCTATTGTCCGATATCGGTTCCGCCGCAGCGTTCGTCGTCTCCGCCTACAGCCTGTACCAAACCACGCTCAAGCGCGCGTCCCTCAAGATGTTCGTGTCGCCGGTCATTCGCTATGCGTCGCCCTATCAGAACAGCAATTTCGAGGCGTTCGCGGTTCCGATAACGATCACGAACGAGGGCGCGCGCACCGGAACGATCATGTCCATGGATCTGCAGGTCCGAGCACCCGAACGCGACGTAATCAAGCGCTTCTATAGCGCGGACCTCGGTCAATGGAGCATCGAGAGGAGCCGCACCGGCGACTTCCGCCCGTTTTCGCCCATCGTGCTCGCCGGTCGCACAAGCCACACGGAAACGATCCTGTTCCATGCAAGGCGCGACGAGCCGGTGATGCAGATCGTCGACAAGGAAGGCCCCTATCATTTCATGCTGGCGATCCAGACGACAATGAACGAGAGCGTCGGTTTTTTCAGCCGCCTGAAGCAGAAGCCGCCAAGGCCCCTGCTGTTCGAGATGGTGCTGCCCGTGCTCGATCACCGCGCGTTCACGAGCGGCAGCGGAACGCTGCCGCTGCATCACAAGAATTTCCAGACCAGCGTCAGCGCCCCTTAGCGCCGCGACCTTGCGCCGCGACCGAGCGCCGCAAGGACGAATTGGCAAGGAGGAGCTGGTTGTCTGCCCCATGTGAATACCCTAGCCTCCGGGGCGATGGAGAGCCCGGGAGGGATCACAATGTCTCGCAAGCGAACGCTGCCGCGTGCCGGCTTCGTCATTGCGGCGCTGCTGGCGACGACGCCAGCGCCGGCGGCTGATTACTACGCCGGCAAGACCATCGATCTCGTGGTCGGCAACTATCCGGGCGGCGGCTACGACATCTACGCCCGCGCGCTTGGACGGCATCTCGGCCGCAACATCCCCGGTCAGCCGACGATCGTGGTCAAGAACATGCCGGGCGCCGGCAGCGCCAAGGCCGGCCATCACATCCAGACCATCGCGCCCAAGGACGGCCTGACGATCGGTGCCGTCACGCCGGGCGCCATCATCGGGCCGCTGCTCGACGAGAAGCCTGAAGCCATCTTCGACCCGCTGCGGGTCACCTATCTCGGCACGGCCAACGCAGGCTCGCGCATCTGCGCGACCTACGGCGCCAGCAAGATCAGGACCTTCGCGGATACGCTGAGTCAGAAGACCCGGCTGGGCGGCGTATCGCCTGGCGATGCCGTGCACGACTACGCCTATCTCATCAAACGCACCACCCATGCGCAGATCGACGTCATCGCCGGCTACAAGGGGACGCTCGATCTGGCGCTGGCCATGGAACGCGGCGAGGTCGACGGCGCCTGCGGCTGGGACTGGTCGAGCGCCAAAGCGCAGAAGCCCGAATGGATCCGCGAGCGCAAGCTCAATATCCTCGCCCAGCTCGGCCCTAGCCAAAGCACGGAATTGACCCAGATGGGCGCACCGCAGATCTGGGCCTATATGCGCGACGATGCGGCCCGGCAGGTTCACGCGATGGTGGTCAGCCAGCAGGCCTTTACGCGTCCGTATTTCATCGCGACCGGAACGCCGCCCGAGCTTGTGGCCACCTTGCGCACCGCGTTTGACGCCACCATGCGCGATCCGCAATACATCGCGGATGCCGAAAAGATGCGTATCGATATCTCGCCGTTGCCGGGTGCTACGGTCCAGGACATGATCGGAAAGCTCTACGCGACCCCGAAAGCAGTCGTCGAGCAGGCACGTGCGGCGATCAGGCCGTAGCGCGGCCAGGGAGGATGAGATGGCGTCGATGGCAGCCAAGCTTTCCGCGGTCCTTGCCGTAGCCGCGCTTTCAGCAACAGGCGCGCACGCTGCCGACTACTACGCCGGCAAGACCATCGATCTCGTCGTCAGCAATGCGCCCGGCGGCGGGTTCGATATCTACGCGCGCACCATTGCGCGGCATATGCACCGCCACATTCCGGGCAATCCGACGATGATCGTGAAGAACATGCCGGGCGCCGGCGGGGCCAGGGCTGGCTACCACATCAGCACGGTCGCGCCCGCGGATGGCCTGTCGATCGGGGCGATCATGCCGGGAACCGTCATGGCGCCCCTGCTCGACGACAAGCCCGACACCTCGTTCGACCCGAGCAAAGTGCTCTACCTTGGCACGGCCAATAGCGGCACCTATGTCTGCGTGACCTTCAGCCATTCGAAGATCAAGACTCTCGACGACGCGCTCAGCCAGAAGACCGTGATGGGCGGCATCGCGGCCGGCAACTCGACCAACGACATCGCCTATCTGGTGAAGCGGACGACCGGCGCACAGTTCAATCTCATCTCCGGCTACAAGGGGACCTCGGAGGTCACGCTGGCGATCGAGCGCCGCGAGCTCGACGGCACCTGCGGATGGAACTGGTCGAGCGCGAAATCGCAGAAGCCCGATTGGGTCCGGGACAACAAGCTCAACTATCTCGCCCAGATCAGCCTGCAGCCGAACGCGGAGCTGACCCAGCTCGGCGCGCCTGAGATCTGGCGCTACATCAAGGACGCGGACGACCGCAAGGTTGCCGAGCTGGTCGTCAGCCAGCAATCCTTCGAGCGCCCGTACTTGGTGGCGCAAGGCACGCCGGCGGAGCTTGCGGGTATTCTGCGCAATGCCTTTGACGCAACCATGCGTGACCCGCAGTTCGCGGCCGACGCCCAGAAGACCGGCGTCGACATCTCAGCCCTGCCGGGCGCCAGGGTGCAGACGCTGGTGCAGCAGCTTTACGCCACGCCGAAAGATATCATTGAGCGCGCCAAGCAGGCGATCAGGCCGTAACAGGGATCTGCAATAAGGGACCAGCAATCAGACATGCCAATCATGACACGAACAGCCGGCCTGCTGGCCGCAGTCACAGGGGCGGCGCTCGCCGCGACGCCCGCGGCGGCCGCCGACTACTATGCCGGCAAGACCATTGAGCTGGTCGTTGGCGGCGATGCCGGCGGCGGCTACGACATCTATGCGCGCGCGCTGGCCCGCCATCTCACCCGCCACATCCCGGGCAACCCCGCTGTCGTGGTCAAGAACATGCCGGGCGCCGGATCGACCCGTGCCGGGATTTACATCAGCACGGTCGCCCCCAAGGACGGCACCTCGATCGGCGCCCTGATGCCGGGCGCAATCATGGGGCCGCTGCTCGACGACAAGCCCAATCTGCAGTTCGATCCGACCAAGGTCCTCTACATCGGCACGGCCGATTCGGGCGTGCGGGTTTGCGTGACCTACGACACCTCGAAGATCAAGACGTTCGAGGATGCAAAGCGGCAGAAGACGGTGCTGGGCGCGAGCTCCGCCGGCGGCTCAACGCGCGACTACGCCTACATGCACAACCACACCGCCGGCACCAAGTTCGAGGTCGTGTCTGGCTACAAGGGCACAGTCGAGGTCGCACTCGCGATGGAGCGCGGCGAGGTCGACGGCATGTGCGGCTGGGATTGGTCGAGCGTGAAGTCGCAGAAGAGCGACTGGGTCAGCGAAAAGAAGGTGAACGTGCTGGTGCAGGTCAGCCTCGAGCCGCTCGAGGAGCTGACCGAGCGCGGCGTACCCCACATCTGGACATTCGTGCCCAAGGACGATGACCGCAAGGTCGCCGAGCTCGTGGTCAGCCAGCAGGTGTTCCAGCGCTCCTACATCGCGCCGCCGCAGACGCCCGCGGAGCCGCTCGGCATCCTGCGCACGGCCTTCGACGCGACCATGAAGGACGCGGCGTTTCTGGCCGACGCCGACAAGATGAAGATCTCGATCACGCCGCTCTCGGGCGGCAAGGTGCAGGACCTGATCGCAAAGCTCTACGCAACGCCAAAGGAATTCATCGAACGCGCCAAGGTGGTGATCAAGCCGTAGAAGCTCACTCTACCTTGAGATTGAGCTTCCGGATCAGGGTCGACCACTTGGTCTCTTCCTGGTCGATATCCTTCGCATATTCCTCCGGCGTCGAGGTCATGGCATCACCGCCCTCGGCCTGGATGCGCTGCTTGACCAGGTCACTCTCCGCCAGCATGCGCAATTCCCTGTTGAGCCGCTCGATAATCGGGCGCGGCGTCCCGGCGGGCGCCACCAGTCCGTAGTGCAGCACGGCGTCGAATCCGGGCAGGCCAGATTCCGCAGCGGTCGGCACGTCAGGCAGAAGACTGAAGCGGCGCGTTCCGGTCACCGCGATCGCGCGCAAGGTGCCGGACTGGATGTTGCCGATCGCCGGCGGCAGCACCCCAAACGACACCGGCACGTGCCCGCCGATGAGATCGTTCATCAGCGGCGCGGTCCCGCGGTAGGGAATGATGACCATGTCGAGGCCGGCCACCGACTTGAAATATTCCGCGGTGAGATAGCCGCCGGTGCCGACAGCGGATGTTCCGAAATTGAGCTTGCCGGGGTCGCGCTTGGCGATCGCGATCACATCGGCGACCGTCTTCGCGGGGAACGACGGATGCGCGATCAGCGCGACCGGCATCGAGCCAATAAGACCGATCGGCGCGAAATCCTTGCGCGGGTCGTAGCCCGCATTGGCGTAGAGACTTGGATTGATCGAGATCGTGCCGGTGTGCGCGAGCATGAGGGTGTAGCCATCGGGCTCGGCCTTGACGACCTGGCGCGTGCCGACCGTGCCGCCACCGCCGGTCCGGTTCTCGACGACGACACTCTGCTTGAGCGCGACCGAAAGCCGCTCGGCGAGGATGCGCGCCAGCGCATCGACACCGCCGCCAGGAGGAAACGGCACCACCAGCGTCACCGTGCGAGTCGGATAGGACTGAGCAAACGCCGGCCCGCCAAAGGCGGCCACGATCAAGGCCAGCGCCACAGCGATTGAGAGCTTACGCATGCAATCCACCCCGGCACGTCAAGCGCACCAGATTTCAAATAAAAGCTCACTGATGCTCTCCGCCCGCCTCCCGAACGCAGAGCTGGCAACCAAGGGCCTTTAACAGCGCGCCTAGTGTACGCTGACGTCCCCGCGCAGGCGCGCGATCTCGTCCTTCACTTGCAGCTTACGGCGCTTGAGCTCGGCGAGCTTCAGGTCATCGGTCGAGGGATGCGCGAGCGCGTCGTTGATCTCGTTTTCGAGGGCCTCATGGCGTCGTTCGAGTTCCGCAAGATGCGCTTGAATGGACATGTGGCATGTCTCCTTTGGTCAGATTGGTGCCTGACACTGAAAGTTTACACCAAGCATCCCCCTTGTCGACGCTCGTTTAGGATGTGCATTGCAGCAATCCCCTGATTGCAATGCCCCGCCAGGGCCACGGCCTGCCTCCCGGTAAACCGAGGTAATATATTGGAAATGCAGGTGGTTGGGGGTCCCTCTCCACCAATTCCGTCCAGCACGTATAGGAACTTCAAATCCAAAACTAACCATACAATGCTAGTGTCCTGCTTCGGAAGTCGGATTTGGGATACCAGCGGTGGCAATGAGCAAGGACGAGGAGCGCGAGTTGCGGGAGCAGCTGGGGCGGCTGCAGCAAGAGCACCGCGACCTCGATGCCGCCATTTCGGCCCTGGAAGTGGCGCCCGGCTCCGACCTGCTGCAGGTGCAACGCCTGAAGAAGCGCAAGCTCTATCTCCGCGATCGCATCTCGCACATCGAAGACCAGCTCACGCCCGACATCATTGCGTGAACGCCATTATTGCTTGAACGTCATTCCGGCTGGATGCCGGCTTTCCTGATCACCTCGCCCCAGCGGCGGGTCTCCTCCTCGACCAGCTTCCGCATATCCTCAGGGCTGCCGCCGACCGGCTCCAGATGGAGCTCGGCGAACCGCTTCTTCATCTCATCGAGCTTGATGATGTCGTTCATGGTCCGGTTGAGCTTGGCGACGATTGGCGCCGGCGTGCGCGGCGGCGCGCTGATGGCATTCCAGGTGTCCGAGATAAAGTTCGGAACCCCGACCTCGATCATCGTCGGCACGTCCTTGAGCAGGTCCATGCGATGGTCGGTCGCGACCGCCAGAATCCGCGCCTTGCCGGAATCGTGCAGCTTGTAGGCTGACGACAGCTCCATAAATATGAGGTCGACGTGACCGGCGACGATGTCGTTGAGCGCGGGACCCGTGCCGCGATACGGCACATGCGTCATCTTGATCCCGGTCAAGGTCATGAACAGCTCGGCCGTCAAGTGCGAGGTCGTGCCCACGCCCTGCGAGGCATAGTTGAGCTTGCCCGAATTGGTCTTTGCGTAGGCGAGGAATTCCTGCGCGGTCTTGGCCGGGAAATCATTCCGCACCAGCAGCACGTTCGGAAACTTGGTCATGACCGCGACCGGCTCGAACTTGGTCGGATCGAAGTTGAGCTTCTTGTAGAGCGCCACATTGGAGGTGATCGGCGCCGGCTGCGAGGCCATCAGCGTGTAGCCGTCCGGCGGCGCCACAAAGACCGCTTCGGCAGCCACGTTGCCGCCTGCCCCGCCGCGGTTCTCCAACACGAACGGCTGGCCGAGCTTCTGCTGCAGCTGCTCCGCAAAGATGCGCGTCACCGAGTCGACGCCGCCGCCAGCCGGGACCGTCACGATGATCTTGACCGGCTTGTTCGGATAATCGGCCGGGCTCTGGGCGGCCGCCGGCGACAGCACCATGACTGCCGCCGCGATCAGGGCCAGACGGTTTACCATGAAGATCCTCCTAGAGAGCTGCTGACCTGCAGATAGCCCACGTTCGACATATTGCGAATGTGGCACATTGTGCCAGCAGCGGTAAATCGGCTGTGAAAGGCCGAGCCTGCGACGTCAGACGGCGCGGCGAAGGCCCCGGCGCGCCATCTTGCGGGCATACATGGCGCGGTCGGCCCGATCGAGCAGATCCTCCGGCCGATCCAGCGGCAACAGCGGCGCCACGCCGCATGACGCTCCGACCTGTAAGGCTGCCCCCGCATGGGTGGGGGTCATGCGCGCGATCGCAGCCTCGATGGCCTGCGCCTTGGCGTGGCCGTCTGCTTCGCTGCAGTTCCACAACAGGAGCACGAACTCATCGCCGCCCACGCGCGCCACGACATCCGACTCGCGGATATGGCGAGCGAGCACCATCGCCACCGCCTTGAGCACCGTATCGCCGGCGGCATGGCCGTGACGATCGTTGACGCGCTTGAAGCCATCGAGATCCACATAGACCAGGGCGGCGCTGGCGCCGTACCGCTTCACATGCGCCAGCGAGCGCGCCAACTCGCGTTCCAGGCCGCGCCGGTTGAGGATATCGGTCAACGGATCGATCTGGGCACGCGCCGCGAGCTCGGCCACCTGCGCGCGTGCGGTCGCCAGTTCCCGCTCGAGCCGCGCGACCTCGGCGGCGAGTTGGAGGCCCATGGCCCGGCCGGGCCGCGCGGGCGCCGCGACCGGCTCAACCGGCTCGGCCAACCGACGCTGCGACACACGCGCCGGCTTCAGCCCGGTGCGCGGTTTGGCCGCCCTGCTCCGCTCGTCCGCCTTCGCCATCGCCCCCTCGACGAATCGCCATGCAGGATAACGTCGTCGCAGGGATGACGCGACGCAAAATTCGGATTCCACTGCCGCTTTCAGCCATTTGGCTCCATGTGGCCTGCTGTGTCACAATGTCCGTGATCGCTGCCTGTGAGGTGAGGGACCATGTATCGATCGCTCCTGCTTGGCCTCTGCGTCGGTCTCGCCGCCTCGCCCGTGGTCGCGCAGGACTATCCGACCCGCGCCATCACATTCATTTGCCCATTCCCGGCCGGCGGCGGCACCGACATCCTGACCCGCATGCTCGCCCAGGAGCTGCAGGACAAGCTCAAGCAGACGGTGATCGTCGAGAATCGCCTCGGTGCCGGTACTGTCATCGCGGCGCAGGCGGTCGCGCGCTCGGCGCCCGACGGCCACACGCTGCTGCTCGCGCCGGTGACCACGCTGGCGATCGGACCGAGCATCTACAAGAGCCTGCCCTACGACACGGTCAAGGATTTCGCGCCGATCGGCCTGGTCGGCTCGGCGCAGTTCGTGCTCGTCGCCCATCCGTCGCTCGGCGCCAGCACGCTGCCGGAGCTGATCGCGCTGATCAAGCGCCGCTCGGGGCAATTGAGCTACGGCACCTCCGGCGCCTCGACGCCGCACCATCTGTTCATGGAAATGTTCCTCAAGGCGATCGACGCCAAGGCGCAGCATGTGCCTTATCGCGGCAGCGCGCCGGCGCTGACCGGCGTCATCACCGGCGAGATCCAGATGATGATGGTCGACCTCGCGGTCGCGCTGCCGCATATCCGCGAAGGCAAAGTGAAGGCCTATGCGGTGCCCTCGCCGACCCGCGCGCCCACGGTTCCGGACATCCCGACCATCGCGGAAGCGGCGCTGCCCGGCTTTGGCGCGCGCGGCTGGTTCTCGGTGGTGGCGCGCGCCGGCACGCCGCGGCCGATTGTCGACCGCCTCAACGGCACGCTCACGGCTTATCTCAAGCGCCCCGACGTCAACGAGCGGCTGCAGGCGCAAGCGATCGACGTGCTCACCTCGACGCCGGACGAGCTCGCCGCCTTCATTCCCTCCGAGATCGCCAAATGGGCGCAGGTGGTGAAGGACGCCGGCATCGTGCCGGAATAGCTCACGCCGGCTTGCCGAACCCGTAGAGCGTCTCCGGATTCTGCACCAGGATGCGATTGCGCGTCGCCTCGTCGGGCGCCCACTCGCTCAACAGGTCGAACAGCAAGGCATCGTCCGGCTTGTTGTTGGGCAGGCCCGGGTGCGGCCAGTCGCTGCCCCAAACGAGGCGTTCCGGTGCCGCCTTGACGAAGGCCTGCGCGGTCTTGGTCGCCTCCGGATAAGATGGCGGCCCGACCTTGCTGTTCGAATAGGCGCCCGAAAGCTTGACCCAGGTGCGGCCCTTGTCGATCAGCTCGCGCACCACGCGATGCGAGGAATGCTCGGTCCCCGCCGGCAGCGGCGGGTGCGCCAGATGATCGAACACCATCGCGGACGGCAGCCGTCGCAACACGCTCGCCATCTCGTCGATCATCTCGCCGTCGACATTGAACTGCACGTGCCAGCCAAGATCGGCGACGCGCTTCGACAGCGGCTCCACCATGTCGGGCGTGACCGCCCGCGACGACGGATCGGCCAAGCTGAAACGAATTCCGCGGATGCCGCCGGCGTGGAACGCCTTCAGCTCCGCATCCGTGATTGCGGGCGTGACGACCGCAACGCCCCGCGCATTCGCTCCGAGCTGGGCGAGCGCGTCGAGCGTCACCCGATTGTCGGTCGCATAGTTGCGCGGCTGCACCACGACGACGCGCGTCGTGCCGATCCGCTGCTGCAGCAGCCGATATTGCGGCACCGCCGCGTTGCTCGGCGCCGCGCGCGGATTGGGCGGCATCGGAAAGCGCGCCGGATCGTAAATGTGCATGTGACAGTCGGCGGCGTTCGGCGGCGCCTTGAGCTTGGGCGGCTCGGTGCCGGT